>CANQZA010000010.1 GCA_947628175.1 uncultured Clostridia bacterium | reverse complement strand
CGGCGACTATTCTAACCTTATGACTGTTCCGCGTCCGTCGCACAGTGATTATCCGGCATATGTAAAATATCATGGTAAAAACGACATCAGGGGCGGCGGTCACTTCAGCGGACGGCTTACGGCACCGCTTGTATTTGCGGGTTCTGTCGCGAAGCAGATTCTTGCTAAAAAAGGTGTTGCAGTCGGAGCGCACATTTTAAAAATAGGCGATGTGGGCGATGAAGCATTTGATAAAATCGGCATATCAGAGCAAACGCTGAAAGAGCTTTCCTCAAAGCGTTTTTCTACTGTTTCTCCTCAGGCACAGGAAAAAATGTGTGCTCTTATTGAGAGTGCAAGGCTGGAGGGAGACAGTGTCGGCGGCATAATTGAATGTGCCGCTACAGGACTTCCGATAGGAATAGGAGCGAATATTTTTTTTACTGTTGAGGGGCATATTTCCTCAATTATGTTCGGGATTCCCGCTGTTAAGGGAATAGAATTCGGTGCAGGTTTTGATTTTGCCTCGATGAAGGGTTCACAGGCAAATGACCAGTATATGGCAGAGGATGGCAGAGTTGTTTTTGATTCAAACAATAACGGCGGTGTTCTCGGCGGAATGACAACGGGTGCTCCTGTCATATTTCGTGTTGCCATCAAGCCCACAGCGTCAATATCAAAACCTCAGAAAAGTGTGAATTTGCAGACGATGCAGAATGAAACACTTGTTGTAAAGGGAAGGCACGATCCGTGCATAGTGCCGCGTGCCGTTGCTGTAGTTGAGGCGGCGGCAGCATTTGCCCTGTTAGATTTGATGATGTAAAAAAGGATATTATTTTAATGGATTTATTAGGACTGAGAAAAGAAATTGATAAAATTGATGCTCAATTAATTCCCTTGCTTTTAAAGCGAATGAGTCTTGCTGAGGATGTGGCAAAATATAAGGTTGAAAGAGGAATTCCCGTACTCAATGAGGAAAGAGAGCAGCAGATACTTGAAAATGTAGCTCAAAAATGCGGTGAACACGGTGAAACAATAAAGACAGTTTTTTCCGCCACGATGGATGCCTCAAGAGCATTGCAGCATAAAATTATAGGCGGAGGAAAGCAGCTTCGCCAACAAATAACAGCGGCGCTTGACAGAAAAAATGATGCTTATAAAAATATCACGGTTGCGTGCCAGGGAGTTGACGGAGCGTACAGTTCAGTCACGGCAAATGCCCTTTTTCCTGACGCCGGAATCAAGTTTTACAAGCAGTTTGAGGATGTGTTTGAAGCTGTTGATAAGGGAGAGGCAAAATTCGGTGTCATTCCTGTTGAGAATTCTACAGCGGGTTCTGTTCATGAATCATATGATTTGATAATGAAGTATAGATTTTATGTCGTTGGTGCATATGATTTAAAGATAGAGCACTGCCTTTGCGCAAAACCGGGTACAAAGTATGAGGATATAACAGATGTTTATTCTCATCCTCAGGCTCTTTCACAGTGTAATTATTTCTTGAAAAGTTTTAACTTTACAGGCGTAAACTATACCAATACCGCGGCCGCGGCAAAGTTTGTATCGGAGTCTGAAAAGAATAATATAGCTGTCATCTGTTCGCAGCTTGCGGCAAAAAAATACGGCTTGAAAATATTAAGAAAAAGTGTGCAGAATAGTAACAACAACACAACGCGTTTTATCGTTATTTCAAAAGAGCTTGTGATTGAGGAAAACGCGGATAAAATATCACTGATTTTTGCGACTCCGCACAAGACAGGTTCTCTTTACAGAGTTCTCGGAAGATTTTCGATGGCAGGACTCAATCTTACAAAGCTGGAGTCAAGACCGAAGGGAAACGGTGATTTCAGTTATTATTTTTATGTTGATGTTCTCGGAAGCGTGAAAGACGAAACCACACTGGACTTAATCTGTGCATTGTCCGACGAACTTCCGAATTTTGCATTTTTGGGAAATTTCCACGAATGTGAATAGCTTATCTTAAAAATTTGGAGATGACTTTGTGAAACAGCAAAAACGCCATCAGACAAATTTAATAACAAATATCATTCTGCTTGTAACAGCGGCGCTTTTGATTTTTTTATCGGTAGTATTATATCATCATACAAAGCTGGAGGTCAGGTTTGATACACTGATTAACTGGCTGAAGGGTATAGACGAGGCAATTGTCAAGCTTGACTCGGATATTGAAATACTAATCTGTATTTTTGCTTTATATATAGCAAAATGTCAACTTCCGATTCCGATGGGATTTTTATGTGTTATATCGGGTATCGTTTTTCCGATGACACAGGCAATCATTATAAATCTTGTTTTTCTTGCGTTTTTCTTCACCGTCAAATATGTGGAGGGAAAATTTATAGGCGGAGGCTGGACAGGAATGATTCTTGGAATACGGCAGCTTCATTTTGTAAGAGACTGGATTCAATTTCGCGGAAACGGAAATCCTTATATACTGTTTGTTTCAAGAATTGTGCCGAGTATTCCGCTCGGAATGGTATCAAAGTACTATGGTTCCATGAGATATGATTTTATTTACTATATTTGCCTGAGCTTGCTCGGATTTATGCCAAGGCTTTATATCTATACAAAAATCGGCTCAGCGATTTATAATCCGTTTTCTGTTCAGTTTATTGTTTTGCTTATGATCATCATAGGCTTTACGGGTGTATCGGTTATAACATTCAATATTTTTTATGGCAGAAAGTCCAGACAGATGAATCAAACACTTTTGATTTATTCTGAAAAGGAAAAATATAAAATTGTTCTTTAAGGAGTGTAAAACATGAAACCGTCGGAATTAATTAAAATGATTGAATCAGGTAACGCGGACACCATGCTCAAAAGGGTTTATGTTACCGACGAGGCTGTTGAAAAGCAAAAGCCGCGGTACATACGAACCGCAAATAAATTTATTGAAATATTTGGAGACACGGGCGATGTAATGGTATTAAGTGCTCCGGGTCGCACGGAAATCTGCGGTAACCACACCGATCATAATAATGGCAGGGTGCTTGCGGCGTCGATAAATCTGGATGCGATTGCCGTTGCCGCTCCGACGGATAACAATATTATTCATGAGAAATCAGAGGGTCATTCCATGAATGTTGTTGATTTATCCGATCTCAGCCTCGATAAATCAAAATTCGGACACTCTACCGCTATGGTAAAGGGTGTTGCGGCACGCCTTAAAGAGAACGGTTATAAGATAGGCGGTTTTAATGCCTGTACCACAAGTGATGTGATGGGCGGATCGGGACTTTCCTCATCTGCGGCTTTTGAGGTACTTATAGGAACGGTTATTTCACATCTTTATAACGACGGCAATATCGACGCGGTTACCATTGCCAAAGCTGCACAATATAGTGAAAATGTATTTTTCGGTAAGCCGTCGGGTTTGCTTGACCAAACGGCATCATCTGTAGGTACTTTTGTGACGATTGATTTTAAAAGTGTTGAAAATCCTGTTATAAGCAAAATTAATTTTGATTTTAATAAATCCGGTCACAGCCTTTGTATTGTAGACACACACGGCAATCACAGTGATCTTACAGATGATTACGCCGCAGTGCGCAGTGAAATGGAATCTGTTGCAAAGGCACTCGGAAAAACTGTTTTAAGAGAAGTCAGTTATGAGGAGTTTATGTCCTCCATTTGTGTGCTTACAGGTAAGGTGAATGACAGAGCATTGCTTCGTGCGGTACACTTTTTCAATGAAAATAAGAGAGTGGAAAGAGCCGTTTCCTGTCTGGAGAGCAACGATTTTGAGGGATTTAAAAGGGTTATTACCGATTCAGGTCTTTCGTCGTTTTTATATAATCAAAATGTATATACGAATAAGGCTCCCACGCAGCAAAAGCTTTCGCTTGCTCTTTGCCTTAGCGAGGAAATTCTCAGAGGTAAAGGAGCATGGCGTGTTCACGGCGGCGGTTTTGCAGGAACGATACAGGCGTTTGTCCCCAATGATATGCTTGAAAAGTATAGGAGTACCATGGATGATGTTTTCGGGGAGGGCTCGTGTCATATTCTCACAATCAGACCGATAGGCGGTGCAAGAGTAATATAACCGGCGAAGAAAAGAGGGAAACGGTAAAGTGAAATACATATTTATTATTAATCCCATTGCAGGCAATGATAATAAAACAAGAATTTTCTCAAGGATTAAATCTACATTCCGACTTATTAATGATGAAATGATTTTGGAGGAAACAAAGTCAAAGGGTGATGCAGAAAATATTGCCCGGTCGTATTCCAAGCAATACGGTGACGGATGTGTGATTGTTTCATGCGGCGGTGACGGAACTGTTCATGAGATTGCAAACGGTCTTGCAGGCAGTGATACTCCGATGATGGTGTTGCCGTTGGGAACCGGTAATGATTTTGCAAAAAAGATTTATGCGACAAAAAAAATAAATGTGGAGAATGTTATCAAAGCGTTCGGGTTTTATAACGGCAAAATCAGATACGATGTAAAACCTATTGACCTGATTGATTATAACGGCGAAAAATGTATCAATGTTATGAGCTACGGCCTTGATACAAAGGTTGAGCAAATCGGCAGAAAAATTGCAGGCAGGATTCCCGCATTAGGTCACCAGGCCTATAATATTGCTATTTTGCCTGTGCTTTGTCAGTCTATGAAATACCAAATCAATATAGACCTTGACTGCATAGACGAAAATAATAAGCCATACAAAATAACGGCTAATCCCATTGATTACACTTTATTTGCAATATGCAATGCAAGCTATTACGGAGGAGGTTTCTGCCCCGCTCCGAATGCAAAGCTTGATGACGGACTTCTTGATTTTGCTTTGGTTGAACCTGTTAATGCGGTAAAGGCACTACCGCTTATTCCCAAATACAGTAAGGGTGATATCGACGCAATAAAGCAACTTCGCAAGGGGTATGTAATCGGCGGGACGGTTACCTCCGCAGACGGACTTCCCCTTCTCGGCAACTGTGACGGAGAGGATTTCAATTACACCCGGGTTACATTCAGAGTTGATAAAAAAGCGTTAAAGCTCTGCTTCATAAAGGAATGATTCTATGAAACGGTTTTTAAAAGTATTTTTTTCTGTTATACTGTGTTTTGTGTTGATTTCCGTACTTCTTGCCGGCGGATTTTTCATTATGTATAAACCGAGTCTCACTGCCGATTTTTCCAAGAAAACAGGCGCAGTAACCTCCGGAGCATCAGGTTATCTTTACGGTATTGCCGAAAAGGGAGTACCGTCAGAAAATATGACTGAAAGTGTTGATATATCAACTGTTTCACAAAAGGTCGCAGGCGGTCTGCAGCATCCTGTGGGCGATATTGACAATGTCTGTGAACAGCTTGAAAATACACAGTACAATGTTGTTTATCTTCAGGATGTTTATTCAACATGGTACTATGAAAATGAAAGCATCAATGAAATGCGCGCAAACGGTTCATATGATTGGAAAGCGTTTTTGATGCAGGATTACCTGCCAAAGGTTGAAAAGGCAGTAAAATATCTCTCAAAAACTTCATACAGTGACAAAATAGTTTACTGCCTGTTTAATGAGTGTGACAATGGTGTATGGTTCGGCGAAACGGTGAAGGATGACAACGGTGCATACGGTGTATATAATGAACAGGGTATGCAAAACTTCTTTGAAGCGTGGAAAATTACATATGATTTCGTAAAATCCATTTATCCTGACGCGCTGATCGGCGGTCCGGGCTTTTGTGACTACGATAATAACGAAATAAATCCTTTTCTTAAATATTGTTGTGAGAATAAGTGCGTGCCCGAAATTATGATTTATCATGAGCTCAGTGATTTTTCCGTCTATTTCTGGAAAAAGCATGTAAGTGATTACCGCGCTATTGAGAGCAGCCTCGGTATAGATGAACTCCCGATAATTGTTACGGAATACGGCAGAATGCAGGACAACGGCCTGCCCGGCAAAATGCTGCAGTATATCACACAGATTGAGTTGACAAAGGTATACGGTGATAATGCATACTGGCGTCTTGCGGATAATCTTTGCGATGTTGCAGCCGATGATAATTCCCCCAATTCAAACTGGTGGCTCTACCGCTGGTATGCTGATATGCAGGGGGAGACAGTAGATATAGAATATCAGGATCTTTTTAAATCCAATTTTGAAAATGCCTTTATAAAAAGAAAAGAGGAATATACTTCACAGGGCTTTATGGGCATTGCCTGTATTGGCGACAATGAGGACAAAATAGATATCATCTGTGGCGGCAGAAAAGGCAGAGCGGTCGTAAAGCTGAAAAATCTTGATCAAACTGCCTTTAAAGGCAAGAGAGTCCATGTTGCTGTTGAGGGCGTTTCCTATAAAGGCATTTCAGGTGTGGTTCATTCACCTGAATTAATTACGAATTATACAACGACTGTCAGCGGCTCAACCCTTAAAATTCATATGAAGGATATGGATGAGGCAGACGCTTATCATATCACGGTTTCTCCTGCCAAGGAGGATGAACCCGATTATAAATACGAAAAAGAATCATACAGTAAGAGATATGAATTTGAGCGCGGAACGCTTTTGGGAAGCGCGTATACATATGACAGCGCATATGCCACAACCGGCGAGTTAAACGGAATGGTCGGCGGAATGGAAAAAGAAGGCGACGGTATTGAGCTTCACTTCCGTGTTCCCAAGGACGGAAAATATGACCTTAATATCATTTACGGCAATTCAAATGACGGTGCCTTTGACGAAAATGGTGTTCAGAATTCCGATGACCGTGTTGCGTCAACATCCGTTATGACAATTGACGGCAAGGAAACAGAGGTTTCGTTTGAAAACACAATTAAGAGCGAATATACCGACTGTATTACAATGGAGTATGAACTTGAAAAAGGCGAGCATATAATATCCTTTAAACATAAAACAGGCACTATTGTTCTGGATTCTCTGCTTGTGACCCAGCCTGATGAGAATAACGAGCTTGCTGTTTTAAAGGACAGCGACAGAACAGACGAAAATACGCAGTCCTATCTGGCCGTTGCCCCTGCGGACGGTTATTATGATGTTCATATCAAGTCCGGCGGCAGTTTTGAAAAAGCTTTGATTAACGGAAATGAAGTTTCTGTTTCTGAGGATAATGTGATTTATCTGATGAGGGGACTTAATTATATTGATGTAAAAATCAATGAGCCCGTTGAAGAATTTATTATAGCTCCGAGTCAAAAAAAGCAGACCTCTCTCACTGTATCAGCCGGGCAGGGCAAGCTGTCGGGTACGGCGAAAATGAATACAAACGAGGCTATTAATGTTCATTATCTTGATGGTATTTCCTGCAATTCGGGAAGTGCCGAATATAAGATTCATGTTAAAAGGGCGGGAACCTATGCACTCACCCTCCTTTATGCAAATAATGAAGAGGGCGGCAAACATGCCTATAATGTCGATTTGATTGAGAGGTATATAACGCTGTCAGTTGGCGGCGCATCACAGGATATCTACTGCCGTAATACATATAGCTGGAACCACTATAAAACCGTTACGGCATATGTCGATTTAAAAAAAGGTGAAAACACGCTGACCTTTTCAAACAGCGGAAAAACAAGATTTGACGGCAGAGATACATATGCTCCGCATATAAGATCGTTTACGGTAAATGAAATTTCGGCTGACTGACAGAGGATTCGTGTGAAAAACAGTTTTGCAGAGTCAAAAAGCATCTTCAAAAAAGGTTTATTTCAAACAAATTAAATCATTATCATTTTTTTAACTCCTTCATAGAATGTTACTGAAGTTTACTTCAATATTTTAAGAAGGAGTTTTGTTATGCCTGATAATCCAATCTTAGATACAGGAGAAAGACGAATAAATGAGGCAGTATGTATCGACACAAAGCGCATATTTGACAGTTGTGTCAGCAAGGATTGTCTTGAAGATTTAAGAGTTACATTTTTTTCACGCTCACAAAGGCTTATTGATGAAGCGGTTACCGTAAAAACACGCGACTGTGTTATTGACGAGGTGAGCATTGATGTTGAGGAGGTGCCGTTTAACAGGGGATTTTATAGTGTTGACATAACATTTTATTTCAAACTGTGCTTTGATACCTATGCAACACCATGTACTACTCCTCAGGTTGCTATCGGCTTCGCACAGTTCAACAAGAAATGTATTCTTTACGGAAGCGACGGAGATGTAAAGGTATTTGTATCAAATCCGGTAAGCGAGTTAATTGACTGTCCTGTTGCTCCGCAGTATACAAATCCTGTTGCAAAGGTGCAGGCGGTTGACCCTGTTATACTCTCAACAGATATCTGCGACAGTTGTGACTGTCCTGTTCCGGTATGCTCTTCTTTTCCGCAGTCTATTTTAAATTCAGTGGAGGATTCTATGCCTTCCTGCGGTGCCTCAAAGGCAATACTTGTGACGCTCGGACTGTTTTCAATAGTCCAGATGGAGAGAGATACCCAGATTCTTATTCCTGCATACGACTATTGTATTCCTGAAAGAGAATGTAACTGCAATACTTCAAATCCTTGCGAAACCTTCCAATCGATTGATTTTCCTGTTGATGAATTTTTCCCTGCTGAGAGAACTAACTGTATTCCCTGCAATAATCAGAATAATAATGCAGACAACAATGCTCAGCAAAATCAGCAGACACAGTAAAAGCATAATACACAAGCGGGAGCTGTCCTGTTACAGGGACAGCTCCCTGTTTTTTTTAGGTGTTGACATAAATATCGTAATATGATATCATATTTACATACCGAAAGTATGTAAAGGAAGAGACCTATGTCAAGAAACAAATATCCTGAGGAAACAAGAAAACTTATTATTGAAAAGGCGACCTGCCTTTTTTTGAAAAACGGCTACGAAAATACAACTGTGCAGGATATTATTGATAATCTCGGCGGACTTACAAAGGGCGCGGTATATCATCATTTCAAGTCAAAAAATGATATTCTTCTTGCTGTTATGACTGATATGTATGCAAACAATCATCTTCTTGATGACTGGAAAATCATACTCAGGGATAACACTCTCAACGGCAGAGACAAAATAAAAAAAATGTTTGTTGCAAGCCTTAAAGATCCGGACGAGAAAAAATTTGCCTCAATGAAGGTGGATTACAAAAAGACGCCCGAGCTTTTAAGCGACTATCTCAATCGGACGGTTAACCATCTTGCTCCGGTCTTTTTTGAGCCGGCGTTAGAGCAGGGAATGAAAGACGGTTCAATCGTAACCGATTATCCAAAGGAGCTTGCTCAGGTTATGGTGCTGCTTATAAACATCTGGCTCAATCCGATGGTGTTCTGCTGTGAAAAAGAGGAAATAAAGAGAAAATTTTTGTTTCTGTGTGATATTGCCGACAAAATGGGACTCGGTTCCATTCTTGACGATGTGTATCCTGTATTTGAGGAATATTTAGGTTAAATATAGCATTTGAAAAGATGTCCCGCCTCTATAGGCGGCGGGTAATACCTTTTTCTTTCAGCGAGAGTTATAATCTCCCGCTGAAACGGGCTGCGCCTTAACAAATATTGATGCTCGGGCGCTGCCCTCGATTAAAAATCCGGGAATGTATTTTTTTTGCAATAATACATACCAAAAGTATGTAAATGAAAAGGGGAAAAAGATGGATTATTCATATAGTAAAAGAGAAAGAGCAGCATTTTTAACGGGAATGTGCGGACAGAATATCATTTATGCTGTGATGAGCACGGGACTCAGTTTTTATTTTCAAAGCGTTATTTTTCTGCCTGCGGCTGCAATCAGCGTCATAACGATTGTATCAAAAATCATTGAATTTATAAGCGATCCTGTTATGGGATATTTTATTGACAGAACAAATACAAAGCTTGGAAAATGCAGACCGTATCTTATTTTTTCTCCGTTTCCCATCTGTGTTTTATCGCTTTTAACATTTTTAATTATCAGTATGGTGATGATCATTCGACTGCTAAAAATATGTTTATAATTTTGTGGGCAGGTATAAGTTTTGTTCTGTTCGGAACATCATATTCGGCGGGAGATGTTTCACTATGGTCGTTTCCGTCTCTGATGACAAAGGACAGCAAAGGCAGAAACAAGCTTCTCGCTGACGCCAGAATTGTATCATCAGTAAGCGGTTCAATAATCGTTTTAACTGTTCTTCAGGCGTCTCAGTCGGTGGGGAACTTTATGTCTCATAAAATGGACAACAATTCCAATGCGATGCAGGCAGGCGTGATGCTTGTGTGCTGTTTACTGATAATCTTTGGCAGTGCTTTATTTCAGATTACGGGATTTTTTGTTAAGGAGAGGGTAAAGCCTGTTCATCATAAAGTGTCCATAAAAGAAAATTTCAGAGTTATGTGGAGATGCAGACCGTTCAGATTCATTATGCTTTCCGGAATACTGAGGAGCCCGTACATGCTGATGAATCTTGTTCAGAATGTCATCTATGTCTATTATTTCGGCAATAACGGACAGGAGCCGTACATAAAATATATGCTTGTTTCAGGCACATTTTCAATGGCAGGTCAGCTTATCGGAAACAGCATGACACCCACTCTCGTACAGCGTTATTCAAAAAGCGGATTAACTGTTGTGTTCAGCATGATAAGTGCCGCTTCAGGTGCGGGGATATTTTGTCTTTACCTGATATTTAAGCATAATCTTTGTGATATTTTTCCGTTTATGATTTTTTCGGCTTTGCTTTTTGCATTTTCATTTGGCATTGGAATTATATTTGCCATTCAGAGCTTTATGATAGGCGATGCAGTCGATTATGAGGAAAAAAGGAGTGCTGTAAGACATGATGCTCTGTTCTTTTCAGGGCAGTCGCTTCTGGTTAAAATAGCAACGGGAATATCATCGGTTATATGCGGAATTGTTTATTCGGCAATCCATTTCAGCGGTGAAAATATAAACAGGATAAATGAAGCGCTCTGCAACGGCGCAAGTTTCAGGTCTGATCCGGAATTTGAAAAATATACAACACCTGTTTTCATTATGTTTTCCTTACTTCCTGCAATAGGCATTCTTTTGGGTACAATACCTGTTAAATGGTATTCAGATTATGAATAGAATTTTTCAAGATAATGTGTTTAAAACTAAAAGTCGGATTTTGAAAATATAATATTGTCCTAATTCCATCATCGGTAGATATATTCACCTCTGTGTTCCTTGATTTTTTATAGGATGTCTTATATCATTTTATCAGGGGTGGTCGTATGAAAAGGGCAGGCATTATATTTATATTTTTAATTCTCGTTATTTCTGTTATCGGCTGTTCAAAGGACATCACATCAGATGTTATTGTTGATTTAGGCAGCAGTGAAGTATGTAATAGCAGGAACTCAGCAGTGCGTTTGCTGTGATCATTAAAGAAATAAAAACTTGGGAAAGTGTTGAAAAAGTATATACCATTACTTATTGCTCTGATGAAAGATTATCTGACGAGCTTGATTACTGCAGGCAGCTCGGAAACAAGAAATATATTAAATGCGCCGTGTTCGATTCTTCATTTATAACAGATTCACGGTATGCGGCGGCTTTAATCCCGGAACGCGGTATGATAAATGGCAATGGTATCTTGCCAAAACGGATAACGGTGAGTAGGAACTGATAACCTATGGGTACTAAAAACGCATAGTCTTTTCAGTCAGTCCCGTAAGAAAATAAAAAAGGAACGGCGTCCTCAACATGAAGTGATCCCAAAAAATAAGACAAAACCAAATATTAACATGCAAAGATTTGTAGATATACTTTACATAATGTTATGTTTTTTTAAGTCGTTGGTATTCTTGATGTTGATATCGCCGCTGGCCATACTTCCGTTTCTATTCTTTACCATCTTAAAATATTCTGTGAGCGCCGTATACTCCCGTAGATATGCTCCTCTCTTTTCTTCATTTGATGTTGAAAAATCTTCATATTTAGCGTATATTTCAAGCATTTTTTCCGGCACTATCCATTCGGGAATCAGTCCTCGCTCAATTTCATCGGCGGTCAAGTTCTGTTTTGACTTTCCAATGATTTCGCATAGAAAATAGTGGCTTATATATTTGTACTCTTCATAGTATTCGTTTATTGTGAGAAAATGAGTAACAGGTTTCACAATGTATCCGGTCTCCTCACATATTTCACGGGAACAACACGCTTGAGCTGTTTCGTTTTTTTCCAAACCACCGCCCGGGATTAAGTAATACTGTGTGTTTACCTCGTGGGAAATGAGCATACAGGAATCTTTTATTACAATACCCCTGCATCCCACACGCGTTTTAGAAAAGGTTTTATTTGCGTTCGCACCGCGAATCTCAAGTGTTTTTACTACCATATTTTCTATCCTTTTTACCCGTTTTTCTTATCCTATAAAGTGTGAAAGCAAGGGTAGCCCTCAGTGCAAATACATTCTTATCTGGCTGTACTGTTTTAATTTTCTCTAATCAAATGCCGGATACATTCTTCTGTAAAGTGAGTTGATTTTTTTGAAATAATTGCTGTCCACATTTTTCACAGTTTCCATCGTGGTGCGAAAACGCCAGTTTTTTTCGGGAATTCCCGGTATATTCATTCTTGCATCTGAGCCGAAGCCGCACATATCCTGAAAAGAGATGACAGCAACATTGGAGGCGCTTTTCCAGACTGCTTCAATTATTTTTCTGCACGACGGACTGTGATAGCCGCCCTCACCCCAGTTGTCTCCGTCAAAGCCTACATAATCAAGGGCAAATTTCCTCTCACGCTCTCCTGCTTCCCATAGCCAGCCGAGGATTGTATTGTTATCATGCGTGCCGACATAGTTTATACTGTTTGCGCATGCGTTGTGAGGCATATGAGATGAGTCGGCATCGGGATCAAATCCGAACTGTACAACCTTCATTCCCGGGAATTTTGTATCCTCTAATAACTTTATGACATCCTTGCCGAAAACACCTAAATCCTCGGCAATAATCGGAGGATCCGGATATTTTTCAAACAGCCTGTCAAAGAGTTTCATACGGGGACCGTCAACCCATTTTCCGATTTTTGCCGTCTCTGAATCGGCAGGAATTTCCCAATATGACGCAAACGCCCTGAAGTGGTCAATTCTTACGGTATCGTATGTTTTTAATGCATGGCCTAAGCGGGATATCCACCATGAAAAGCCGTCACGCTCCATGGCTTTCCAATCGTATATCGGATTTCCCCAGAGCTGACCGTTCTCACTGAAATAATCCGGCGGAACACCTGCGATTTTTTTCGGTTTCAGGGTTTTATCGTCAATCAGAAACATGGATGTATCGGACCATACATCAACGCTGTCCATTGCTACATATATAGGCATATCGCCTATTATGGCGATTCCTTTTTCATTTGCGTATTCCTTTAATTTGTTCCACTGCGTGTAAAAGATATATTGAACAAATTTCCAGAATGCGGCGCTTTCCTCATAGGCGTATATATCTTTTATACATTCATAATAATGCGAATGCTTTTTGCTCCATTGCCACCATGGCTTCATATTTTCCTGTTCCTTGACAGCCATAAAGACACTGTAATCCGTGAGCCATTCATTTTCAATTTCAAATTTTTTTATCTTTTCTGCAAGCTTTCCATCTATATTCAGGAAAGCTTTTTTCAGTATTTTGAGCCTTTTTTCCGCCGCAAATTCATAGTCGGCGGTATAGGGGGATCCTCCATATATGTTTTCCCGTACATCAGCATCGCTTATCAGATTCATATTCTTTAAGCCAACAGGATCAATAAAAAGATAATTACCCGCAAACGCACTTGGAGAACAGTACGGAGAATTTGCGCCGTCAAGGGGATTAAACGGCAGAACCTGCCAATATGTAAATCCCATATCAGCAATCAAATCAATAAATTCCCTTGCGTTATCGTCAAATACACCTATGCCGTAGGGTGACGGCATAGAGCTTATGTGCAGAAGAACTCCTGCTCCTCTTTTTTTGAGCATAATATCACCGATAAAAATTAAAATTCATTAAAAAATTCTATCATTATTCTAAACAAAAATCAATCACTTAAAATTATTATTTTATTAATAATTATATATTGATTATATAATTGCCTTTTGTTATAATATTCTCTGTATATCGGGCAGAAATTTACGGAGGCGAAACGGTTGAGCGGCGAAAGCAGAAAAACAGCAGTTGTTGATAAATCTCAAATGGAAAAGCAAAAGCAGTTTTCTTATAAAATGAGCTCTGTTATTTCAGCAAGATATGATGAAATGCCAAAAGCGTGCGTTATTACATACGGTTGTCAGCAAAATGTTGCAGACAGTGAAAAAATCAAGGGCATGCTTGAGCAGATAGGTTATGGGTTCACGGATGACCGCCATGATGCAAAGCTGATCATCTTTAACACCTGTGCTGTGCGAGAGCATGCTGAGGATCGCGTTTTTGGCAATGTGGGTTCACTCAAGCAGTATAAAAGAGAAAATCCCGATGTGATAATTGCTCTTTGCGGGTGTATGATGCAGCAAAAGCATATTGCACAAAAGATTAAAAACTCTTATCCGTTTGTTGATCTTGTTTTCGGTACGCATGTTATTCATTGTCTGCCGGAGCTTCTTTACAGAACTATGACAGGCGGAAAGAGAGTTTTTGAAATACCCGATATGGACGGCGCCATAGCCGAGGGTATTCCTGTAAAGAGAGATAACGGCGCAAAGGCGTGGCTTCCGATAATGTACGGATGCAATAATTTCTGCTCATACTGTATTGTGCCGTATGTCCGCGGAAGAGAGCGCAGCCGGGAAAAGCAAGATATCATAAATGAATTCAGACAGCTTGTGCAGCGGGGAAGCAAGGAAATTACGCTTCTCGGTCAGAATGTAAATTCATACGGCAAGGATTTGATTCCGCAGGTCAGCTTTGCACAGCTTCTCAGAGAGCTGAACGATATAGACGGTGATTTTAGAATCAGATTTATGACAAGCCACCCAAAGGATTGCACAAAAGAGCTGCTTGAAACAATGGCATCCTGCGATAAGGTTGCCCAGCATCTTCATCTCCCTTTTCAAAGCGGAAGCAACCGTGTGCTCAAAGCGATGAACAGAAATTATACGAGAGAGCAATATCTTGAGTTGATTCATTATGCAAGAGAACTGATGGGCGATGAGCTTTCCGTAACAAGTGACATCATTGTCGGCTTTCCGGGTGAAACATATGAGGAGTTCAAGGAAACACTTTCCCTTGTAAAAGAGGTTAAAGCAACATCATTGTTCACCTTTATTTATTCACCGAGAAAAGGCACGCCGGCTGCACGAATGGATGATCCTGTATCGCAGCAGGAAAAATCAAAATGGTTCAAAGAGCTTACTGATTTGCAGGAAAAAATCAGCGCACAGCAGATGAAGCTCCACGAGGGTAAAATATACAAATGCTATGTTTACGGCAAAGGCAAGCTCAATGATAATTATATTGCCGCAAGGAATGACGGTAATCTGATTATAGAATTTGAAGGTGACAAAAGTCTTATAGGAACCTTTCAAAACATCAAAGTAATTGAACCTCTTACTTTTGTAATGAGGGGCGAAATTGTAAAGGAGAAAGAATTATGAGTATTGAATCGGCACTCAGAGAATTAGGTAAGGAAATTCAAAAAGATGAGCGTTTTATCGCGCTTCAGGCTGCTGCAAAGGTGAACGATGCGGATGATGAGCTTCAGAAGCAGATGCAGGAAATGCAGCTTATTTCTCTCAAATATCAGCAGGAGTCCGAAAAAGGCGAAGAGGCATCACAGGAAAGAATTGCCCAGCTCCAGGAGGAATATCAGAAGATGTACGGCAAAATAATGGAAGGCGAGAATATGCAGAAGTATTCCGCCGCCGCGGCTGAAATGGAGCAGATGGCGCAGTATATCAGCGGCATGATAGGTCTGTTCTTTGACGGACAGGATCCAGAGACCTGTGAAA
Organism: uncultured Clostridia bacterium; assembly: GCA_947628175.1. Classification (GTDB taxonomy): domain Bacteria; phylum Bacillota; class Clostridia; order Oscillospirales; family Acutalibacteraceae; genus Eubacterium_R. The sequence continues at coordinate 28,459 of CANQZA010000010.1, read as the reverse complement.
TTCCGCAGAATGACGGCTGTACACACGATTGCTGCACATGCGGCGGCTGTCATTAACAGCAGATTAAATCATCATTTTTTAAAGGGGAGGAAGAAAAAATGGCAGGCAGCGCTAATAAAATGTCACCGATGATGGTACAGTATTTTCAGATAAAGAATCAGTATGATGATGCTATTTTATTCTTCCGCCTCGGTGATTTTTATGAGATGTTTTTTGAGGACGCTAAAATTGCATCTGAGGAGCTTGATCTTGTTTTGACAGGCAAGGACTGCGGACAGGATGAGAGAGCACCTATGTGCGGCGTTCCGTTTCACAGTGCCGACAGTTATATTGCAAAACTTGTTTCAAAAGGCTACAAGGTTGCAATATGCGAACAGATGGAGGATCCTGCCTCGGCAAAGGGTATTGTCAAAAGGGATGTCATAAGAATCATAACACCGGGCACCGTTATTGAAGGAAACATGCTTGACGACGGTGCAAATAATTATTTATGTGCAATATCAGCCACTGACAATGAAACGGGTGTTTGTTTTGCAGATGTTTCAACAGGTGAGTTTCACATCACCGCTTTAAGCGGTGATGATGTTCAGGGGAATTTGATAAATCAGCTTTCCACATATTCACCTAAGGAGCTGATTATAAATGCAAAAGCGCTTGATTTCAATCAGCTTGAGGACTTTGCAAAAAAGCTCGGAGCAAATGTGGAAGTGCTTGACGATGAAAGATTCGATTTTGATGCGTCGGTAAATCTTATTCTTGAAACGATGAATAAAGAAGAAGTATCCTCTTTGGAGATAGGCCGCAGTAAGCAGTGCGTATCCGCTTTGGGAGCTGTTATATACTATCTCCGCCAGACGCGGAAAAAGGACGAGATTGAATCTCCGTCTGAAATTGATTTTTATGATGAGAGCAATTATATGAGCCTTGACATCAGCGCAAGGAGAAATCTTGAAATAACAAAATCCATGATGACGGGTGACAAAAAGCATTCTCTTTTATGGGTTATAGATAAGACAAAAACAGCTATGGGCAGGCGTATGATGAAGTCGTGGCTTGAAAGGCCGCTTATGTCCGTTGCTAAAATAACAAAAAGGCAAAATGCTGTCGGAGAGCTTGCCGATAATATAGTAGTCCGTGATTCAATCCGTCAGGCACTTGTCGGAATCAGTGACATAGAACGCCTGATGACAAGAATTGTTTACGACACCGCAAATGCAAGAGAACTGAAATCACTTCAGTCAACAATTGAAAAACTGCCGGATATAAAGGCTTTGCTTTGCGGCTGTGCTTCCTCAATGTTAAAGGATATATACAGCGGTATAGATTTGCTTGAGGATGTCAGTTCTTTGATTAACAGCGCTATTGTTGATGAGCCGCCGTTTTCCGTTCGTGAGGGCGGTCTGATAAAGCAGGGCTATAACAGTGAGATTGATTCTCTCAAATCTGTTATGACAGACGGTGCGGGTGTTATTGCCCAAATAGAAAACGAGCAGAGAGAGCTTACCAAAATTCCTAAGCTCAAGGTCGGATACAACAGAGTATTCGGATATTACATAGAGGTTTCAAATTCATATAAGGATCAGGTGCCTCAGACATATATAAGAAAACAGACGCTTACCAATTGCGAAAGATATATTACGCAGGAATTAAAGGAGCTTGAGGGCAGGATTATAGGAGCAAAGGACCGCAGTATCGCACTTGAATACGAAGTGTTTTCGTCTGTCAGAAACGCTGTTGCAGGCGAGTTGAAAAGAATTCAGCAGACTGCAAGAAGTCTTGCCGCACTGGATGTTTTTGCTTCACTTGCGCAGGTAGCCGTCAATAACAATTATGTTTGCCCCGTTGTATCAAATGACGGAGTGATTGAAATAAAGGACGGCAGGCATCCTGTGGTTGAAACCCTGCTTGACGGTGTACCGTTTGTGCCAAACGATACGCTTCTTGATATGAATGAAAACAGATGCTCAATCATTACAGGACCGAATATGGCGGGTAAATCCACATATATGCGTCAGATTGCGCTTATTGTTCTGCTTGCACAGGTCGGCTCGTTTGTACCGGCAAGAAGCGCAAAAATAGGAGTGGTTGATGCGATTTTCACAAGGGTAGGCGCAAGCGACGACCTTTCAACTGGGCAGTCAACCTTTATGGTGGAAATGAACGAGGTTGCATCAATATTAAAAAACGCCACGCGGAATTCATTGATTGTTTTTGACGAAATCGGCAGGGGAACCTCAACTTTTGACGGAATGAGCATAGCAAGAGCGGTGCTTGAATTTGTCTGCCGAAAGAAAAGTCTCGGTGCAAAATCGTTGTTTGCGACACATTATCACGAGCTGACTGCTATGGAAGGTATGCTGGACGGCGTCAAAAATTACTCCATCGCGGTTAAAAAACGCGGTGACGATATAACATTTTTGAGAAGAATTGTAAAAGGCGGCGCCGACCAGAGCTTTGGCATTGAGGTAGCAAAGCTTGCAGGTGTTCCGGACAGCGTTGTAAAACGGGCAAAGGTAATCCTCAAAGAGCTTGAAAAAAACGCGGTTGAAATAGAATTTAAGGCAAACGCAAGCTTTGACGATGAAGAGGAAAACGAGATACAGTACAATTTTGCAGTTAACGGCAAAAACGAAATACTTGAGCTTTTAAAGGCAATAGATGTAAATACACTGACTCCCATTGAAGCAATGCAGACGCTTTACGATTTAAAGAAAAAGGCACAGGAGCTTTCATAGCAGACAAGAATTACAGACAAAGGAGGGGTGTCGGATGCCTCAGATAAATATTCTGCCAAAGGAAGTATATCAACTTATAGCGGCCGGAGAGGTTGTGGAACGCCCGTCCTCTGTTGTAAAAGAAATGATAGAAAATTCGGTAGATGCTCGAGCAAAAAATATAACAGTCGAAATCAAGAACGGAGGCTCTACCTATATAAGAATAACCGACGACGGCTGCGGCATTGAAAGAGAGCAGATAAGAAAGGTTTTTGTTTCACATGCCACAAGCAAAATTGCCACGGCAGACGATTTGAACGCAATCGGCACGCTTGGGTTCCGAGGAGAGGCAATGGCGTCAATCAGTGCCGTTTCAAAGGTTGAGCTTCTCACCAGAGCCCGTGGTGAAAACAGCGGAACACGGTATGAGATAGCCGGTGGAGAGGAAATTTCCCTCGATGACGCGGGATGCCCTGTGGGAACTACCATAGTGGTTCGGGATATATTTTTTAACACACCCGCAAGAATGAAATTTTTGAAGAAGGATGTTACAGAGGGAAATTCCGTTGCTGGGGTTGTGGACAGAATGGCTCTTTCGCATCCCGAAATTTCCTTCAGATTTATCCGTGACTCAAAGCAAACGCTCATTACATCCGGCAGCGGCGATTTAAAGTCTGCTGTTTACTCTGTTTTCGGAAAGGAAGTCAGCGACTCCGTTGTGCCTGTTGATTATTCGTTTGAGAATATGCAAATCAGCGGCTATGTATCAAAACCGACTGCTTCAAGAAAGAGCAGGGCAATGCAGTTCTTTTTTATAAACAAAAGACTTGTCAAATCAGCAACGGCTATGGCGGCGCTTGAGCAGGCATATAAAAATTCAATAATGACAGGACGCTTTCCTATGTGTATTCTCAATATTGAATTAAATCCTATGCTCGTTGATGTAAATGTACACCCTGCAAAAATTGAAGTCCGTTTTGCAGATGAACGCTCTGTTTTTAATTTGATTTATTATGCTGTAAAAACTGCTGTGGATAATGACAGAAGTGTAAAAACGGCTGATTTTAATATAACGGCTCAGCAGGTATATAATACGGAAAACCTATCCTCTTTAAAAAAACAGGAGACATATTCTGCCAAAATAGATTTCTTTAAAAAAAGAGAGGAAAAGCCGGTTCAGCAGACCTTTAAAATTCAACCGCGGGAGGATTTTTGGCAGCTCGATTCACCTGTACGCGGTTTGAGCAACAGTAAAGAAAAAAAGAATATTGATATCGAATTTGAAGATGAAAAAGCTTTGTCTGAGGATAAAGCGTCTGCAAAAAAAGAAAAGAATGTTGAAATTCCCGACTTTCGTCTTATAGGCGAGGCATTTAAAACCTACATTATTGTTGAGCTTGATAAAGAATTATATTTTATAGACAAACACGCAGCGCATGAGAGGATAAACTTTGAACGCCTGAAAGCACAGGCCACTGTAGAGACGCAGCTTCTTTTGACTCCTGAAACCGTAAATCTTACAAAGGACGAGCTTGATGCGGTCTGCGCAAATATTGATTTACTTCTCAAGTGCGGATTTGAGGTTGAGCAATTCGGCGAGAATGCGGTTATAGTGCGTGCAGTTCCGTCTCTTGTTGATGACTGCTCCGTCAAGGATTTGATTCTTGAAATAGCGCAAAAGCTCCTTGAGCATAAAACAGATATCCTTCCCGATAAAATCGACTGGATATTTCACTCCGCTTCATGCAGAGGAGCGGTCAAGGCGGGTGACACAACCACAGCCGCCGAGCAGGAGCTTTTTGTAAAAAAACTGCTTTCCATGCCTGACATACGCTTTTGTCCGCACGGCAGACCTGTATTTATAAAAATTTCCAAATATGATATTGAAAAGCAGTTCGGCAGGGTCCAGTGATGAAGCATAAAATCATTATTGTTGCCGGGCCTACTGCCTCCGGCAAAACAGAGCTTTCTGTTGAAATTGCAAAAAAAATCGGCGGTGAAATCATTTCCGCAGACTCCATGCAGGTTTATAAGGGTATGCCTATCGCAACGGCGTGCCCTACAGAGCAGGAAAAGGCTCAGGTGCCGCATCATCTTGTTGAGTTTCTGAATGCGCATGAAAATTTTTCGGTTGCGTTGTGGTGTGACCTTGCAAGGCAGAAAATAAAGGAGATTTCAGACAGAGGAAATGTTCCTGTAATTGTAGGCGGTACGGGACTTTTTATCGACAGCCTTGTTGATAATATCATTTTTGAGGAAGTGCCTGTTGACCGTGCACTCAGAAACAGGCTTATGAAAAAGGACAGCGCTGCGCTTTATGATGAACTTTTGCGTGTGGATTCTAACGCGGCGGAGCATATTCACCCAAACAATAAAAAGAGAGTTGTAAGAGCACTGGAACTGTATTATTCGGGCGTATCGAAAACGCAGCAGAATACAAATTCACGCAGAGAACGCCCACCTTACAGCGTGCTTTACTTCGTACTGAATTATGCTGACAGGCAGATTCTTTACAACCGGATTGACAAAAGAGTGGATAGGATGATAGAAAAGGGACTTGTCAGCGAGGCGAGGTTAAATCTGAAAAAAGATTTGTCAACATCTGCCCAGGCGATAGGACATAAAGAACTTTTGCCGTATATTAACGGTGAAACGACATTGCAGCAGGCGGCAGATAATCTAAAAAAAGAGACGAGGCATTATGCCAAAAGGCAGATTACTTGGTTTAAGAGGAGAACGGACGCTGTTTTTCTTTATCCGGATCAAATGTCAAGGGATAATCTGATTGAGACAGCGGTGCAAAAATGCGAGGATTTTTTAAATGGCAGGGAATGACGGCAGAAAAGTAAATAAAATCCCTAAAAGGCTCAGCAGGGATATCATTGCTATTATTATTGCGTTTGCCCTTATAGGTGTTTATATTTTTTATGAGTGCTATGTTGTGACACATATTGATGTTGAGACAATCACGGCAGTCACGAATACCGTATATGAAACGATAGATACACGCGCATTGGTGGTGCGTGATGAGCATATTATTGAAAATGCCTCTCAAGATGTGACTGTTGCCTGTGTTTCTGATGGTGAAAAGGTAAAGGTCGGCGGAGATATTGCGCTTTCCTTTTTATCGGCTGAAAACGCAAAAAAATATTCGGAACTTAAGAGTCTGCACAGTGAGCTTGATTATTATTTGGATATGCAGAGCAGATCGGCAGGAGTCGCAACCGATGTTGAGTCAATTGATAAGGATATTTTAGAGGATGTCAACAGCTATGTGAGAGCGCAGGCGGATTATTCGGCAGATGCACTGGGAGATTGTGCGGAAAATCTGAATGATAAACTTACAAGGCGTCAGATGATTATAGGCGAGAAAATTGACTTTTCCGTCGTAACAAAAAATCTTGAGGATAAAATCAATAAGATAAACACCGATTCCTGTGAGCCGACAGGGCATGTTACGACTGACAGATCGGGCATCTTTTCTTCATATACAGACGGGTGTGAAGGATTTTTTGATTATGCTCATATTGAAAATATAGATATTAAAACACTTGATGACTATTTTTCAAAGGTAGAAAAAGCGCAGAAAAAAGAGTGCCTCGGCAAGCTGATTACAAATTACGAATGGTATTTCTGTTGCCGGGTTACGGCAGATCAGATTAAGAATATTGACGACGGCGATAAGCTTCAGGTTGCCCTAAAGGACAGTGATGCGGTTATTGACTGTGAGGTGTTAAAAGGCGCTGATGTGGATCTGGGAACAAAGGAATCTGTCCTTATTCTTCGCAGTTCACAAATGGACAGCGCACTTGCGTCATTGCGTGTTGAGGATATAGAGATAAGGTACGGCGAGTATTCAGGCTTTAAGGTGCCTGCTTCGGCGATTCATATGGACGAAAACGACAATAAAGGTGTATATGCTATGATAGCAAACCAGGTTGTTTTCAGATACGGAAAAATAATCTATCAGACAAAAGATTATGCAATATTTGCATATGAGCCTAACGAGGAAAAATCAATCAGGCTTTACGATCAGATAATTATTAAGGGAAAGGAGTTACATGATGGAAAAGTTTATACCTGATGAAAAAAGGCTTCGCCTTGTTGAAGATAATTACAAGGCAATCCGGGAGCGTGTTGAAAATGCCGCGCTGAAAGCCGGCAGAAATCCAAATGATGTTCGTTTGATGGCTGTTACAAAAACTGTTGAGAGCGCTTATATAAATAAAGCGCTGGCTCTTGGTTGTAATCTGATAGGTGAAAACCGTGTGCAGGAATATCTTTCAAAAAAAGACGAGCTTCATCTTAACGGCGTCGAGAAGCATCTCATAGGTCATCTTCAGACCAATAAGGTCAGGCAGATTGTCGGTGAGGTTGATATGATTGAATCAGTTGATTCTTATAAGCTGGCAAAGGAAATCAACCGTGTAAGCGCTGTTAAGGGTATAGTTACAAATATATTGATTGAGGTAAATATCGGCAGGGAGGAGTCAAAAAGCGGTGTTTTTGCGGAACAGCTTGAGCAATTGCTTTTCCAAACGGCAGAGCTTGATTCTATAAAGGTCAAGGGACTGATGACCATTCCTCCGATTTGCAGTGATGAAAAGGAAATCAATCAATATTTCAGTACAATGTACGCAACTTTCATTGACATTAAAGATAAAAAAATAGATAATATAGATATGGATATTTTATCTATGGGAATGAGCGGTGATTTTGAGGTTGCGGTTGCCAATGGTTCAAATATTGTTCGCGTAGGCTCCGCGATTTTCGGTGAAAGAAAGTATTTTTAAGGAGAGGCGAATATGGGTTTTTTTGATAAAATTAAGGAAATTGTAAACGAAAATGATGAGGATTTTGATGAGTTTTATGATGAGGAGAGCAGTTCGTCAATAGGAATTGCTCCTCCTGTCAGAGAAAGATTGTCAAAAAGGGAAAGAGCTGAAAAAGAGGACAGATTCGCTGAGCGCCCGAGAATGAGACGCCATGATAGCGATAAGGTAGTAAATATTCACACAACGGCTCAGCTTCAGGTGGTTTTGGTTAAGCCTGAAAGATTTGAGGAGGCAGCCGCAATCGGTGACAATCTTAATGAAAAGAGAACCGTTGTGCTCAATCTTGAAAGCACGAACCGTGATATTGCGCGCAGGCTGCTTGACTTTTTAAGCGGCGTTGCATATGCGAGCAACGGTCAAATAAAAAGAGTTGCCAACAGCACATATATCATAACGCCATACAATGTTGATGTGATGGGCGATCTTATAGATGAGCTGGAAAGCAATGGTATGTTTATGTGATATAATGAGTGGAGGAGAATAGATTTATGATTACACCAAATCAAATTCGAGAGAGAAAAATATCTATTGTTGAAAGCGACGGATATGACAGAAATGAAGTTAACGACCTTCTTTTGGATATCATTGAATCCTATGAGTCGGTTTTTGAAGAAAATAAAGAGCTGTACCGTAAAATGGAAATTCTTGCCAACCGTATTGAAGAGTACAGAGCGGATGAAGATTCAATAAAAACAACGCTTATTATGGCACAGAAAATGGCAGATAAGGTTACTGTCGAGGCGAAAGAAAAAGCCGAAAAAACAATTACTGAAAGTGCGGCTTCAGCTCAGAAAACAGTTATTGACGCAAAGGAAAAGGCTGAAAAAATTATCGGCGAGGCGCGTGATTATGTAGCGGGTCTTACAAAGGAAAAGGCAAAAGCGGCGGATGAAATGATTTCTGAAGCGGAGAAAAAGGCAAATGAAGCAATTTCCGGAGCTAAAATTGTTGCTCAGAATGTTCTCGACCATGCAAGGGATTTGTCTCAGGAAATTATAACAAAAGCCAAAACCGAAAAAGAGTATCATCAGGGAATTGTGTCAAAACTTAAGAGTGAATCAAAGGATTTCAGAGAATCACTTGTTTCTCTTTATGAAACACAGCTTGACAAACTCAAAAATATAATTGATTTTTCAAATGAATCGGATGACGCAGGTGATGAAATCAGCAAAATGGAAAGCGAGCTTGACAGTCTTCTTTCCGAAATGGAAGATGTTACCGCAGCCGACACTGAAAATGTGACAGCAGATAAAATTGCGCAGGAAAGCGAAGAAATTTCAGGGCTTTCAGAAGAGATAGCCGATGTCGGAGAGGAAGATGATATTGATGAAATCACTCTTCGTGAGGAAAACGCAGATACAAATGAAGAAAGCACGGCATCACAACATAACAATATAGAAGATGAGATTGAAGAAATCATAGAAGAAATTGAGGAGACAGATACCTTATCGCTTAAAGAGGAAGACGATCCGCCTACTGAGGAAGAGGTTGAGGACGCGTTAGACGCATTTACAAGAAATGAGATTACACCGGTTGATGAGCATGAGGCAATTCCGGTCATTGATGAGGAGCCTGAATTTGAAAACCGTGCTATGCCGTTTGAAAGTTATTTCAATGTTAATAAGGAAGACCCTAAAAACACGGCTGAAACAATTTCTTTAATTCCTCCGGATGATGAGGATGAAGACGACAGTTCAAAATTCAGAGGCTTTTTCAAAAAGAAAAAATAAACCTATCAAGGAGCATATATACATGGACTATAATCAAACACTTAATCTACCCCAAACCGAATTCCCGATGAGGGCAGGTCTTCCTCAGAGAGAACCGGCATTTCTTGCAAGATGGGAGGAAAATGATCAGTACAGAAAGCTGATGAAAAACAATGAAGGCAAGCCTTTGTTTGTTCTTCACGACGGTCCTCCGTATGCCAACGGGGATATTCATATCGGTCATGCGCTCAATAAAACCCTGAAGGATTTTATTGTAAGGTATAAGAATATGACAGGCTTTCAGTCACCGTTTGTACCCGGTTGGGATACCCATGGTCTGCCTACAGAGCTTGCAGCAAGGAAAAAAGCAGGTATCAGCGCGCAGACAGACATATCTGATCTTGAACTGAGAAAAATCTGCCGTGATACTGCGATGGGATTTGTTGATGTTCAAAGAGAGTCCTTTAAAAGACTTGGTATTATTGCCGAATGGGATAACCCGTATATAACCCTTAAAAAGGAATTTGAACAGGAACAGATTAAAGTCTTTGCGTCAATGGCGTCAAAAGGCTACATCTATAAGGGTCTGAAGCCTGTTTATTGGTGTGCCGATTGCAATACGGCTCTTGCAGAAGCGGAGATTGAATATGAGCAGGATCCGTGCCATTCTATTTATGTCAAGTTCAATGTCACTGATGATATGGGAAAGCTTACTGCAATGGGCGCCGACCTTTCAAAAACATATTTTGTTATCTGGACGACAACAACATGGACTCTTCCTGCCAATGTCGCTATCTGTGTAGGACCTGATTTTGAGTATTCACTGATCAAGTCGGGCGGCGAGTATTATGTGATGGCAACCGATCTTGCCGCCGCCGCAATGGAAGCAAAGGGTGTCAGTGATTACGAAACGCTCGGAATTATAAAAGGCTCTGAGCTTGAATATATGAAAACAAAGCATCCGTTTATCGACCGTATATCGCTTGTTATTGTGGGAGACCATGTTACGCTTGAAAGCGGTACAGGATGCGTTCACACAGCGCCCGGACACGGTGTTGACGACTTTATAGTATGTAAAAAATATCCTCAGATTCCTGTTGTTGTGCCTGTTGACGCAAACGGAAGGCTTACCGAAGAGGCAGGTCAGTTTGCGGGTCTTACAACGGAGGAGGCAAACAAGCCTATCGCAATCCATCTTGATGAAATAGGCGCGCTGTTTGCTTTGAAAAAAATTGAACACCAGTACCCGCACTGCTGGCGCTGCCATAAGCCGGTTATATTCCGTGCCACAAGCCAGTGGTTCTGCTCGGTGGATGATTTTAAGGATGCCGCAGTTAAGGCCGCCGAGGATGTTAAATGGTATCCTGAATGGGGTAAGGACAGACTTCAGTCAATGGTTCAGGAAAGAGCAGACTGGTGTATTTCACGCCAGAGAAAATGGGGCGTCCCTATTCCTGTTGTTTACTGCAAAAACTGCTCAAAGGAAATTATTGATGACGGTGTAATGGCAAAGATATCTGATGTTTTCGGCAAAGAGGGATCAGACGCATGGTTTTCACATGATGCTGATTATTTTCTTCCTGAAGGCTTCAAATGTCCTCACTGCGGCGAAAGCAACGGCTTTGAAAAGGAAAAGGATATTATGGATGTTTGGTTTGACTCAGGCTCGTCACATGCCGCCGTATGCAAAAACAGACCGTATCTTAAAACGCCCGCCGATGTTTATCTTGAAGGCGCGGACCAGTATCGCGGTTGGTTCCAATCATCACTTCTCACCTCTGTTGCAGAAGGTCATGCCGCACCGTATAAGCAGATAATCACACACGGCTGGACCGTTGACGGTGAGGGAAGAAAAATGTCAAAATCTCTCGGAAACGGTATTGATCCTCAGGAAATAGTCAATCAGTACGGCGCGGATATTCTCCGTCTTTGGGTAGCGAGCGCGGATTATCATGCCGATATCAGAATCAGTAAGGAAATTCTTAAACAAATTTCAGACAATTACCGCAAACTGCGCAATACGGCAAGATATTGTCTTGGCAATCTTTATGACTTTAATCCCGATACGGATATGGTTGATAACAGCAAGCTTGAAGAGCTGGATAAGTATGCTCTTATGAAGCTTGATGAGGTTATTGAAATTTCACGCAGAGGTTATGAGGAATATGATTATCATACAACCGCACATGCAATTCACAATTTCTGTGTTGTTGATATGAGTAATTTCTATTTTGATGTTCTTAAGGACAGACTTTATACCTCTGCTCCCAAAAGTGCTACCAGAAGAGCAGCACAGACGGTTCTTTATAAAGTTCTTGACAGCCTGACACTTCTGCTTACGCCTATTCTCGCTTTCACCGCAGATGAAATATGGCAGGCTATGCCTCATGATTCTTCAAAAAATCCCGAGTCACCTTTGTTTAATGACATACCGCATGCGGATTTCATTGAAGCTGATGACGAATTTATTGCTAAATGGGATAAAATTCATACTGTGAGAGTTGATGTTCAGAAAGCGCTTGAGCTTGCCAGAAATGAAAAGATAATCGGCAAGCCTCTTGAGGCAAGCGTTGTGCTTTATGCACAGGGTGAGCTTTATGATTTTCTCAAATCTGTTGAGGCAGAGCTGCCTGAAATTTTCATCACTTCATATGTAACTGTTGAAAACGGAACAGGCGAAGTCAAAGGGGATGTTGACGGGCTTACCGTTACAGTCTCAAAGGCAGACGGCGAAAAATGTGAGAGGTGCTGGAAATATTCACATACTGTAGGTGACTGTGCGGAGCATCCTACCCTTTGCGCACACTGTGCACAGATTTTAAATTCCTGATGTATTCAAATGCGGGCACACTGCCTCACAGCGGTGTGCCTATAGTCCTGTATGGAGGTGTTTTTGTGAAATGGAATAAAAAAAATATTTGGTGTGTTATTATGATGACGCTGATCATCGTGTTTGATCGGATTACAAAATATTTTGCAAAAATGTATCTCTGCGGAAAGGATGCAAAGGAATTTATCAAGGGTGTAGCCGAGTTTGCATACGCTGAAAATACGGGAGTGGCATTTTCACTTTTCAGCGGCGGACGGTGGTTTTTCATTGTTCTTACTGCTGTTCTGATAATTTTATGCCTGTATATAATGTTCAGTGGTGCGGGTCGGAAAAACCTCTGGCTGTACTGGTCGCTGGGCGTAATTATTTCAGGCGCTGCGGGTAATCTGATTGATAGAATCATTTACGGATATGTAATTGATTTTATTAATCCGACATTTATTCATTTTGCTGTGTTCAATATTGCCGACTGTGCGGTAACACTCGGTTCGGCAAGTCTTGTAGGGTATCTCGTTTTTGATATGTTCAAGAAGGAAAAGGGCAATGAGTAATATTATAAATATAATGACCTGCAATGATGATTCGGGTTGTAGGATTGACACGCTTTTGCGTGAAAAAATCGACGGTTTTACAAGAAGCGGCATATCACGGCTTATATCGGATGGAAATGTTACGGTAAACGGTGAGAAAATTTCAAAAAATTATAAATGCCGGGAAAAGGACAGAATATCTGTTTTCGTTCCCGATGCGAGGCCTCTTGAAATAAGCGCCGAAAATATACCGCTCGATATTGTTTATGAGGACGACGATCTGCTTGTGGTAAACAAAGCAAAGGGAATGGTTGTTCACCCTGCTGCTGGCAATTACAGTCAAACTCTTGTTAACGCACTTTTGTATCGCTGCAAGGATTCACTCAGCGGAATCAACGGCGTTATAAGGCCCGGAATTGTTCACAGGATTGACAAAGATACCTCGGGACTTTTAATTGTCGCCAAAAATGATTTTTCACATATTCATCTTGCACAACAGATAAAGGAGCATTCCTTTCACCGTGCCTATCAGGCAGTGGTTTACGGGAATATCAAAGAAGAAAGCGGCACTGTCAATCAGCCTATAGGCAGACATCCAAAAGAGAGAAAAAAGATGGCGGTTACACTTAAAAATTCTAAAAATGCCGTTACAAATTATGAGGTGGTCCGGCGTTATGTCGGCTTTACGCATATAAGATGTGTACTTGAAACGGGACGAACGCATCAGATAAGAGTTCATATGTCCTATATAGGTCATCCGATTGCCGGTGACCCGCTGTACGGGCCTAAAAAAGTAATAAAGAGCCTAAACGGGCAGTGCCTTCATGCAGGTGAAATAGGATTTGTTCATCCGAGAACAGGCGGGTATATGCAATTTCAATCACCTCTGCCTGATTATTTTACAGGCTTTTTACACAAATTTGATAATATTTAAAAAAGAGTATATTATAATTCAGTAAAAACTTGGGAGATTAGCACAAAGAACGCTATAGTTACTTTTATGAAAGATACCTTTGAGAATTGGCTTGTCGTTTCGGATATTGACGGAACGCTCAATAATAAAGTAAGAAAATTGCCAAAGAGAAATTACGATGCAATAAAAAAATTTACCGATTCAGGAGGCAATTTTACCTTGGCATCGGGCAGACTTCAATCAAGCCTTGAAAGAAATTATAACAGAATCACACCGAACCAGCCGGCTGTTGTTTTAAACGGTGCGGGAATATATGATTACAATGAGCGGAAAATGCTCTGGAGCAGTACAATCGGTCCTAAAGGCAGAGAATTTGTAAGAAGCATTTCCAAAGAATTTGACAATATTTTTAAAAGCGTCGATATCGGCGTATATTTTGCAGATTATGTTTACATTGTAAAAAGCGGACTGCTTGCAAAGGGAACAATGTATTTTGACAAGGCACGCCACGAAATTGTAAAATCTATTGATGAGGTCCCGGAAGAGGGTTGGATGAAGGTTATTTTCTGGTCAAATCCGATAACTATCAATAAGCTGAGAAAGGTGATTGACCTTAATGAAAATCCGGATGCAAATTTCATGGCTTCCTCACTTTGGAGTCTTGAAATGCTCCAGAAGGATACACACAAGGGTGTCGGAATCATGAAACTTGCCGATATGCTTGGAATAGAGAAAAGCCATGTTGCGGCAATCGGCGATTATTATAACGATTGGGATATGCTTAAAACAGTCGGACTGCCCGCCTGTGCCGGTCAGGCGCCGAGCGATATACATAAAATATGCAAGTTTGAGGCATGCCATTGTAATAAAGGCTGCGTAGCTGATTTGCTTGAATATATCATGTCAGGTCAGGCAGAATTTGATATGGAGAAATAGGAGAGATATATGTTTATTATAGGAGCACATCTGAGTGCGTCCAAAGGTTTTACTGCAATGCTTATGCAGGCAGAGGAAATAGGGGCCAATACATTTCAGTTTTTTACAAGAAATCCGCGCGGGGGCAGAGCAAAGGATATTGATGAAAACGATATACAAACCTTTTTATCCCTTATGAAGGAAAAGAATTTTCCTGTTGTGATTGCTCATGCACCGTATACACTCAATTGCTGTAGCGATAAGGAAGAGACAAGAAAATTTGCTCTCGAAACATTTGCAGATGATTTAAAGAGAATGGAATACATTCCCAATCAGCTTTATAACTTTCATCCGGGTTCTCATGTAGGACAGGGTGAGGAAAAGGGAATGGCGCTTATCGCAGATGTGCTCAACAAAGTACTTTTCCCCGATATGACTACTACTGTTTTGCTTGAGACCATGGCGGGCAAAGGCTCTGAAATCGGCAGGCGTTTTGAACAGCTTAGAGCCATTATAGACAGGGTTGAGCTGGATGATAAGCTGGGGGTATGCCTTGATACCTGCCATGTCAGTGACGCAGGATATGATATTATAAATAACCTTGATGATGTTCTTGATGAGTTTGACAGGGTTGTCGGATTAAACAGGTTAAAGGCAATTCATCTGAATGATTCAAAAAATCCAATCGGTGCGCATAAGGATAGGCACGAAAAAATAGGTGACGGCTATATAGGATTGGATGCTTTTGAAAGGATAATCAACCATCCTGCATTAAGAAATCTTCCGTTCTGTCTTGAAACTCCGAACGAAATTGACGGTTATGCGAAGGAAATAGCGCTTCTCAAATCATTCTATAAATAAAAAAGATCCTGTACGGATAAGGCTTTCATTTTACCGTAATTCAAAATATGGATTTTAAGGAGAAACAGGGAAATGTGGCGAATGGAAAAGGATACATCAAAACCGGTTTTTACCGCTTTGGAGCATATAAAAAGCACCCATAATGGCAGTCTTGTTCGTTTGCCCGAAACGGCAATACTTTTTTATATGCACCGCGGTATTGAAATTACGACTGAATATTACAAAACACATAAGATAACGGATACATTCCCGCGTTTTCTTTACTCCTGTCCTGTCTATCAGTTTGATGAATATGATGTGTGCTTTCTTGACGGAGGCAGAGGCGCGCCGCAGGCAGTTGATACGATTGAAACACTGGCTGCTTTGGGTGTGAAAAATGTTGTATCTGTAGGAATGTTCGGTGTGTTTTCGCAGGAAATGAACATGGGTGATATTGTTATACCTCAAAAGGCATATGTTGAGGAGGGTGCGTCTCTGCACTATTACAATCATATTGAATATTCAAATGCGTCAGAGCTGCTGCATCATAAAGCTTTAGGAAGTATTCGGCATTCCCGCGACGGCTTTATTGTAACAACAGACGCTGTTTACAGGCAGACCTTTGAGAAGGAAAAGCTATGGAGGCAGAAGGGATGCGTCGGTGTTGATATGGAGACTTCTGCGCTTTTCAGCGTAGGCCGCTATCTTGGATTGAATGTTGTTTCCATACTTATTGCGTCAGACAAGCACCCTCTTGATGAGCAGGATAAAAAGTGGAGCTGGAGTATGACATCTGATGTCAGAAAGAATTTTATATGCAGATGTGTCGATTTTGCTCTGCATATTTAATGAGGAGAACAGATAATGAACAGAAGACTATATCATATAATAGATGATTATATGAATATCTGTATCAGAGAATCGGCACATGACAGGAATCATATTTATCGTGTTCTCAATTATGCCGTCTTTATTGCAGAGAATTTTGAAAATATCGATTATGATATACTCATTGCCGCTTCTCTGCTCCATGATATCGCAAGGGATGGAAAGGTAAAAAATCACGCCCAAACAGGTGCCGGTATGGCAAAAGAATTTCTTGAAACGACTGATTTTCCCAGGGAAAAAACGGATGCCGTTTATCATGCGATTTTTAATCACAGCAGTAACAGCTATGGCAAGCAGGAAACGCTTGAGGCAAAAATTCTTTATGATGCGGATAAACTGGATGCCGTTGGCGTTATAGGTATTGCTCGTACTTTCATAGGTGTAGGAAATTACAATAACCCTATGTACTGCCTGAAAAATGGTGAGGTTGACATCGATGAAAATAGTGATACAGATACTTTTGTAAGATATTACCTTACTCATATTGACAAGAACTACGATCGCTTTTATACTGAAAGAGCGAGGAAACTTGCGCAGGAAATGCGACTCCGTGACAGGCAGTTTTATAACGCTTTTATAAATACTGTTAATGAAAACTGCAATATGGGAAAGATGATAGATAATTATTTTGTTGATTAGATATTGCCGGCGCGTTTAAAGGTTTAAGTGTCAGTCGGATTCAATACAGTAATTCAAAAGGTGATGCTATGAAAATTATTGAAAAGGGAAATGAGCTTATAAGCAAATTTGTTGCGGATGTTAGCGGCTTGTCTCAGGCTGAAAGCAGAAGAAACAGCGTAGAAAAAACAATTACGAAGGGTATGCCCCAATTGCTGCGCCGTGCTGCCGCACAGGGTGCTGTGCTTTTGAAAAATGACGGTGTGCTTCCGTTTAGTCGCGGAGAATGTATTTCTCTGTTCGGCAGAGTTCAGCGTGATTGGTTTTATACAGGCTACGGTTCGGGCGGAGATGTCAATAATCCGTATGCTGTTAACCTTGTTGACGGGATAAGAAACTGTGACAAATTAAAGCTAAATACTTATCTTGCAGATATTTATGAAAAATGGTGCAGTGAAAATCCCATTAACCACGGCTACTGGGGACACTGGCCGCGTTTTTATCCCGAAATGCCGCTTACTTCCCAATTTGTTAAGGCATCATCCTCTGTTGCAAACAGTGCAGTTATAGCGATAGGCAGATCCTCCGGAGAGGATCGCGAAAATGCCCTTGAACAGGGTAGCTTTTATTTGACAGATGATGAAAGAAATATGATAAATCTTGTTACTTCTTTTTATGACAAAACAGTTGTCCTGCTTAATATAGGCAGTATAATGGATATGTCGTGGATTGAGGAATATAAGGATAAAATCGGCGCCGTTATGATTGTGTGGCAGGGTGGAATGGAAAGCGGTAATGCCATTGCCGATTTGCTTTGCGGTGAAGTGTCGCCATGCGGCAAACTTTCGGATACAATTGCAAAAAGCTATTCAGCCTATCCGTCATCAAACGATTTCGGCGGCGGGAAATTCAATAATTATACAGAGGATATTTATGTCGGATACCGCTGGTTTGAAACTTTTAAAAAAGAGGATGTTCTTTATCCGTTCGGTTTCGGTCTCAGTTATTCCTCATTTGATATAAAATATGATGGTACAGACAATACACAGGACGGTTTTTCCGTTTCGGCTACTGTCACAAATACGGGCAGTCATACCGCAAAAGAGGCTGTACAGCTTTATGTCGAAAAACCATGCGGTGTACTTGGAAATCCGTCAAGGGAGCTTGCGGCATTCAAAAAAACACGCTCACTGAAACCGGGTGAGAGTCAGAGCATAAAGCTTGAGGTTGCATTTGAGCAGCTTGCTTCTTATGATGACAGCGGTGAAACAGGCTTTGCCTATTCCTATGTAATTGAACAGGGAGAATATAAGCTATATCTTGGTACGGATGTAAGAAGCGCTGAGAAGATTTTTTCTTATTATCAGGAAAATACAGAGCTTTTTGAGGAGCGGATACAGGTTGCCGCACCTGAAAAGGAATTTGAAATTTACTGCGCTGTTGATGACGGCGGTGTAAAAACGCTATCCTCTAAAACGGTAAGCCTTTCAAAGGTAAACCTTAAGCAGAGGATTCTTGATAATATGCCACATGGCACAAAAATGACAGGCGATAAGGGATATAAACTCTCAGATGTAAAAAGCGGCAGAATCACGATGGAGGAATTTGTTGCGCAGCTTGATTTAACGGAACTTGAAGCGATCAGCAGAGGCGACTATGTTATGAACAGTCCCCTTGGTGTTTCGGGCAATGCGGGAGCATTTGCCGGAGTACTTGAATCACTCAGGGCTAAGGGTATACCCGCTGTTACAACAACAGACGGTCCTTCAGGTATAAGGCTGGACAGTTGCTGCTCGCTTATTCCGATAGGAACACTTCTTGCCTGCACCTTTGATGAGGAACTCGTGAAACAGGTTTATTCCGCTGTCGGCAGGGAAATGGTGGATAAAGGCACGGATGTTCTGCTTGCACCGGGTATGAATATTCACCGCAATCCGCTGTGCGGAAGAAATTTTGAGTATTATTCCGAAGATCCGTTTCTTACAGGCAGCATTGCGGTAGCGGCAGTCAGCGGTATTCAGTCTGCCGGCGTTTCCGCTTGTCCAAAGCATTTTGCCTGTAACAATCAGGAATTCAAGAGAAATACAAATGACTCACGCCTGTCGGAAAGAGCACTCAGACAGATTTATCTTAAAGGCTTTGAAATATGTATTAAGAAAGCAAAGCCTAAAAATATAATGACCTCCTATAATAAAATAAACGGAGTCTGGTGTCATTACCAGTATGATCTGTGCACAACCGTTTTGCGCGGTGAATGGGGATATAACGGCAATGTTATGACAGACTGGTGGATGAAAAGCTCCTCAAGTCCGGAATTTCCGTCCATGAGAAACCAGGCGTACCGTGTCAGATCTCAGGTTGATGTTCTGATGCCGGGAGGCGACAGAACAGGAAAGAGAAAGCCTGATAAAACGCTGCTTGAGACTTATTCTGATGAGGACGGTATCACTCTCGGAGAACTCCAAAGGACAGCACAGAATGTTTTAAACTTCGCTATGAACTCGACTGCTATGGAAAGAGAAATTAAATAATCAGAGCATTCGGCTTATAAAAAGAGCTGCCTCAAATGAAAGTTTGAGACAGCTCTTTTTTGTCTTGTCTATATAGTCTTATTTACCGAATTTATTTACCAAAGCGGCATATTGGTCATCGCTTATTTTTATAACAGAACCGTGCCGTGGCGTGCAGTTATTGATGTTATAATTTTTGTTTTCGAGCATATAGAAATTTTTGAAATCCGTAGTCTGCTGGCAAACAAAATATCCGTTATTGTATGCGTCGGCATACATTACCCATGTATCTGTTCCCGTAATGTTGAACATCAGATTGCCTTCAACCGCGACCCCTGTATCCAGCACTTTTGACGGATTGCTTGCGTCCACAAAAGGTCCGTTTACATTTTTAGATGTCACATAGCATACCGTTGCCGCAGTCTCATCTTTATAATACAGATAGTATGTGTTGTTTGACTTGTTAAATATGATGTCTCCGTCAATGGCGGAACCGTTGTCCGCCGGTTTATAAAGAAGCTTGGGTTCGGTCTTGATTGTTTTCAGGTCGTCTGAATATACATAATACAGATATGTTGCCCAGCCGGTTGTGGAATCTGATGTGGCAAGTCCGAGGTATATCATATAGGACTGCTCCTTTTCATCCCATATTACCTGAGGCGCCCACGCACGGACAGTGTTTTCAAATCCCTCAAACTGCTTGAAGTCAAATATTGTCTCCTCGCTCCAGTTTACAAGGTCTGTTGAGTGCCAGAGAACAATTGACGACTGTGACGACCAGCCTTCGGCTGATTTCATATCGGTTGCAATAATGTAATAGCTGGAATCCTGTGCCCGGAATATATAAGGATCACGGCAACACTGCTTGCCGAGAGTCTGGGTGATAACTTTCTGATTACCGTTGAGCGGTTCAAAATTATATCCGTCATCTGACACGGCGAAATGTATAGTTTCGTCGGCAGCGTCATTGCCTGTGAAATAGGAAAAGAGATATTTGCCTTCACTTGTTTTTGCAGGTGTGTTGCCTTTTTTCAAAACAACTGTTGTAACGCTTTTTGCAGGAATTGCAATGCCTGTGCTGTTAACAGAACCCGACTGATATTGTTCAAGATTATGGGTGTCATCAGTCACATAGCTTGTAAATGACGAGTATATGCTGCTGTCAAAGGTAGTGTATTCGTTATTGTCGCCCTTGTTTATATAAACGATAACAACGCTTGAATCGGGGTTTACATATGCACTTTTTTCTATATTTGACGATACCGCACGCTCTGTTGAAACGGAAACTCTTTTGGCTCCCTCTTCTATAAACTTTGAGTAATTGCCCATACACCAGAGTCTTTTTGATGCCTGAATGTCCGAATGGTCGTTATTGTTTATATAAATCAGCGAGTCGGGATATATTCCTCTTCCGCAGGCTACCCACCAGTCCCATTCAACAGCATTGAGAATCGTGAGATCTTGATACATAATGTCGGCAAGGGCAATGCCGTATTCAATGCCCATTCCGTTTGTGACACCCTCCTGCTGTATAAGATCATAGACGCCCGAACTGCCGTCGTTTGTCATTTGGCAGTATTCCGTACAGCGTACCTTTTGAACCGAAGAGTAATTTGAATTTTTAAGCTGGGCGGCAACTGTATTTCTGTCATCAGTGCTTGCCCAATATGAATGTGTCGCAAGGGAGTCAACATACGCCCTTATATTTGCGTTGTTTTTTGAGTAGGAGCCTGATGATGAGAACATATTGTTGATAAAATTATTCCAGAAGCTTGAATGATTCAGTTGACCGCTTTCCCATACGGAAAGACCAACCCTGCCGTTTAGCTTTTCATTTTTTTGAAGAGTCGGTATCATATAATTGTTGTAAAATTTAAGCGCATCGCCATAGCTCCAGTAGCAGCCCTCCTGATTCATGGATATAGAACCGTCCCCGTTGTACCAGCCTGCCCATGACCATTCAGGTTCATTGATAGGTGAAACCTCTGTAACATTGTATCCTTCATCAATAAAATGCTCTGCGCATTTTGCAACAAAATCTGCAAAGGCCTGATAATTGCTTTCACTCATATTGGCGTTATATGAACCGTCCTCATTGACCGGGTTCGCATATGCATGACCGTTGTTTGTCATACTGATTGGTGCAGAGTTTGAAAAAAGTGTCACTTTAAGGTCGCTGTTTGCCTTTTTTGCAGAGGCAAGAGCCTTTTGTGCCACGGAATCCGCATTCCAGTTGTATGTTCCGTCCGAATTAAGAAAGCACTCCGTCTGCTCGTCAGGTATGTACATCGTGCTGTCTCCCTTTGAGCCGGCGCCCAGATTATATCTGTATATATTCAAGCCTATACCTTTGTCCTTGCCATAAAGCATTTCGGTAATGTCATCAATATTTTCCCAGTTACCGACAGTCTGTGACCACCATGCTGCCGAAGCGCCAAAGCCCTCCATGGTCTGATATGTTGTGGATTCGTCAATAACCGTTTTTTTATCTGTAAGATCAGGACTGTTGAGAGCTTTTTTTATAAACAGAAAATCCTTGGCATTTATATAACCGTCACGCAGTATATCCGCGCTTGAATCGTAATTTGACTGATAATACGGAGCGTTGTCGTTGTCATGGCTGATTGCATTTATGAAATTGTTGTTTACCGCAACCGCATCCAAAACAAGATCCGTTTTGCCGCATCTTGAGCAGTTATAAATGAAATTGGTATTCTCTGTTTGAACATATACATAATTATGGCCTAAAGGCTCCGTATAATTGCTTTTGGTTGATTCGGCATCACAGTAAGGGCAAGAGTAAAGATCATATCCCTGTTCAGTACAGGTGGGTTCTACAACTGAATTTGTGTAAGCGTGATTTTCATTTATACAGTAATAGTACCAACTGTACCCGGACGCTCTGCCTGATTTAACCCAGTTGTATAAACCGCTGTTATGTTGACCGAAAAATCTTGCGTATCCGCCCTGCCCGTTACCGAAAGCGTTTGTACCGATTGTAAGCTTAGGCGATGAAATGGTTACATAGTTAAAGTTTGTGAGGTAAAATGCCTCTGTGTCAATATATTTTGTATTGGACGGGAGATTAATCCAGTATGTTGTTCCCGTGCAATTATTGAAGGCGCTGGAATAGATGTGCAGATCAGCTGTGCCTCCGTCTTCGAACTGTATTGTATCAATGCTTGTGCAGTTTGCAAACGACCAGTTCCATATCTGTTCGAGCGTTGACGGGAAAAAGAGGTTTTTGAGTGAATAGTTTTCGGCAAACGCACCCCAGCCTATCGCATAGAGCCCTTTTCCGAAATCTACGGTTTCTATATTCTCACTGCCCTGAAAATGCTCTGTACCGATGGAATATTTGCCGTCTGTACCGGAAAAGTCAACGCTTTTTATAAGATAATGATAAGTGTACCACGGTCTTGAATCCATATCTCCGCTTCCGGTGAACAGAAGCTTCATCTGAGATGCATCAAATGAATAGGTTAAATTTTGATTTGTATAAGTATTGGAGGAACAGGTGCCGGATAATGGCACATATGCATATCCGTTTGATGCTGCCCATGAGGATAAATTGCCTGAATGGCTTGAAAATACGCATGTGCCGGGAACATTTTTGAGACCGTTTGAGCCTACCGATGTGATTTCACCGCTGTTCCAGATGATGCCTTTGAGCTTTGAACATCCGTTAAAAGCGTCTGTGTTGATGGATGTGTGCTGTGAGCCGACATATACTTCCTCAAGCGAGGTGCAGTTTTTAAATGTGCCAACAGCAATAGAACCCGAATAACTGCTGCATCCCTCGGGGAGAACTGCCCACTTGAGTGATGTGCAGTCCAGGAAAAGCTCATTCCAGTACCACCATGCACCTGCCGGGAGCACAATTCCTTTAAGGGAGGTACAGCTCCTGAAACAGTAGCTTCCCAATGTATCAACCGTATCGGCAATTTTTACGGATACTAAATTTGTACAGTTGTAAAATGAGTATGCCCCGATTGCTATTACGCCTTCCTCAATTACGACACTCTTTATTGAAGAACGGTTGTTGTACCAAGGCGCCCTGCTTCCCGCTCTGTTAGCGTAATCCTCACCTCTGCCCGTGCCGCTTATTGTTAAAACGCCGGTGCCTGTGTTCAGTGAATATGATAAGTCACCTGAAGTTCCTGTGGAAATTGCCGCAAACGCATTTGTGCTGAAGCATGTCGCTGCTGAAAGCACGATCAATATGCTTAAAATAAACGATAAAGTCTTTTTCATATCCCTTACCTCAATCATAAAAACTTTCCCAGAATTTATCATATAATAATAAATATACATAAATCAACACAATTCATCAAAAAATTTAATACATTTTAACTAATTGTAAACCTTATATTTAATAATGGTTGACAATCATTTGGCTTTTTGTCATAATTTGTCTATCAACTTAAAAGGAGTGCGGTTTTATTTGCGTGCAAAAACAAAAAAAAGATTAAAAACAATGGATATTGTATATATAGGCGTATTTGCGGCGCTTATATGTGTGTGTGCATGGATAGCGATCCCGCTTACGGTGTCCATTACACTTCAGACCTTTGCGGTCTGCCTGACAGCAGGATTGCTCGGCTGGAAAAGGAGCATACTTTCACTGATTGTATACATACTTCTCGGAATAGCAGGACTTCCTGTTTTCACAGGATTCAAGGGCGGAATTGCCGTTATCGCCGGTCCTACCGGAGGATATATAGCGGGTTTTCTATTTACTGTTTTGATTGTAGGTTTAGCAAGTGATACATTCGGCAGAAAGATGTGGAGCAATATTGTTTTTATGATAATCGGCATTCTTGTTTGCTATTTGTTCGGAACATTGTGGTTTGTCATCGCATATAAAACAACTTTTCTTTCTGCTTTATCTGTCTGTGTATTTCCTTTTCTTATTCCGGACGCTGTAAAAATTGTGCTTGCAGCATTCCTTGTCAATAAATTAAAAAGATTTGTAAAATAGAATAATTTTTATTGTATTTCCCCTTGCGTTGTAGTATAATTTCAAAAAATATACGCAGGGGGTATTTTTATGCACCTTTTAAAAATCGACAAAAAGAATTATATAGGTCAGGCAGATCCGTATATTTTTGAAAGCGGAGGAAGATTCTATATATACACCACAGGTCACGACGGAGTATACGCCTATGAGTCGGATGATCTTTTGAGCGGATGGAAATTGTACGGAAAAGTATTTACATATCCCGGTGTAAGGGATTTCTGGGCACCCTCCGTAATTGAGCTTGACGGTACATTTTATATGTACTGCTCCTTTGAGTTTTACGGCGACAAGCCTGATAAGGGCGGTCACAGGCAGACAATGCATGTGGCAATGAGTAAAAGCCCTCTCGGTCCGTTTACGGACGCGAAGCAGATTCTTCACCCTTTCTCTATTGACTCACATATTGTAAAAAATGAGGCGGGATTGTTTCTGTTTTATTCAACAAACAATTTTGAGGGGAAAAGACCTGGAACCTATATTGTTGTTGATCGTATGCTTGACCCGCAAACCCCGGAAGGAAAGCCTGTTCCTGTTGTTGTTCCCACTCTTGATGAGGATATATTCCGCCGTGACAGATATAAAAAGGGTGTTCACTGGCACACTATTGAGGGAGCCTTTTATTTTAAAGAAGACGACTGGCATTATGTGATGTATTCAGGAAACTGTTACCAGCAGCCGTCTTATTATATCGGCTACGCAAGGGCAAAAACAGACGAAACGGATTTGACCAAAATAAAATTTGAAAAATACCCTGATGATGATACATATTTCCCTGTAATGGCAGCAAACGATTTTGAAGAGGGCACAGGCCATCACTCGATGATTAAGCATAACAATCAGTGGTATGCGGTTTACCATGCGAGAGATTATAATGACGGGCTCGGTGCGGATTCGTTTGATGCAAGAAATGCAAGAATATGCAAAATACATGTCAATGACGGAATTATAACGGTTGAAAGATATGAGGACAGAGTATGATGAATTATCTGTTCTGTTATTTCACGGGTAACGAGCCTGAAAATGAGACTGTCCATTTTGCTCTGTCCAAAGACGGATATCATTTTACGCCTCTTAATCAGAATAAGCCGTGTATTGTTCAGTTATCGGGAAAGAAATGTATGCGTGATCCCTTTATTTTCAAGGGCAGAGACGCTTATTATATTATCGCTACGGATATGCGAAGCAGGGACGGTTGGAATTCAAACAACTCAATGGTCTGCTGGAAATCCGACAATCTCACAGACTGGTATGACGAACACATTATTGATTTGAGCAAATACGAAAAAACATCGTCAGCGGACCGTGTCTGGGCGCCGCAGATCTATTATGATCAGCAGCGCGACGAATATATGATTTACTGGTCAAACCATAATTCGTACGGTGAGGATAAAACAACATCGATCTGGTACGCATTTTCAAAAGATTTGAAAATCCTTTCAACTCAGCCCCGAATTCTTTATAAGCCTGTCAATGGGCTGGATGCTATAGATGCCGATATAATTTTCAGGGACGGCACTTATTATCTTTATTATAAAGATGAATATAATAAAACGATTTGCCTTGTTACATCTGACGCTTTGACAGGACCTTATTGCGATGACATAAAAAGGGTTGCCTGCACCGCGCTTCATGTTGAGGGCAACTGTGCTTATCCGCTCTACGCAACAGATAAATATATTATGATTATGGATAAATATGTGGACGGCGGATATTTTATGCAGGAGACGGAAAATATGACCGATTTTACCGAGGTTAGGGATTTTTCGCTTGATTTTCACCCGCGCCACGGCTCTGTCATTCTGATAGATGACGATGCGTATGACAGAATGATGGCAAAATGGGGCTGATGGCGTTTGTATATTTTATACAAATAATGTCTGTTTTTTTGTACGATTTAATTGGTTGAAAATTATTTTGTTCTAATGTAGAATTATATCTATAGATATTAAAAAGGAGCCTGTTATATGAACAATCCGATTTACACAATTACATCGAACAGAGACGAAGATGTTTTTATTCACGCAATGCCGGGTCATTTTATTTCAGCCTCAACACATCTTAATTATTATGTGGGCACTTCCGATATCAAGCATAACCACGATGTTTCCGTAGAAGCGGCAAAACTTATGGCAAATTATTATAATGAGAGAAATATCCGCATTGATACAGTTTTGTGCCTTTATGAAACACAGGCGCTGGGTGCATACCTTGCGCATGAGCTTCAGCAGACTACGATGTACGATCCTTATCCTCAGGAGACAGTTTATGTTTTAGGTCCTGAATATGATGCGTCGGGTAATATGATTTTTCGCGATAATCTCAGAAAGCTTATTAACGGTAAAAGGGTAGTTCTTCTCATTTCCTGTATTACAAGCGGTAAGACCATTCAGCGCGCAATGAGCAGTGTTGGTTATTACGGCGGTGAGGTTGCGGGAGTTACGGCGATATTTTCCGCTATCAGCAGTATTGACGGAGTGGAAATCAATACGATTTTTACAAAGGAGGATGTTCCGGGTTATCAGGCCTATGCGCCTAATGAATGCCCGCTTTGCAAAGAGGGCAAAAAGGTTGACGCCATAGCAAACGGTTACGGATACTCTCTTTTTTAACTTTAGTATTAAGTGAAATACGGTATTTTGAGCCCTTCTACAGAAAGACCGCATATAATTTACTTGACAAATCATTTATTTTTGTTATAATAATCATACAATTTAATAGTACCCAAACAAAAACTGTGAAGCAGAAAAAGACCTTTTAGTTCTGTTTAAGAGAGTCGGCGGCAGGTGTGAGCCGATACGGATTATTCGGTGTATAGCTCTCTGCGGAGTTGCTGTTTTGAATAGAAATGAATAGGAACAGTCGCGTGGCTGCGTTAAAGGCAAAGGCATTGTTTGATGCTAAAGGGCAGATTATTCTGCTGAAGTAGGGTGGTACCGCGTAAAGTATTACGCCCCTATACTTTTGTGTAGGGGCTTATTTTTTGCTCCTGTGCAATTAGGAAAGGAGATATATTTATGAAAAAGGGTTACGAAAAATATGTCGGTTTCAAACCGATAAACATTCCCGACCGTACCTGGCCGGACAAAACCATTACAAAGGCACCGATATGGTGCTCGGTTGATTTGCGCGACGGCAATCAGGCACTTGTCGATCCAATGAATCTTCAGGAAAAGCTTGAGCTTTTCACGACGCTGGTCAATATCGGCATTAAGGAAATAGAAGTAGGCTTTCCTTCTGCAAGTGAAACCGAGTACGAAATATTGCGTACGCTTATTGAGGGCGGATATATTCCCGATGATGTCACCATTCAGGTGCTTGTTCAGGCAAGACCACACCTTATTAAAAAGACATTTGAAGCTATTGACGGAGCTAAAAATGTTATTGTTCATTTTTATAATTCAACCTCCACTCTCCAGCGCAAGGTTGTTTTTAAAACAGATATGCAGGGTGTCATCGATATTGCCGTAAACGGCGCAAAGCTCATTTATGAACTGACTCAGGAGGAGAAAAAATCAAATCCGGATATGAATATCAGATTTGAATACAGTCCTGAGAGCTTTACCGGAACCGAAATGGATAATGCAGTTGAAATCTGCCGCCGTGTTATGGAGGAGCTTCATATCACAAGAGAAAATCCGATTATTCTTAATCTTCCGTCGACTGTTGAGGGCTCAACTCCAAACGGCTATGCCGACCAAATTGAATATTTCTGCCGCAATCTCCCTAATCGTAATGCAGCCATTATTTCGCTTCATCCTCATAATGACAGAGGTACCGGAGTAGCAGCAGCAGAGCTTGCGCTGCTTGCGGGAGCGGACAGGATAGAGGGTACTCTGTTCGGCAACGGTGAAAGAACGGGTAATGTAGATCTTGTTACGCTCGCACTCAATATGTGGACGCAGGGTATTGACCCGAAACTTGATTTCAGTAATATCAACCAAATCAAAGAGGTTTATGAAAAAACAACAAAGATGACAGTGCCTCCGCGCCATCCGTACGCAGGCGAGCTTGTATTTACGGCGTTTTCAGGCTCTCATCAGGATGCGATTAACAAAGGAAAAATATATATGGATGAAAGCGGTACGGATATTTGGGAGGTGCCTTATCTTCCTATTGATCCTGCCGATGTGGGAAGAG
>CANQZA010000009.1 GCA_947628175.1 uncultured Clostridia bacterium | reverse complement strand
TCGGTTATCGACAGCATTGATAAACAGCAGACGATGATAAAGCAGCAACAGCAGCTTATCAACGAAATCACGGAAGCCATTAACGAAATTGTCGGCGGCGTTGAATATGAGGATGAATTTTACAAGCACATCTTAGACAAAATGGTTGTGAATGATAAAGACCATATTGATGTGTATTTGAATTTACTTCCTTTGAAATGGAGCTATACGGTTGCGAAAGCATCAAAAAAAGCGTTAGCCCCTGAAAGGAACATTTCAGGGGCTTCTCTACCTATATCAGTAAGCAGACCTTTTAACTCGGCATAGGGCATGGAATATCTTTGTGACAAATAGCGCAAAGAAGCGCCGAGCTCACCATCAGGACCGCCATACTGACTTATAATGATTGATGCGGCTTGCGGATCGCATTTCTTTATGTTTACAGGAAATTGCAGCTTTTTTACATAGCTAAACATTATTTCACTCCTAATTGTTTTTTGCTTTATTCTATGTTTTTGCTGCATTTATGATACAAATATTTTTAAGCATTTACAGTAGTCATAATTTAATTTCGGTAATTGTTTATAAAATAATATCCTGCAGCTCAGAGCCACAGGATACGCTATGAATATATTATTTAACATGCTTTTTATTAAAATCATCTATAACCTTGTAGTATCTTGCATAGGCTTTTTTTATGACATCTTCCCAGCTTATGTAGAGCTTTTCGCGGGCATTTTTGCCAACATATGATAAAAGCTCCTTATTATCCATAATTTTTGAAAGCGTTGACGCAATGCTGTGTGCGCTTTCCATACATAAAAAGCCTGTTTCCCCGTCAGTAACACCTTCGGCAGCACAGCTATATCTTATTAACAGACTCGGTGTAGCGCAGGAGGCAGCTTCCCTTACAACAAGTCCGTTGGTATCAAATGTTGACGGGAAAAGAAGAATATCGGAAATGCT
This sequence comes from uncultured Clostridia bacterium, assembly GCA_947628175.1. Lineage (GTDB taxonomy): Bacteria > Bacillota > Clostridia > Oscillospirales > Acutalibacteraceae > Eubacterium_R. Next base: position 43,423 of record CANQZA010000009.1, on the reverse strand, counting down.
GTAGTACTCCTGAAGTTTTTGCCTGTCAAGTATATGCCCTGTCCAGATAATACGGTCCCATATACCTTGTTTTTTTGTATAGCGCTTTATTTCATTTTCATCTGCGCCGAATCCAAGCATGATAAGTTTAAAATTTTTGCCGTCGTCCATAAGCTTTTTGCAAGCGTCAATTATAAGGTTTATATTTTTATACCAGATCATTCTGCCCGCATATAAAAAAACAGGAATATCATCAGGTATACAGTGCTTTCTTTTTATAACAGATATTTGCCGTGCAGGAATATCGGTTATCGGTAGGTCGCAGCCGTTAGGCATAACGATATAATCCCCGTTATATCCTATTTTTCTTAAAGAATCAACGGAACCCTTGCTTGTTACCCATACCTCATCAGCGGCGTTTATGTTGTTGAGAAGAAAATGATAGGCAAAATCTTTGAGCGGTTTTGTGGGAATACGCTTATCAATATCGTACTCGTATTTTGTATGATATGTAAGAACAACGGGAATAGGCTTTTTTTCAACAACGCGTCTGAAATAATAGCTTGTGGCAAGAGGAGCATGCGAGTGAAGAATATCAAAATTCATATCAATGATCGCCTGATGAAGTTCGTCTTTAAACGGCCATCCTATACTGTATCCTTCGGTTGAGGGCAGCCACCAGCTTTTATACCTGAATATTTCGTAATTATATTTATAATCCTGCTGATTCGGATTTTTTGGTGTGATGACTACAGCCTCGCCGAGATTTTTATTATTTATTTCGTTTGCGTAATTCTGCGCAACGCTGCTGATGCCGTCTGTTGTGGGAGGAAAAGCATCAGTTCCGATTGCGACCTTTAATTTTTTTTTCAAAAAGAAATCACCTTAAATGAGAGATATGTTGTCTATAATTATACCATAAAAAGGCTATGTTGTAAATATTGAGTAAAAAACTTATTTTACTTATCTTACAAAATCTTCTTGATTATAAAGGGAATATAATTTATAATAAAAGTATATATTTATCTGCATTGTATAGCATGAAAAATCAAATGGATGTATGTTTTTAAAAAGGTTAACCGTTATCTCCCTTGTACGGCTACAACAAGGAGTATTTGATTTTAAATAATTATTGGTAGACGGAAGGGCTGTGTGAATAAAAGTGTCAAAGGTTTATTCTGTACCTCTTGAAAAAATAATTGATTTTCATAAACTGGAAACGGTATATCTGCCCAAGCCGGCAGACGAAATACTGATTACAACAAATGAAATAAACAGACCCGGAATTGTTTTGACAGGATATACCGATTATTTTGATCCTCTCAGAATACAGATTCTGGGTTGGACGGAACTTGGTTTTATGAGAAACATGAGCGACGGAGAAAGAGAAAGAGCTTTAGGTTACTGGCTTGGTTTGAAGCCGGCTGCTGCAGTTGTTACAAGAGGGCTCAAAATACCCGGCTATTTTATTGAAGCGTGTAAAAAATATGAGGTGCCGCTTCTTAAAACAGGTGATGAGACCTCCCCTTTTCTCGCCTCCCTTATTGCGTATCTAAATGCCGAGCTTGCTCCGAGGGTTACTCGCCACGGTGTTCTTGTTGAGGTTTACGGCGAAGGCGTCCTTATAACGGGGGAAAGCGGAGCGGGAAAGAGTGAGGCTGCCATTGAACTTATAAAAAGAGGGCACAGACTGATTGCAGATGATGCTGTTGAGATAAGAAAAATAAGTGACAAGACACTCATGGGCAATTCTCCGAGTAATATAAGGCATTTTGTAGAGCTTCGCGGAATCGGAATAATTGATGCGAGAAGGCTGTTCGGTATGGGTGCCGTCAAACCGTCTGAAAAGATTGATATGGTTATTCAGCTTGAGGCATGGGATTCAACAAAGGCGTATGACAGGCTCGGTCTTGACAATGAATATGCCAATATTCTTGATGTAAAAATTCCTGTTATGACAGTTCCGATTACTCCCGGTCGTAATCTGGCGGTAATCGTTGAAACCGCGGCCATGAATAACAGACAGAAAAAGATGGGCTATAACGCGGCCAAGGATTTGATGACAAGCCTCGGTATGGAAAATGTTGAGCCCGTTGATAAAGAAGTTGAAATTTGGAAAAACTAATTTTATAAGTGAGGTATAAAAATGTTTACTGTGGGTATTGATCTGGGCGGAACAAATATTGTTTCTGCAGTTGTAAATGATAAATATGAAATTGTTGCGACCTCAAAAACGGCAACCAACAGTCCGAGAAGCTATCGGGAAATTTTTGATGATATAATAAGAATAACGCTTGACGCAATCGAAAAAGCAGGACTTACCGCGGATGATATTGACTCTGTCGGTCTTGGTACTCCGGGTACTGTAAACGGTGATGGAATAATAGAATTTGCGAATAATCTCGGATTCAATAATGTGCCGGCAAGGCAGATTCTAATTGATGGACTGGGAATCCATAATGTGTATGTCGAAAATGATGCGAACTGTGCGGCTCTCGGCGAGGCTTACGCAGGAGTCGGGCACGGTGCAAAAAACTTTGTTGCGGTAACACTCGGAACGGGTGTCGGCTCGGGTATTATTGCAGACGGTAAAATTGTAAACGGCGTAAATTTTGCGGGCGGTGAATGCGGTCATATGGTCATCGTACTCGACGGTGAACAATGTACCTGCGGAAGAAAGGGATGCTGGGAGGCATATGCTTCTGCTACTGCTCTTATTAATCAGACAAAAAAGGCGATGGAGGAAAATCCCGATTCCGTTATGCACGAGCTTGCCCGACAGGAGGGTAAGGTTTCGGGAAAAACCTCATTTGACGCAATGCGCAGGGGAGATATTGCGGGTATTCATGTAGTCGAGCGCTATATCAAATATGTTTCCTGCGGACTTATAAATATTGTAAATGCTCTTCAGCCTGAAATAATCTGTGTCGGCGGAGGAATATGCAATGAGGGCGATACGCTTATAAAGCCTTTGCGCAGATATGTTCAGGCAGAAAGATATTCAATACATAGCAAAATTCAAACCAAGATAGTTAAGGCCGAGCTGGGCAATGACGCAGGTGTCATCGGAGCCGCTATTCTTGGAAAGGTTAAGGAATAATCGGTGATAATTTGAATCAGTTAATTGAGCTTTGTAAAGAAATAAACTGTGAATATGCTGAAAATGAATCCATGAGCCTTCATACCACCTTTAAAATAGGCGGTAATGCAAGGCTTATCGTTTATCCTGAAAACGAGTATCAGATTTCTCAGATAGTAAAAACTGCAAAACAGAATCATATTCGTCTTGTCCCCATGGGTAACGGCTCAAATCTTCTTGTTGACGATGCAGGAATAGATGCCTGTGTTATGATTATAGGAGAAAGGATGAGCGAAATACGCCTTATTGATGATGAGACTGTGTATGCGCAGGCGGGAGCGCTTTTGATAAAACTTTGCAGATTTGCTTACGAGCATAGTCTTACGGGGCTGGAATTTGCATATGGAATTCCGGGCTCGTGCGGCGGCGGTGCATTTATGAATGCAGGCGCGTACGGCGGTGAAATGAAGGATGTTCTTATAAAGTGCGATCATATAGATTCAAACGGCCGCAGCGCGAGCCTTGAGGGCGATGCTCTTGCTTTATCTTACCGTCATTCGGCCTATTATAATAACGGCTGTATCATAACGGGACTGTATCTGAAACTTGCCAAAGGCGATAAAAAAGATATAAAAGAAAAAATGGACGATCTCCTTTCAAGACGAAGGGAAAAGCAGCCTCTTGAATATCCGTCGGCAGGCTCGACTTTTAAAAGACCGCAGGGATATTTTGCCGGAGCGCTTATTCAGGATTGCAATCTCAAGGGCAGAAGTGTCGGAGGAGCGCAGGTAAGTACGAAGCATGCAGGATTTGTAATAAATAAGGGTGGCGCAACCTGCAAAGATGTTCTTGAATTATGCAGGATATGCCATGATACGGTTCTGCGTGAAAAGGGCATTGAACTGGAAATGGAAATCAGAGTAACAAAATAAAAGAATAACAGAATAACAGAATAACGGTGAAATAATATGGAAAAGGAATTAATCGTTTTAACCGGAGTAAGCGGTGCGGGAAAATCGACCGCAATGGCATTTATGGAGGATGTGGGATATTACTGCATAGATAATATGCCCCCGGAGCTTATTGCGACTTTTGTGAGTATCCTTGCAAACGGTGATGAGTATAATAAGGTTGTCATGGTTACGGATGTGCGTTCAAGTCATATTTTTGAAAAGCTGATTGAAAGTGTTTCCCATGCGGAGGAATACGGATATGATGTGAAAATCATTTATCTTGATATCAAGGAAAATGAAGCGTTAAAGAGATATAAGCTCACGCGCAGAAAACATCCTTTTTCGGACAAATTCAACGGCTCTGTTCAGGAGGCAATCAGGTATGAGAAAAAAATTCTCTCTCCTCTGCGTCAAAGGGCAGATTATGTGATTGATACAACGGATATTGACAATGCAAAGCTTCGCAGCAGGCTTTCGCAGATTCTCCTAAGCAGTGACAGAGATGCCATGAATATACACTGCATGTCTTTCGGCTTTAAACACGGTGTGCCGGGCGAGGCAGATTTTGTGATTGATGTGAGGTGTCTGCCGAATCCCTACTGGGTGGAATCACTCAAGAACAAAACGGGACTTGATAAAGAAGTAAGCGATTATGTTTTTTCCTTTGAACAGTCAAGAGAATTGTTTGAAAAACTTGTCGATTTTCTTGATTATCTCAACCCTCTTTATATTAAAGAAGGAAAAAGCCAGATTGTTTTTGCCATAGGCTGCACGGGCGGAAATCACAGAAGTGTTGCTTTTGCTGAGGCTTTAAAAGAACACTTTTCAAAGAAATGGGAAAATGTTACGGTCAGTCACAGGGATATTGACCGCAAGTAAATTGGAATAACCGGGGAATCATGTCTTTTTCAAAGAATGTAAAAAACGAACTCATTAAAATTGAATATGAAAGCAGTTGCTGCGAGAGAGCTCTGCTTTACGGAATGTGTATTTTCGGAAAATGCTTTTCATCAATGGGTATCGGAATCCAGACGGCAAATGAAAATATTGCAAAGCTCTATAAAAAACTTGTAAAAAAGTATTGCAATGTGGATTGCAGCATAAAAGTATCACCAAAGGGCAAGAGTTTTTCAATAATGATTGATGAAAAAAAAAGCTGTGATAAAATTCTCGGAGTATTCGGTCATACGGAAAAGGGCAGTCTCAGAATTAATTTTTCAAACTTTGACTGTGAGAAGTGTATGAATGCTTTTGTTTCGGGGGCTTTTCTCTCATGCGGAACCGTCTCTTCACCCGAAAAAGGGTATCATCTTGAATTTTCCGTCGCGTATCACAATCTTTCAAAAAGCTTTGCGACGCTTCTGTCAGAGTTTGATATGACTCCTAAAATATCAAACAGAAAGGGCTACAATATTATCTATTTTAAGGACAGCGAAGCAATAGAGGACTGCCTTTATCTTATGGGAGCATCTTCCGCAATGTTTGAGATGATGAATATAGAGATCGTTAAGGACATCAGAAATAAGGCAAACAGAACAGCAAACTGCGAAACCGCCAATATTGAAAAGACGGTAAGAGCAAGCTATGTCCATATTGAAGCGATTGAAAAGATTTTAAAAGTAAAGGGACTGTCCTTTCTGAAAGAGGATTTGAGGAAAATGGCGGTACTCAGACTTGAAAATCCAGAGGCCTCATTGTCAGAGCTTGCAAACCTGAGCGGTTTGTCAAGATCCGGAGTCAACCACAGATTAAAAAAAATACTTGAAATATCACAGAATATTTGAAATATTTGATTTGTAAGGAAAGTGACGCGCAATTATGTTTACCCATCTGCACACACATACGGAATATTCACTGCTTGACGGCGCATGTCGTATCAGGCAGTTAGTTGAGCGTGCAAAAAATCTGGGAATGACATCACTTGCCATTACCGACCACGGCAATATGTACGGAGCCGTTGATTTTTACAAAGCGTGCAGGGAGCAGGGAATAAAACCGATTATCGGCTGTGAGGTATATGTTGCACCGAGAACAAGGTTTGATAAGGAAAAGATGCTTGACAAGGACTACAATCATCTTATCCTGCTCTGCGAAAATGAGACGGGATATAAGAATCTTATTCAGCTTGTTTCAAAATCCTTTACAGAGGGATTTTATTTTAAGCCGAGAATTGATCATGATATACTTGAAAAATACAGTGAAGGGCTGATTTGTCTTTCAGCCTGTCTTGCCGGTGAAATACCGCAGAGTCTTCTGCAAAGGGATTATGAAAAGGCAAAGCGTATTGCTCTGTGGTACAGAAGTGTTTTCGGAAATGAAAACTATTTTCTTGAGCTTCAGGATCACGGATTGCCTGAGCAGAAAGCTGTCAATGAGGGAATAAAACGCATTTCAAGAGAGACAGGTATACCGCTTGCTGCGACAAATGATGTTCATTATATAGAAAAATCGGATTCTAAAATTCAGCAGGTGCTTATCTGTATCGCCACAAATCACATTATAGGCGAGGACACGGGTCTTGAATTTCATTCAAACGAGTTTTATCTTAAAAGCGAAGACGAGATGAGATTGCTTTTTGCCGATGTACCGCAGGCTGTTGACAATACAGGCCGGATTGCGGACCGGTGTAATTTTGATTTTGAATTCGGCAATACTAAGCTTCCGTATTACGAGACGCCTGATAATATAAACCATTTTGAATATTTTAAAAAGCTCTGCTGTGACGGAATGAAAAAAAGATATGGTCATCACCCGCCGAAAGCATACTATGACCGTCTCGAATATGAGCTTGAAACAGTTGAAAAAATGGGGTATACAGACTATTATCTTATTGTTGCGGACTTTGTTTCATACGCAAAAGAGCACAAAATACCTGTCGGACCGGGACGAGGATCGGGCGCCGGTTCCATTGCGGCGTACTGTATGGGGATCACAGATCTGGATCCTATGAAATATAATCTGATTTTTGAGAGATTTCTCAATCCCGAAAGAGTGTCGATGCCTGATTTTGACATAGATTTCTGCTATGAGAGAAGAGAAGAGGTAATAGATTATGTTTCCGAAAAATACGGAAGCAGTCATGTTGCCCAAATTGTCACCTTCGGTACGCTTGCAACGCGTGCGGCAATACGGGATGTCGGCAGAGCCATGGGTATGCCCTATGCGTCTGTCGATTCCGTTGCAAAGCTTGTGCCAAACGATTTTCATATAACCATTGAGCAGGCGGTAAATAAATCGAAAGAGCTTTCTGCTCTTATGGCTGAAAACCCCCAGGTGAACGAACTGATTGAAACCGCCCGCAAGATTGAGGGAATGCCGAGAAACACCTCCACCCACGCGGCGGGTGTTGTTATCACGCATAATCCCGTATCATCATATGTTCCGCTTGCCACAAATGACGGCATACCTGTAACGCAATATGTTATGACGACGCTTGAAGAACTCGGTCTGTTGAAAATTGATTTTCTCGGTCTGAGAACACTGACCGTTATTGATGATGCTTCCAAGGCAGCGGGAATAGATATAAATAAAATATCCATTGAAGATGAAAAGGTGTACAGGCTGTTTGCGAGGGGACAGACAGAGGGCATCTTTCAATTTGAATCGTCAGGTATGAAGCAGATGCTTACAAATCTTAAGCCGACTGCGCTTGAGGATTTAATCGCTGCTACATCCCTTTATCGCCCCGGACCTGCAAAGCAGATTGACACCTTTGTTGAAAACTCGCATAACCATAAGAATATAAAATACGCGACTGAAAAGCTGCGTCCTATTCTTGAAAATACCTATGGCTGTATAGTCTTTCAGGAGCAAGTCATGCAAATCTTCCGTGAGCTTGCGGGCTATTCCTACGGAAGAGCGGATATTGTGCGCCGTGCAATGAGCAAGAAAAAAACATCGGTAATGGAGCAGGAGCGGACAACCTTTATTGAAGGGTGTTCAAAAAACAATATTGATTCGGTTACGGCAAATGAGATTTTTGACCGTATGGCGGATTTTGCAAAATATGCGTTCAATAAATCACATGCCGCCTGCTATGCACTTGTTGCATACCGCACGGCATATTTAAAATGCTATTATCCGGCGCAGTTTATGGCCGCGCTTATGACATCGGTGCTCGGTCAGGCAAATAAAATTGCAAGATATACTGCCGAATGCAAGCGGATAGGACTCAGATTAGGTCCTCCCGATATCAATAAATCCATGAAAGGATTTACGGCAAACGAGAATGTCATAAATTACGGACTGCTTGGCATTAAAAACGCGGGCAGTGAATTTATTGATGAAATTATATCTGAAAGGCAGAAAGGAAGTTTCAGTGATTTAACGGATTTTTGCAGGCGTATGCAAGGCGGTCATTTTAACCGCAGAGCGGTTGAAAGCCTGATAAGGTGCGGCGCAATGGACGGTTTAGGCGGCAACAGGCGTCAGATGCTTCAGGTTCTTCCCGCAATTGTTTCCAATCTTGAGGATTACCGCAGAAATACGCAGTACGGTCAGGTCGGTTTTTTTGATTTGGGAGACGGTGATATGCTCTCACTTGACTTTAAAATGCCTGATGTTGATGAATTTCCTAAAACAGAGCTTCTCAAAATGGAAAAGGAGATGACGGGCTTATATCTGTCAGGTCATCCTATGGATAAGTACGCACAGCTTTGCAGTGCGCTCGGATATGCTGATACGATAGATTTGATTGAGGCGTCTAACGAGCCTGACACAGCTATTTATAAGGATAAATCTTTGGTGACACTCTGCGGGATTGTAACGCATACAACCGTAAAAAAAACGAGAAACGGAGCGTCAATGGCATTTGTGACGGTTGAGGATTTATATGGTTCTATAGAAGTAGTCGTATTTCCTAAAACGCTTGAACTGTGCAGCGGGCTACTTTATGAGGGCAGCGTTATTACCGTAAGAGGTACACTTTCACTTGAGGAAGAGAAGGACGCAAAAATTCTGGCAAATGAGGTTACAGATGCGCCGTCAGAAAAGAATACGGGACAATATGCGTCCTTAAAAGAGCAGGCAATGCCTAAAAAAAGCGGTAAAAAAGCGCTTTATTTGAGGTTTGAAAGCAGGGAAGATAAAAGAATTGTTCTTGCAAAAAGAGTAACGGCTGTATTTGATGGAACAATACCTTTGTATTTTTACTATACTGATAGTGGAAAATATGAGCTTCAGCCGAAAAGTGATTTTGTAGATGTCAACCAGACGGAACTGGAAGAACTTAAGAGAATACTTGGGGAGGAAAATGTGGTATTTAGGCAATAATATTATTTTTACAGGTTTGTTATATTGTGTTATCGGAAAATAATTAAGCCAATACTTGACATTTTTCTTAACTACGATTAAAATACAATATGTTATCTTTGTTATCGTTTGAAAGATACAGGAGGATTTTGTATGAAAACCATTGCAGTTTTGACAAGCGGCGGGGATTCGCCGGGAATGAATGCGGCTGTTCGCGCAGTTGTTCGTACAGCCTGCGAAAACAACATAAAAGTATACGGTGTTATCCGCGGATATAACGGACTGATTAACGGTGATTTCATTGAAATGGATCTTCGTTCTGTTTCAGATATTATAAACAGAGGCGGAACCATCCTTTACTCTGCCCGTTCGGTTGAATTTGCAACCGAAGAGGGTATGAGAAAGGCTATACGAACCTGTCAGGAGTGGGGAATAGAGGGCGTCGTTGTTATAGGAGGCGACGGCTCGTTCCGCGGCGCAAGAGATTTGTCTGAAAGGGGCATTCCGTGCGTAGGTATTCCCGGCACAATTGACAACGATATTGCCTGCTGTGATTATACTATAGGGTATGATACCTGTCTTAATACAATTATGGAAATGGTGGACCGGCTTCGTGATACGGGTGAAAGCCACGACAGATGTACGGTGGTTGAAGTTATGGGCAGAAGAGCGGGTTATCTTGCTCTTAATGCGGGTATTGCCTGCGGCGCAACGGCAATTCTTATCCCCGAGGTTGAATTTGATATTGAAAAGCATGTTATAGAGCGAATGGAAAAGACACAGAGAACAGGAAAAAAGCATTTTCTGATTGTTGTCGCTGAAGGTGTGGGTGTTGATGTTGATGCTCTCGCAAAGGAAATTCAGGCAAAAACAGGCGTTGAATCACGCTCTGTAATTTTAGGCCATGTGCAGCGCGGCGGACATCCTACGGCAAAAGACAGGGTTATGGCAACAAGAATGGGCAACTATGCAGTGAAGCTTCTTATGAAAAACATAGGAAACCGCGTTGTTGCGGCCCAGAAGGAAGATGTTGTGGACTATGACATTTTTAAAGCACTGAATATGACAAAAACAATAGATATGAATATCTATAATGTTGCGCATGAGGTATCTATTTAATTTCATTTGATGATTATTTAAAATTTTTAAGGACATCGGTACAGATGTCCTTATTTTTTGTCCATACTATAATCGGTGATAAATGTGAAAAAGATAATTCGCACTGCCGATTCAGTGCTTGCAATGCTTCTTGCCGTTATTTACGGGCTTATCATTTTCGGCAATATTACTCTGCCTGAAAATATTAATTATTATTCGGCAAAGCAAATCAGTTTTGACAATATTTATTTTATGAATGTAAACAGGGAGACTCAGGTTGATTTTCAGAATAATCAGAGGGTATCTCCGAGTGAAGGCGAGCTCAGGCTTTTTGGTGTTATTCCTGTAAAAAACACAAAAATTACGCCTCAACAGGCAAAATATGTATATGTGAGCGGTGAAAGCTTCGGAATCAAGCTTTATACAGACGGTGTTATGATTGTCGGAACAAAGGATGTTGACGGAAAAAACGGAAAATCAAATCCTGCAAAAAAAGCGGGGCTTGAAAAGGGCGATATCATTATTGAAATCAATAATACCAAGGTTTATTCATCCACTGAGGTGGAGGATATTCTTAATGATAATAACGGCATGGATTACAGAATCCGTGTAAAAAGAGACGGAATATATAAGACATTTACGCTTACTCCCGAATATTCTTCATCAGAGGGAAGATACAAGGCGGGCGTATGGGTTAGAGATTCTACGGCGGGAATCGGAACGATAACATTTTATAATCCATCGAACAACACTATTGCAGCACTCGGTCATCCTATAACAGATGTTGATACAAATGAAATTATACCTATCTTAAACGGCGAGGCTGTCAAAGCGACTGTCACAAAGCTCTATAAGAGCACGGATGGCGAAACAGGCTCACTTTGCTGTGACTTTTCGGATACCGTCATCGGAACACTTATAAATAACAGCCAATGCGGGATTTACGGAAAATACACAAATGCAGTTGAAAAAAAACTTATGTATGAGGTGGCACCTGTTCAGGAAATTGAAAAAGGACCAGCACAGATTTTATCCACTGTTGACAGCGGTTCGCCGAAGCTCTACACAGTTGAAATAACCCGTGTTTCGTACAGAGAAGGTAAAAATGACAAGAATCTTGTCATAAAGGTAACAGATGAAAAGCTTCTGAAAAAAACAGGAGGAATCGTGCAGGGTATGAGTGGTTCACCAATTATTCAAAACGGAAAGCTTATAGGAGCGTTAACGCATGTGATAGTGGATGATCCGCAAAAAGGATATGGAATTTTTGCCGAAAAAATGATTGAACAGTCAGAGAAAATATAAAAAAGCTGATTTTTGAATACAAAATAATAACGAAAAATAATGATTGTGAAAAAAATACACAATATTTTGTGAAAACCTCTTGCAATTTTGTTCCAGTAATGGTAATATGTGGAGGAAATAAAAAAGGAGGTTTTTCAAATGAAAAACAATTTAAAGGTACTTCTTGCCGATGATACAGTAAAATTCGGAAAAGAATGTCAAAAAGAATTAAAAAATGCAGGTTTTGATGTTGTGTTGACATCAAAAGACGGTTCAAGAGTTATTTCGGTGATTGAATCACAGCATATTGATGCTGTTATAATGGATGTATTTATGGCAAATGAGGATGCCATAGATGTAATGGAGCACATTAATGAATCGCTTTCAGAAAAACCTTTAATCATTCTTATGTCTGCAATTGATTCTCAGGATTTTGAAGAACAGATGATTAACGCCGGTGCTGATTATTATTTTATAAAGCCTGTTAATCCGGCTTCTGTTGCCAAAAGGATTATCCGCCTTTCAAACTGGAAAACGGAAAAGAAAAAGCGTGGGCTTTCTCCTGCCGCCGATAATGATATTGATGTAGTGATATCAGACATTATGCGCCAGATAGGTGTCCCGGCACATATTAAGGGATATCAGTATCTCAGAACAGCTATACGCCTTTGTGTAAATGACAGTGAGATGCTCGGCTCTGTTACAAAACTTCTTTATCCGACTGTCGCAAAGATGTATAACACCACCTCTTCAAGAGTGGAAAGGGCTATTCGCCATGCAATCGAGGTTGCGTGGGACAGAGGTGATGTAGATGTACTTTCATCCTATTTTGGTTATACCATTCAGTCGCAGAGAGGTAAGCCTACCAATTCGGAATTTATTGCAATGATTGCTGATAAACTGAAACTTTCCCTTAAAAGTGCATAATCAGTTGAATCTATATATTGTGGTGTGAGCGGAAATTCATCGGCTCACATCACAATTTCTTTGTTTAAAATGTTTTTTGTGCAGTTTTAACGAAATTTTTATTTGAAATTTGTTGTTTTAGCATAAAAAAATTTTTTCAAAAATTTGCAAATTTTTCTTGACAATGCATATTTAATATAATATAATATGCAAGCGTGTGAAAGAGCATACTATATAACTACATATAGAAGCAGTATTTCACATACAGATATGCGAAGATGTATGAGGTTGCGTCATAACCCAGGCGGTAATTCATACGGAGTATGTCCGATTTTAAACCGGGCGAAAATGACCGATAGGTAACCACTTAATCAGCGGCTTGCGAACGCGGATTTTATGTGTGTTTGTCCTGTATGCCCGAATGATGTTTCATTCGGCTTTATTTACGGAATGGGTAGAAACACACGGAAGCGTGGAAATTATCGGGTGCTCGCACCATAATTTTTCAGGAGGAAATAAAATGGCAGCAAGTAAAGTCAAAATTCGAATCAGACTCAAGGGCTATGATCACAGTCTTGTGGATCAGGCTGCGGAGAAGATTGTTGAAACCGCAAAGAGAACAGGCGCTCAGGTAAGCGGTCCGATTCCCCTTCCTACAGAAGTAGAAAAAATAACAATCCTTCGCGCGGTTCATAAGTATAAGGACAGCCGTGAGCAGTTCGAGCAAAGAACACACAAAAGACTCATCGACATTCTCAGACCTTCAAATAAAACCGTTGAAGCTTTGACAAGTCTTGAGCTCCCAGCCGGTGTGGAAATAGAGATTAAACTCTAAACCGCAAGGCTGAGGTCATGTTGGGGAAACCCAACCAATAACCAAAAGGAGGAAATAAATTCATGAAAAAAGGTCTTATCGGCAAAAAGATCGGCATGACACAGATTTTTGACGAAAACGGAAAAGTAATTCCCGTAACAGTAGTTGAAGCCGGTCCCTGTGCGGTAACACAGATCAAAACGATGGACAACGACGGCTACGAAGCAATCCAGGTCGGTTTCGGCGATGTTAAAGTGTCGCGTGTAAACAAGCCGATGAAAGGTCACTTCGACAAAGCGGATGTTGCTCCGAAGAAAACACTTAAAGAGTTCAGACTCGAAAACATTGCCGACATCAAGGTGGGCGACATTCTCAAGGCGGATATCTTTGAGACAGGCGAGCTCGTTGATGTCAGGGGAACAAGCAAGGGCCACGGAACATCCGGTGCCATCAAACGCTGGAACTTCTCCAGACTCAGAATGACACACGGTACAGGTCCCAATCATCGTCACGCAGGTTCACTCGGCGCTTGTTCAAGTCCTTCAAGAGTATTTAAGGGCAAAAAGATGGCAGGTCACTACGGTCACGAAACAGTAACAGTTCAGAATCTTAAAATTGCAAAGATTGACGCAGAAAACAATCTTATTGCAATCAAGGGAGCAATCCCCGGTCCAAAGGGCGGAATTGTTGTTATCGCAGACGCGGTTAAAGCTTAACGAAAGGAGAGATAAAAATGGCACAGGTTCAGGTTTATAACCAGGAAGGTAAGAAAACCTCAAAATTAGAACTTGCCGATTCGGTATTCGGTATTGAGCCAAATACATCGGCAATGCATCTTGCAGTTGTTAGCTATCTTGCTAATCAGCGTCAGGGCACACAGTCAACTCTCACTCGTTCAGAAGTAAGCGGAGGCGGTGCAAAGCCTTGGAGACAGAAGGGTACCGGCCGTGCCCGTCAGGGTTCAACAAGAAGTCCTCAGTGGACACACGGCGGTATCGCACTCGGTCCCAAGCCGAGAAAATATAAGGTTAACCTCAATAAGAAAGTTAAGAGACTTGCTATGAAGTCAGCTCTTTCTTCAAAGGTTGCCGCAGGTGAAATGATGGTTGTCAACAAGGTAGAGCTTGAGCAGATCAAAACAAAGGCAGTTGTCGATATGCTTCACAAGCTTAAGACAGCCAAGAAAACTCTTATTGTAACAGAGGGATCCAACGAAAAAATTTACAAGAGTGCACGCAATATTGAGGGCGTTAAGGTTGTTACGGTAAATACACTTTGTGTTTATGACATCCTCAACTGCGATACATTTCTTGTTCTCAAGGATGCCGCAAAGAAAATTGAGGAGGTATATGCATAATGAAAACTGCTCAGGATATTATCATTAAGCCTATAATCACTGAGGAATCCATGATGGGCATTATGATGAAAAAATATACCTTCAAGGTTGCAAAAGATGCAAATAAAATTGAGATTGCCAAGGCAGTTGAAGCGGTTTTCCCGGGAACAAAGGTTGCTAAAGTAAATACAATCAATGTCCGCGGTCAGAAACGCCGTCAGGGAGTTCACGAGGGATATACACCTTCATGGAAAAAGGCAATCGTAACACTTACAGAGGATTCAAAAGAGATTGAATTCTTCAATGATATGATGTAATCTATACCTATTATATATATAGGGATAAGCAACAAAGACAGTATTTCGGATGATGAGGTATGAAAGGTGCCATCCTTTCGCAAAGTTATCCGGAAAGGAGAAATAATAATGGCAATTAAGAATTATAAGCCGACCACGCCTTCAAGGAGAAATATGTCGGTAACAGATTATTCTTCTCTCTCAAAGGTTGCTCCTGAGAAATCTCTTCTTGAGCCTCTCAATAAGAAATCAGGTCGTAACGCTTACGGAAGAATTACAGTCCGTCACCGCGGCGGCGGAAACAGAAGAAAGTACCGCGTAATTGATTTTAAGAGAAACAAATTTGACATTCCGGCAGTCGTTAAAACGATTGAATATGATCCCAACAGAAGCGCTCATATAGCTCTTATTCAGTATGAGGATGGTGTAAAGAGCTACATCACGGCTCCTGAGGGACTTAAAGTTGGCGATACTGTTATTTCAGGTCCGAATGCCGATATCATTGCCGGTAATGCTCTTGCTCTCAAGGATATGCCTGTAGGTACAATCGTTCACAATGTTGAGCTTTATCCCGGAAATGGCGCGCAGATTGCCCGCTCGGCGGGAAACAGCGCTCAGCTTATGGCTCTTGAGGGTGCGTATGCGTTGCTCAGACTTCCTTCGGGTGAGCTTCGTAATGTGCCGAAAGATTGTATGGCAACAGTCGGTGTTGTAGGAAATGCAGACCATGCCAATGTGAAAATCGGTAAGGCCGGACGCAAGCGCAATATGGGATGGAGACCTACTGTCCGCGGTTCTGTTATGAACCCTAATGACCACCCTCACGGCGGTGGTGAAGGCAAATCTCCTATCGGCCGTCCGGGTCCTTGTACACCTTGGGGCAAGCCTGCTCTTGGTTATAAGACACGCAATAAGAAGAAAGCATCAAATAAGATGATTGTTCGCCGTCGTAACGGTAAATAAGAAGAAAGGAGAAGATTAACAGATGAGCAGAAGTACTAAAAAAGGACCTTATGTAGAAGAAAGCCTCTACAAGAAGGTAGAAGCACTCAATGCTTCAGGTGATAAGCAGGTTATAAAGACCTGGTCAAGAAGTTCGACAATCTTCCCTGAATTCGTAGGACATACCTTTGCTGTTCATGACGGAAGAAAGCATGTTCCTGTATATGTTACAGAGGATATGGTTGGACACAAGCTCGGTGAATTTGCACCGACAAGAACATTCAGAGGCCATGCAGGCTCAAAGACATCTAAGTAATTGAAAGGAGAATTATTATGGAAGCAACAGCTAAAGCAACTTATGTCCGTATCTCTCCTCGAAAGGTACAGATTGTTCTTGATCTGATCAGAAATCAGCCTGCTGACAAGGCTATGGCAATTCTTCAGTATACACCGAAGGCAGCCTGTGAGCCTGTTATGAAGGTTCTTAAATCAGCTATGGCAAATGCCGAGAACAATAACAATATGGACACATCTAAATTAATAATCAGCTACTGCAATGCAACCGCAGGTCCTACTCTTAAAAGGATTCAGGCAAGGGCACAGGGCAGAGCATACAGAATTAACAAGAGAACATCACACATCACCATTACCGTTAAGGAAATGGACGACTAAGCAGGGAGGAAAAGTGAATGGGACAGAAATGTAATCCGACCGGTTTAAGAATCGGTGTTATAAAGAACTGGGACTCCCGCTGGTATGCAAAAAAAGGTGAGTTCGCTGATACACTTGTTGAAGATCACAATCTTCGTAACTATCTTTTGAACTCTCTTTACGGCGCAGGTGTTCCGAAAGTAGAAATTGAAAGAGACGCCAAAAGAGTAAGAATCAATATTCACTGCGCAAAGCCGGGTATGGTTATTGGCAAGCAGGGTGCAGAGATCGAAAAACTCAAAGTTATCTGTGCAAAGAAGCTCGGTAAAAACCCCAATGAGGTTTTCATTAATATCGTTGAGATAAAGCAACCGGATCTTAATGCGACTCTCGTTGCGCAGAGTATTGCTCAGCAGCTCGAGAGACGAGTATCTTTCAGAAGAGCCGTTAAGGGTGCTATAAGAAACACAATGAGACTTGGTGCCCGCGGTATTAAGATTATGGTTTCAGGTCGAATCGGCGGTGCGGAAATTGCTCGTTCGGAAACTTATAAGGAGGGTACAATCCCTCTTCAGACACTTCGTGCAGACATCGATTACGGTTTTGCAGAGGCAAAGACAACTTACGGACGCATCGGTGTTAAAACCTGGATTTACCAGGGCGAAGTTCTTCATGAATCCCGAAACAAGAGAAGAACAAACCGCAGGGAAGGGGGAAAAAGATAATGCTTTTGCCTAAGCGTGTAAAGCACAGAAAGCAGCACAGAGGTCGTATGACCGGTGTGGCAAGCAGAGGTAACAAGGTGACATACGGTGAGTATGGCCTGCAGACAACAGAACCTGCTTGGATTACAGCTGCACAAATCGAAGCAGCCCGTATTGCCATGACTCGTTACACGAAGCGTGGCGGTAAGGTATGGATTAAAATTTTCCCTGATAAGCCTATTACAGCAAGACCTGCTGATACCCGTATGGGTAAAGGTAAAGGTAATGTTGACTATTGGGTATCCGTTGTTAAGCCGGGTAAGGTTATGTTTGAGCTCGGCGGTGTTGATGAGTCAACAGCACGCGAGGCTATGCGTCTCGCAGCAAACAAGCTTCCTGTAAAGTGCAAGTTTGTAAAGAAAGAAACAGAGGGAGGCGAGCAGTAATGAAAGCATCGGAAATAAAAGCTCTTTCACCGGAGCAGAGGTCAAAAAGGCTTGCAGAGCTCAAAGAAGAGCTCTTCAACCTTCATTTTCAGCAGGCTATCAACCAGCTCGACAACCCTATGAGAATTAAAGCTGTCAAGAAGGATATCGCTCGCATTAAAACTGTTGAGAGAGAAATCGAACTTGAAAAGGCTAATTCTTAAAGAAGGAGGTAACTGAATGATGGAAAGAAACCTCAGAAAAACAAGAGTCGGTGTTGTAAGCAGCGACAAGATGGACAAAACCGTTGTTGTTACTATTAAAGACAGGGTTCGTCATCCGCTTTACAACAAAATTGTCAACCGAACAGTTAAGTATAAGGCACACGACGAAAACAACGAGTGCGGTGTGGGTGATAAAGTTCTTATTATGGAATGCCGTCCATACAGCAAGGATAAGAGATGGCGTGTGGTAAGAATTGTTGAGAAGGCTAAATAATCGTTACGATTTACAGCTTTTTTAAATAATTTAGTCAAAGAAAAATAATAACTGCAACTTAGCAAAGTGTTATTTTGCAGTACGAAGGAGGAAATTGCTGTGATACAACAGGAAAGTCGTCTTAAAGTAGCTGACAATACCGGCGCTAAAGAGCTTCTTTGCATAAGAGTACTCGGCGGTTCAGGCAGAAGATATGCCAATATCGGCGATGTAATCGTTGCAAGCGTTAAAAAGGCTGCACCCGGCGGTGTTGTAAAAAAAGGCGAAGTTGTTAAAGCAGTCATCGTTCGTACAACTAAAGGTGTACGTCGTGACGACGGTCAGTATATCCGTTTTGACGAAAATGCTGCCGTAATTATCAGAGAGGATAAAACCCCTCGTGGCACCCGTATTTTTGGACCAGTAGCCCGTGAGCTGCGTGAGAAGGATTATATGAAAATACTTTCTCTTGCTCCGGAAGTGCTTTAATGGAGGTGCAAGGATATGAGTAAAATGTTTGTAAAATCTGGTGATACCGTAATGGTACTCAGCGGTAAGTCAAAGGGCGTAAGAGGCGAGGTTATCGCCGTAAGTCCTAAAGAGGGCAAGGTTATCGTTAAGAAGGTTAATGTGGTTACAAAGCATGTTAAGCCTCGCAAGATGGGAGAGCCCGGAGGACTTATTGAGGTTGAATCCGCTTTGTACGCATCAAAGGTACAGCTTGTCTGCCCCAAATGCGGTGAGGCTACCCGTGTAGGTCACAAAAAGGGCGGAATCCGTGTTTGCAAGAAATGTGCAAACGAATTTTAAGTAAGGGAGGACATAACAAATGGCTGCTATGTTAAAAGAAACATATAAGAGCGAAATCGCTCCGGCATTGATGAAAAAATTCGGTTACAAGTCTGTTATGCAAATCCCAAAGCTTGACAAGATTGTAATCAATGTTGGTTGCGGTGAAGCCCGTGAAAATTCAAAGGTAGTTGACGCTATCATCAATGACCTTCAGACAATTACAGGTCAGAGGCCGGTTGTCTGCCGTGCAAAGAAGTCTGTTGCGAACTTCAAGCTTCGTGAGGGTATGCCTATCGGTGTAAAGGTTACTCTTCGCGGTGACAGAATGTATGAATTCCTTGAAAGATTCTTCAATCTCGCACTTCCAAGAGTTCGTGACTTCAGAGGTATCAATCCTAATTCCTTTGACGGTCGTGGCAACTATGCCATGGGTGTCAGGGAACAGCTTATATTCCCTGAAATCGATTATGATAAAATTGATGCCGTACGCGGTATGGACATCATTATGGTAACAACTGCAAACACAGACGAAGAGGCTCGTGAACTTCTCAGGTTAATGGGCGCTCCGTTTTCAGAGTAAGGAGGGATTATCGTGGCAAAAACATCTATGAAAGTTAAGGCTGCAAAGCCCGCTAAGTATTCAACAAGACAGTACAACAGATGCAAAATCTGCGGTAGACCTCATGCTTATCTTCGTAAGTACGGTATATGCAGAATATGCTTCAGAGAGCTCGCCCACAAAGGCGAAATCCCTGGCGTGAAAAAATCATCTTGGTAAGAAACTGAGAATTGCTAATCTAATAAGGAGGAATTATCAATGCATATTACAGATCCTATCGCTGATATGCTTACAAGAATTCGTAATGCAAATTCAGCAAAGCACGATACAGTAGATATTCCTGCGTCAAACATGAAGAAGGCAATCGCTCAGATTCTTGTTGATGAAGGTTATATCAAAAATTATAAATTGATTGAAGACGGCAAGCAGGGCGTTATCCGTGTAACTCTCAAATATGGTGAGGGTAAGAGTCAGGTAATAACAGGTCTGCGCAGAGTATCAAAGCCAGGTCTTCGTATTTATTCAAATGTTGAAGAGATGCCTAAGGTAATGAAGGGACTCGGTGTTGCAATCATCTCAACATCCAAGGGCGTTATGACAGACAGAGAAGCTCGCAAGCAAAATGTTGGCGGCGAGGTTTTGGCATTCATTTGGTAAGGAGGTACAGTTCAGGATGTCTCGTATCGGTTTAAAACCTATTACTATTCCTGCGGGCGTTGATGTTGATATTAACGCTAACACTGTTACTGTTAAGGGTCCTAACGGCACTCTTTCAATGGATGCACACCCTAATATGGATATCAGTGTTCAGGGCAATGAAATTATCGTTAGCAGACCTAACGATGAAAAAGAGAATAAATCACTTCACGGGCTTACCCGTTCACTTGTTGCAAATATGGTTACAGGTGTAACGGATGGCTTCAAAAAGAATCTTGAGGTTAACGGTGTAGGTTATCGTGTTCAGCTTCAAGGTCAGACTCTTGTGATGAACCTCGGTTTCTCACATCAGGTTACAATGGAAGCTCCTGAAGGCATTAAAATTGAATGTCCTTCAGCAAACGCTATTGTTATCAGCGGTGCCGATAAGCAAAAGGTAGGTCAGTTTGCCGCTCAGGTTCGTGAAAAAAGACCGCCTGAGCCTTATAAGGGCAAGGGCATCAAGTATGCGGAAGAGCATATCCGTCGTAAAGAAGGAAAAACAGGTAAGAAATAAGGGAAGGAGTGAAATACTATGGTTTCAAGACAGGATGCCAATAAGGCAAGACAAAAACGCCACAAGAGAGTTCGTGGCAAAATCAGCGGTACTGCAGAATGTCCAAGACTTAATGTATATCGCTCTCTCAGCAATATCTATGTACAGTTAATCGACGATGTTGCGGGTGTAACCATTGCATCGGCTTCATCCGTTGAAAAGGATTTCGCTCAGTACGGCGGTAATATTGAGGCAGCAAAGGCTGTCGGCAAAACATTAGCAGACAGAGCCAAGGCAAAAGGCATTGAGGAATGTGTATTTGACCGCGGCGGTTACATTTATCACGGTCGTGTTGCGGCAGTTGCTGACGGTGCCCGTGACGGCGGACTTAAGTTCTAACGAAGGAGGTAAATTTTTTATGGCAAAGATTGATGTATCTTCAATGGAACTTGAAGAAAGAGTTGTAACGATCAACCGTGTATCAAAGACTGTAAAGGGCGGCAGAATCTTTAAGTTTTCCGCACTTGTAGTTGTTGGTGACGGAAACGGTCTCGTAGGTTTCGGTATCGGAAAATCAGGTGAAGTTCCTGATGCAATCCGCAAGGGAATCGAGGACGCAAAGAAAAATGTTATCAAGGTTGCTCTTAAAGGAACAACAATTCCTCATGAAATTAAGGGTAAGTTCGGTGCCGGAGAGGTTCTTCTTATGCCTGCCCCGAAAGGTACCGGTGTTATCGCCGGCGGACCTGTTCGTGCTGTTGTTGAAACAGTAGGCATTAAGGATATCAGAACAAAGGCTATCCGTTCAAACAATCCTTGTAATGTAGTAAGAGCAACAATAAACGGCTTGTCCAAGCTTCGCACGGCTGATGAGGTTGCTTTGATTCGCGGCAAGTCAACTAAGGAAATATTAGGTTAAGGAGGGTGGAACAATGGCAGATATAAAAATCAAGCTTACGAAAAGCTTAATTGGCAGCAAAGATGACCAGATTGCCACCGCCCACTCACTTGGTCTTCGTAAAATCGGCAACATCACAGTACAGCCGGACAACGCACAGACACAAGGTAAGATTGCAAAAATTGCGCACCTTGTAACAATCGTAGAAGAATAAGGAGGGGTGCAGATATGAAATTACATGAACTTTCTCCTGCCCAGGGTTCTAAAAAGAGCGTAAAGAGAATAGGCCGCGGAACCGCGTCCGGTCAGGGCAAAACCTCCGGTAAAGGTCAGAAAGGTCAAAAATCTCGTTCAGGCTATAGCAGACGCTTCGGTTTTGAAGGCGGTCAGATGCCGCTTCAAAGACGAGTTCCTAAAAGAGGATTTAACAATATTTTTGCTACGCAGTATGCGATTGTTAATCTCTCTGCTCTCAATGACAGATTTGAGGACGGAGCTACAGTTGACGCAGAAAGTCTGAAAGCTGTCGGTCTCATCAAAAAAACACTTGACGGAGTAAAAATTCTTGGCAAGGGCGAGATCACAAAGGCTTTCACCGTAAAGGTATCTGCCGTCAGTGAAGCGGCTAAATCAAAGATTGAAGCTGCAGGCGGTAAGGTGGAGGTGCTTTAAATGATTAAGACCTTTATTAATGCGTGGAAAGTGCCTGATATACGCAGAAAACTTCTGTTTACGGCATTTATAATCCTCGTTTTCAGAATAGGTTCAGTCATTCCGGTACCATTTCTTAATATTGTTGAGGAAATTAATGTTGGTAAGGGAAATACAATTCTCACTTATTTGAGCTTGATGACAGGTAGTGCTTTCACATACGGTACGATTTTCGCTATGTCAATCACACCCTATATCAATGCATCGATTATTATGCAGCTTCTTGCTGTTGCTATTCCTGCACTTGAGAGATTGCAGAAAGAGGGAGAAGAGGGCAGAAAAAAGATTGCTTCTATTACGAGATTTGTAACAGTTGCTCTCGGACTGATTCAGTCACTTGCATATTACTTCTTCCTTCGTTCAAACAATTATCTTATGACAGCTGCGGACGGTTCAGCTTTTACAGGCTTTGCCGCAGTATTTCAGGCAGTCGTTATAATCGCTGTGCTCACGGCAGGTACTGCTGTTATAATGTGGCTTGGTGAGCAGATTACCATAAGCGGTATAGGCAATGGTATTTCCATTATTCTTTTTGCCGGTATCGTATCTCGTTTCCCTACACTGATTCAACAGTTGTTCAACTATCTTAAAACAGGAAGAACTGTTTATAAAATCCTTGTTCCATTTGTATGTGTATGCTTCCTTCTTATGATTGCATACATTGTGTTTATGGATAATTCTGAAAGAAGACTTCCTATTTCATACGCAAAGCGCGTTGTCGGAAGAAAGATGATGGGCGGACAGTCAACACACATGCCTATCAAGGTTAATATGAGCGGCGTACTGCCTGTAATCTTCGCATCATCCATTCTTTCACTTCCCGCCACTGTTCAGATGTTTATTTCATCAAGCAAGTATGAGGGAACTTTTTGGGAAAAATTCTTTAATGCTTTCCAGGGTGATTCCTGGTGGTACGCAGGAATGTACTTTTTAATGATTATATTCTTTGCTTATTTCTATAGCACCATTCAGTACAATCCTATAGAAATGGCAAATAATCTTCGTAAGAATAACGGTGCAATACCGGGTATTCGTCCCGGCAAGCCGACATCAGACTATATTTTAAGAGTTCTTTCGAGGCTTACACTTATCGGTGCACTTATGCTCTCGGTTATCGCTTTGTTCCCGATTGTTTATTCTCTTATCTGTGATGCGGCAATACCGCCGCTTGAGGGTGCTTCCGACGACACAGGCGGAATGACCATATCTCTTGGCGGTACATCACTCATCATTATGTGCGGCGTAGCTCTTGAGACGGTTCGCCAGCTTGAGTCACAGATGATGATGCGCCATTACAAAGGCTTCCTTGACTAACTATATTAGGAGTTAAAATATGAAACTTATTCTTCTCGGAGCTCCGGGTGCCGGCAAAGGTACTCAGGCAGAAAAGATTGTTGAGAAATTCGGTATTCCTGCAATCTCAACAGGAAATATAATCCGTGCCGCTCTTAAAGAGGGTACAGATATGGGTTTGAAAGCAAAATCCTATATGGATGCAGGCCAGCTTGTTCCCGATGAGGTTGTTATCGGTATTATCAAGGACAGACTTAAAGAAAAAGATTGCGAAAACGGCTTTATTCTCGATGGATTTCCAAGAACGATTCCACAGGCACAGGCGCTTGAAAATATGGGAATCGTCATTGACAAGGTTCTTGATATTGAGGTAAGCGATGAAGCAATAACAAAAAGATTGAGCGGTCGCCGCGTATGTTCCAAGTGCGCTAATTCTTATCACATTGATTATAAGAAACCGGCAGTGGACGGCATATGTGATGCATGCGGCGGCGAGCTTATACAGCGTAAGGACGACGCTCCTGAAACCGTTCAGGCAAGGCTGGCTGAATATCACCAGCTCACAGAGCCTCTCAAAGACTTTTACGGCAAGCTTGGTAAACTTGTTGTTGTAGAGGGTCAGGAAGAGGTTGCGGACACAACAGCACTCGTCTTTGCCGCATTGGAGGATTAGCATGATAGTGCTTAAAAGCAGCCGAGAGCTTGAATTGATGAAAGAAGCATGCCAGATTTCGGCTGAAGCATTAATGGTAGCAGGTGAAGCTGTAAAGCCCGGTGTATCTACCCGGGAAATAGATGAAATTGCATATAAGTTTATAAAAAAACACGGTGCAACTCCTAATTTTCTGAATTACGGTGGATTTCCTGCTACTGCATGTATATCCATAAACGATGAAGTTATCCACGGTATTCCCAAAGCGGATCGCATTATCCGCGAGGGAGATATTGTAAGCATTGACTTAGGTGCTGCTAAAAACGGATATAACGGCGACAATGCTGCCACATTTGCTGCAGGGACTTGCTCTCCCGAGGCAAAGCGGCTGATTGATACTACCCGCGAAAGTCTTTACAAAGGCATTGAGCAGGCAGTACCGGGCAACAGAATCGGTGATATATCAAACGCAGTTCAGGTCTACTGTGAGGAGCGTGGATTCGGCGTTGTTCGTGATTATGTAGGTCATGGCGTCGGAACAAAACTTCATGAAGAACCAAGCGTACCAAACTTCGGTCACGCAGGTCGTGGTATCAGACTGTTACCCGGAATGACATTGGCAATTGAACCAATGATAAATCTGGGAACCTATAAGGTTAAACAGCTTCCGGACGGATGGACCGTTAAAACAAGCGATGGCAAGTTATCGGCTCACTTTGAGCATACTGTCGCTATCACTTCAAACGGTCCTGTCATAATGACAAAAATCTGAAGCATAATCAATTGCTGGCGATTACGCCGTAATGTGATTCCAGTTAAACTAACGCATCAATCGTAATTATATTAATTTATTCAGCGAGGTATAAGATGTCAAAGTCAGATATGATAGAAGTTGAGGGTACAGTGGTTGAAGTTTTACCTAACACAACTTTTAAAGTAACACTTCAGAATGACCACATCATTACAGCCCACATCAGCGGAAAACTCAGAATGAATAATATTCGTATTCTTCCCGGTGATAAGGTAACGATTGAGATGTCACCGTATGATCTTACAAAAGGTCGTATAATTTGGCGCTCAAAGTAATATTTAGGAGGATATTCAAAATGAAAGTTAGACCTTCTGTAAAGAAAATTTGCGAAAAATGCAAAGTAATTAAGCGCAATGGAAAAGTCATGGTTATCTGTGAAAATCCAAAGCACAAACAGCGTCAGGGCTAATCCTGAATTAATAATTCGGAGGTAAACAAAGAATGGCACGAATTTCAGGTGTTGACTTACCTAATGACAAAAGAGTAGAAATCGGCCTTACTTATATCTATGGTATCGGCCGCACAACTGCTACCAAAGTTATCGAAGCAACAGGAATCAATCCTGATACCCGCTGCAGAGATTTATCAGAAGATGATGTTAAAAAGCTCAGTGACTATATAACGAACCATCTTACTGTTGAGGGTGACCTTCGCAGAGATGTTGCTTTTGATATCAAAAGACTTATAGAAATTGGCTGCTATCGTGGCGTAAGGCACAGAAAGGGTCTCCCTGTAAGAGGTCAGACTTCAAAGAACAATGCTCGCACACGCAAAGGTCCTAAAAAGACCATAGCCAATAAGAAGAAATAAGTAGGAGGAAACAAGTATGGCTACTAAAAAGACCACAGGCTCACGCAAACGCCGTGAGAAGAAAAATATTGAGCGTGGTGCTGCCCATATTCAATCAACCTTCAACAATACTATTGTTACGATTACAGACACAAACGGAAATGCAGTTTCATGGGCTTCGGCAGGTGAAATGGGCTTCCACGGTTCAAGAAAATCAACTCCTTTTGCTGCTGCAACCGCAGCAGAGGCTGCTGCAAAGGCCGCAATGGAGCATGGTATGAAATATGTTGAAGTGTATGTAAAGGGACCTGGTTCAGGCCGCGAATCAGCAATCAGAGCTCTTCAGACAGCAGGTCTGGATGTAAGTCTTATTAAAGATGTTACTCCTATTCCGCACAATGGCTGCCGTCCGCCGAAAAGACGCCGCGTATAGTAAAAACTTGGAGGTTACTTGAATATGGCAAGATATACAGGACCCGCTTGTAAGCTCTGCCGCCGTGAGGGTAAAAAGCTTTTCCTTAAAGGTGACAGATGTTATACAAGCAAATGTGCAGTTGAACGCCGTTCATATGCACCTGGCCAGCATGGTCAGAACAGAAAGAAGACTTCTGAATATGGTCTTCAGCTTCGTGCAAAACAGTCTGCACGCCGTTATTACGGTATTGCAGAGGGACAGTTCCACAAATATTTCCTCATGGCTGAGCGTAAATCAGGCGTTACGGGTTCAAACCTGCTCCAGATTTGCGAGAGCCGCTTGGACAATGTTGTTTATACAGTCGGCTTTGCAAGCTCAAGAGCACAGGCTCGTCAGCTTGTAAATCACGCTCATTTCACTGTTAACGGTAAAAAGGTGGATATCCCGTCATATCTCCTTAAAGCAGGCGATGTTGTTGCTGTTAAAGAGACAAGCAAGACTACAGATGAGTTCAAAACCCTTGTTGAGTCCAACGCATCCCGTCCTGTTCCGCAGTGGGTTGATGTTGACAAGGATGCTATGCAGGCAAAGATTGTTAAGCTCCCTGAAAGAGAAGAAATAGCAACTCCTGTTGAAGAGCACTTAATCGTTGAGTTCTACTCTAAGTAACAGCATTTTGCTGCTGTTATTTAGCGAAAACAAAATACAACAATATTTTAGGAGGCTTTTAAATGATCGAAATTGATAAGCCTAAAATCGAGATTGTAGATGTGTCTACTATCGGAAGCCGCAGCACCGGCAGGTTTGTCGTTGAACCTCTTGAGAGAGGATTCGGCACCACTCTCGGAAACAGTATGAGAAGAGTGCTTCTCTCGTCACTTCCGGGCTATGCTATCACTTCCGTAAAGATTGATGGTGTTTTACACGAATTTTCAACCATTCCTCATGTCAAGGAAGATGTTACCGAGATTGTTCTTAATCTTAAAAATGTAATCCTCAAAATTCATGACGAAAATCCTAAAACTCTTTATGTTGATGTTTCGGGAGAGGGCGAAATTACAGCCGGTGATATCAAGCACGACGCTGATGTTGAAATTCTTAATCCCGACCTTCATATCGCATATCTTGATGAAGGTGCAAGTGTAGTGATGGAGCTTACAGCTGATAACGGAAGAGGCTATGTTCCATGCGACCGCAATAAACAGCTTATGGATTTGCCTATCGGCACAATAGCCATAGACTCAATTTATACGCCTGTTTTAAAGGTGAATTACACTGTTGAAAACACCCGTGTAGGTCAGCAGACTGACCTTGACAAGCTCATTCTCGACATTGAGACTGACGGTACTATTCCGGCAGACGAGGCGGCTTCGCTTGCTGCTAAGATTCTCAATGACCATCTTATGCTCTTTGTTGATCTTTCTGAGGAAATCGGAAATCAGGACATTATGGTTGAGAAGGACGATGACGGCAAAGAGAAAGTTCTTGAAATGACTATTGAAGAGCTTGATCTTTCGGTTCGTTCATTCAACTGTCTCAAGAGGGCAGGCATTAACACAGTAGAAGATTTGATCGGCAAATCGGAAGAAGATATGATGAAAGTCAGAAACCTTGGACGCAAGTCCCTTGATGAGGTTGTAGCAAAGCTTGCTACACTCGGTTTTGGACTTAGTAAGGAAGAGGACTAAAGGAGGGAATTTCAATGCCAGGTAGCAGAAAGCTGGGTCGTCCGACTGATCACAGAAGGGCTATGCTCAGAGGTATGGTTACTTATCTTTTAGAAAACGGCAAAATTGAAACTACCGTTACAAGAGCAAAGGAAGTTCGTGCCATGACAGAGAAAATGATCACTCTCGGCAAGAACAACACACTCCATTCAAAAAGACAGGTTCTTTCCTATGTAACAAAGGAAGATGTTGTTAAAAAGCTTTTTGATGAAGTTGCTCCTAAGTATGCAGACAGAAACGGCGGTTATTGTCGTATTGTCAAAACAGGACCTCGCCGTGGTGACGCAGCAGAAATGTGCATCATAGAGCTTGTTTAAGATAATACCAGTATGAATAGATAAAGACGGGCAGTTGAGGTTGCCCGTCTTTTTTATGTTTCTCCATAATCGCGCATGATTTGAGATGATAACGAATGCCGGTGAACCTTTTAATTATTATATGATACGCTTCCTTTTCAGGATATTTTAAGGCCACTGTTTAAATGTTTTTAAAGCCATGGAGTACATTGCTTTTGCGTGAATTCTGTCATGCCAGATAAATCTTCTTATTACTTTTCTGAGGGACCACTCCTCATTGAATCTGCCGGTATAAATTGTGTTATCAAGGTAGTTATCGATGCTTTCCAGCAGTTCAAATCCTCTTTTTCGAGATTCAAGAATTGTACCGCTGTTATCTGTATCAACACCTATTTCTCCCCAATAGTATGAATTCACATTTTTTGTGTGCTCATACATTTCTTCCGCCGTGGTCGGTATTTGCCCGTAAAAAGTCTTTCTTTTGGCAAGGCAGGTTTTTCTCTTATCGGGGATAGCGTTATAAAGATGGTAAAAATCTTCAGCCGATTTCAGCGCCAATTCCTTTTGGTACAAGTATTCTGCTTTGGTAATAGGTTTTCTTTCCGTTTGAAATATTACATCGGTGTCTGCGTCGGCTATACACAAATCCGACTGTTTTTCATCAACAATTTCAGGTATCAGAATTTCGGGTACAGGTCTTTTGCACCAGTTGAGATATGAAATGATTTCATCATTCATTTTACGCAGTGCTACTTCTAAATTTTTTCCCCTTGTAAACGCTCCTATAAAATTTTCGGCATGCAAAAGGGTATCGTTGCCGTTATGCTCCCATACACATCTGATTGTTGTTTTCTGATTTATTGATAATGTATTCTGATTTTTCATATTTCTTTAACCTGAAATCAAATTTTTCCATAAATGGCGTGCCGTTATCATATATCCATTTTTGAATAAAATAAGGCTTTATTATATATAAAATTTCATCAGCCGACAGCGTGTACAAATCATATGCTTTAGAAAAAAATTTTTTATAAAGACGGCAGAATTCTTTGTTGTCTCCCGGTTTTCCTGCTTCATAGCACAGACCTTCTATCTGAATATTATTAATGCACAGTGAAACTGCCGGATTCTCTTTCATTTGTTTACATTTTCTGAAAGTACTGTTGGTTTGAAAATAAAAATTACCGTCAATTACAATTATGCTCACCGTTCTTGATGTCACCTTATTGTTGAGAGCAGTCGATAATACCATTGCCGCGTGATTACCAATATTGGTATAAACCGAATCTTCGAGTCTATTTTGAAATTCATTCATATTGTCTGTTATTTCTTACACAGGCAGAACGGATGACCTGCCGGATCTATCATGGTTATAAATTGATTTTTACCAAACTGCTCTTTTGCTTTTACGGCGCCGAGTTTTTCGGCTTTTTTTACTGCGTTATCCAGATTATCAACCTGAAAATCAAAGTGCATTTGCTTTTGTTGCTTGCCGTGTTCTTCGGGCCAGACAGGGGGAACATATTCCGCTTCCTCTATGAAAAGAAATACAATTCCATTTGAACTGCAAATTGCAGGTCTTGAGAAAAGTTCGCATCTTTTCCATCCTAAAAGCTCACTGTAAAACTTTTGAAGCTTTATTTCATCATCACAGTCTATCATTACATTTCCGAGCAATGTTTCATTATTCATATTATACCTTCCCATCCAAATCAGTCGTTGTCAATGTCATATTTTCGTGCGATCGGAAAACCTATTTATCTGTTTGCGAATCGTTTTCCAAGACACTTTCCTTTAATATCATGAATAGTATAGCATACAAAAATTGTTGTGTAAAGAACAAATGTACGATAACAGATGAAAATAATGGACGCATTTGTTAAATGCGTCCATAAAAGTTTTTATAGTATTAGTCAAAATTAGTCAAAATCGGCCTCGTCCTCATTTTCCCAGTTATGCCATATGTTTTGAACATCCTCGTTTTCCTCAAACATATCAATCATTTTTGACATAGCCTTCATATCCTCCTCAGACTCAAGGCGTGTGTATGTCTGAGGAATATAAGCGGGTTGCGAGGATAGGATAGAATATCCCTTTGCCTCAAGCTCATCGCGAATTACGCCGACATCATTTGCTTGGGTTCTGATTTCAAAAACATCTTCATCGTCTGTAAGAAAATCGGTTGCTCCTGCCTCAAGCGCGTCCATCATAAGCTGGTCGTCGTCAACATCTTCTTTTTCTATGAGGATGACTCCCTCTCTGCCGAACATAAAGGTAACAGATCCCGGCGTGCCCATATTTCCGCCTGCCTTGTCAAAATAGTGGCGTACTTCGGAGGCAGTTCTGTTTCTGTTGTCAGTCAGCGCTTCTACAACAACTGCAACGCCCGACGGACCGTATCCCTCGTATACTATCTCCTCAAAATTCGCACTGTCTGTATCACCGGCCGCTTTTTTCAGCATTCGCTCTATATTGTCATTGGGAACATTGTTTTGCTTAGCCTTTGCAATAACATCCTTGAGCTTTGCGTTTACATTGGGATCAGGTCCTCCGTTTTTAACCGCAACGGCAAGTTCTCTTCCGATTTTTGTAAATACCTTTGCTCTTGCTGCGTCGTTTGCACCCTTTTTTCTCTTAATGGTGCTCCACTTATTATGTCCGCTCACATTAATCACCAATCCTTAATCTTGTATTATCATGCTCCTAAGATTTTATCACATATTCCTGTACCTTTCAAGTATAAAAATATTGTTGTATATTTTATCTGATTATGTTATTATATATCTGTTTAAATTTGGATTTATGCTTATCAGTTGAAAATCATGCTGATTAAGCAGTTTGTCTCATATCAGGCAAAGTGCCCTTTTGAGCGTGTCTGAATTCAGTCACACCCTGTCCGGCTACACAGGGGATAGTGATTTTATATTTTATTTGTAGCCGGAAAGGCTGTGTGAATTATATGTATTCCGATTATTACGATTCAATCGCAAAGGTTGCTCAGACTGACAGTGAAGTTGCAGACGCAATGGCTCTTGAGCTTAAAAGACAGAGGGAAAATATCGAGCTTATTGCCTCGGAGAATTTAGTTTCTCCTCAGGTTATGGCAGCTATGGGTTCTGTTCTTACAAATAAATACGCAGAGGGACTTCCCTCAAAAAGATATTACGGCGGCTGTCAGTATGTTGACATCGTTGAGGAAATCGCAATCAAAAGAGCCTGTGAGCTTTTCGGCTGTAATTTTGCAAATGTGCAGCCTCATTCAGGCGCGCAGGCAAATACTGCCGTTTACCTTGCTTTGCTTCAGCCGGGCGATACCGTTATGGGAATGAGCCTTGACAACGGCGGTCATCTTACTCACGGCTCACCTGCCAATATAAGCGGTAAATATTTTAATTTTGTTTCCTACGGTGTTGACGATAACGGTTTTATTGACCTCAAGGAATTTGCAAAACAGGTCAATAAGGTAAAGCCTAAGCTTGTTGTTGCAGGTGCGTCGGCATATCCAAGAGAAATTGATTTCAAAACAATGGCAGATATCTCGCACGCAAACGGTGCGATGTTTATGGTGGATATGGCTCATATTGCGGGTCTTGTTGCCGCAGGGCTTCATCAGTCGCCGATACCTTATGCCGATGTTGTTACAACGACTACGCATAAAACGCTCCGCGGGCCGAGAGGTGGTCTTATCCTCTGCAATAATGAATATCTTGCAAAGAAACTCAATTCTGCTGTGTTCCCCGGTACACAGGGCGGTCCTCTTATGCATGTGATTGCGGGCAAGGCAGTTTGTTTCGGAGAGGCGCTGAAGCCGCAGTTTAAGGAATATCAGCAGAGGGTTGTTGATAATGCTAAGGCACTTGCAAAGGGACTTACCGACAGAGGACTCAATCTTGTTTCGGGAGGTACTGATAATCATCTTTGCCTTCTTGACCTCAGGGGTACAGGTGTAACAGGTAAGGAGCTTGAAAACCGACTGGATGCTGTTCATATCACTCTTAATAAAAATACAGTTCCAAACGAACCTCTTTCACCGTTTGTTACCTCAGGCGTTCGTATCGGTACACCTGCTGCCACAACAAGGGGACTCAATACGGATGATATGGATAAAATTGCGGAATATATTTGTCTTTGTGTTACCGATTTTGATAATAATAAGGAATATATCAAAAACGGTGTTGCGGATATATGCGCCAAATATCCTCTTTACGAATAAACTATGAAAATCATACTTATTTGCGTATTGAAATTGGGATTGAAAATCCTTTATGCTCCGATGAAGCTGTTTAAAGCACGCAACAGAATTGTCTATTTATCACGCCAGAGCAATGATAAAAGTATGGACATGAAGCTCCTTGAACTTGAAATTAAAAAAGAAAATCCTGATATTGAGCAGGTGTTCCGCCTTAAAATGATACCGGACAGTCTGGCGGCTCAGGTAAAGTATTGTTTTTCCATTATAGGCGATATGTATTATCTTGCAACCTCACGGGTGGCCATTCTGGATACCTATTCAATTGCTGTTTCCTGTCTTAAACATAAAAAGAGCCTTAAAGTGGTACAGATGTGGCATGCGCTCGGAGCAATAAAAAAATTCGGACTTCAGAGCGTCGGAGCAAAAGAGGGCAGAAGTGAGAAAATCAGTAATGCGATGTGTATGCATAAAAATTACGATTATATTCTTGCTCCGAGCAGGGCTGCCGCCAGATTCTATATGGAAGCATTCGGTTACAATGCGGACAGAATGAAAATCTGCTCCTTGCCGAGAGTAGATGAGATACTGAGCGATAACGGAGTATCAGAGCGTTTTTTCAGAGAAAATCCTGCATTGAGTGATAAAAAAATTGCTCTGTATTTACCAACCTTCCGCGATAGGGAGCCGTATGTTGCACAGCAACTGAAGGTCGAATTTGCTCAAATAGAAAATTATCATCTGATTGTCAGTACACATCCCTTGTTTTCAAAGGTGAAAAGGGATAACGATTTCTTTTACAACGGCAACTATTCAACCATTGATTTAATGAAGATTGCCGATATTGTAATCACCGATTATTCTGCCTGCGCGTTTGAAGCAAGCGTTTTGATGAAGCCGCTTTACTTCTTTGTACCTGATTACAGGGAGTATTCTGTTGAAAGAGGAATCAATATCGATATAAAGGCGGAAATGCCGTCTGCCGTTTTTGAAAATGCGCAGGAACTTTGCAGGGCAATGGAATCCGATAAATATGATTTTAATATGCTTTTTGCTT
Organism: uncultured Clostridia bacterium; assembly: GCA_947628175.1. Classification (GTDB taxonomy): domain Bacteria; phylum Bacillota; class Clostridia; order Oscillospirales; family Acutalibacteraceae; genus Eubacterium_R. Next base: position 9,848 of record CANQZA010000009.1, on the reverse strand, counting down.
TCAAATCAAAATATATTGAAAATACGAAAAATAATAACACTCAGATACTCGCAAAATTTATTTTGATGCAGATGCAGTAAGCTTTCGGGCATCAAGAACAGCATTGCTCCCGTAAACATCTAAAAGTTATGATTCGGCAGTACTTCAGTAAATTATCAACATTATACGCCTTGTAATATCTGCGATATGGGTGTATATGAATTAAACTATTTGTATTCGGAAAGGCTATGTGAATTAGAATGAAATACACATTTTCAAACAAAATCTCGTCTCTTCAGCCGAGCGCTATTAGAGAGATACTTAAAGCAACATCTGACCCGTCAATAATTCCTTTGGCAGCAGGCAATCCTGCTCCTGATGCATTTCCTGTTGACGAGGTGCGTGTCATTGCGGCGGATATTCTTGAAAAAAGACCGATTGACGCGCTGCAATACGGAGTGTCTGAGGGCTATCAGTCTCTTCGTGAAACCATTATCTCGTGGATTAAAAAGCATGAGAATATAGGCAGGGATTTTGATAACTGCATAATCGTATCCGGCGCAACGCAGGTTATGGATCTTACAACAAAGGTGCTGTGCAACGAGGGTGATGTTGTTATCTGTGAGGAGCCGTCTTTCATAGGTTCTCTTAACTGTTTTCGTTCATATGGTTGCAGACTCAAAGGAGTTCCTGTCGAAGCGGACGGAATGAATGTTGAAGTGCTGGAGGAAGTTCTTAAAACAACGCCAAACGCTAAGTTTATTTATACAATTCCCAATTTTCAGAACCCGTCGGGGGCTACAATGTCTCTGACAAAAAGAGAGCGTCTTTACTCCCTTGCAAAGCAGTACGGCGTAATTATTCTTGAGGATAATCCTTACGGCGATTTGCGTGTGGAAGGTGACGCGCTTCCTACAATCAAATCAATGGATGACGATGGTATTGTTATATATGCAGGTTCGTTTTCAAAAATTCTGTCACCCGGATTGCGTGTCGCATACTGCATTGCCCCGCAGGAACTGCTTGCAAAAATGACTGTGGGAAAACAGGCAACCGATGTTCATACCTCCTGCCTGAATCAGATGATCGTTGACGAGTGGTTTAAACATTATGATGTTGATGCCCATATTAAAAAAATACAGGGTATCTACCGCAAAAAACTTGATTTGATGTGCAAATGTATTGATAGGGAGCTTGGAGATTTTGTTGAATATGTAAGACCCGAGGGCGGACTTTTTATATGGTGTCGGCTTCCCGATTCTGTTGATATGCTTGCGTTCGTTCAAAAGGCAGTTGAAAAAAAAGTTGCCGTTGTGCCGGGCAACGCATTTCTTATGAATGATAATGACTCAACTCAGTATATCCGCCTGAATTTCTCTACACCGTCAGATGAAGGAATTGTAAACGGAATTAAGGCGCTCGGCGAGGTTGCGGCACAATACGGAAAATAATGATATTCAATGGAGATGATACTATATGCCTGAAGAAATAAAAAATCAAAAGCGAAAAAGGAGTCTTTCCTTCATTCAGCCCACATCTGTTCCCACCTTGGGCAACTATCTCGGAGCGATGAAGGGATGGCCCCAATTTCAGAATGATTTTGATACAATTTTCGGGATTGCCGATTTACATTCCATCACTGTCAGGCAGGAGCCTAAAAAGCTGAGACAGCTGACAATGCAACTTTATGCTTACCTGCTTGCAATAGGCATTGATCCCGATAAAAGCATACTCTTTATTCAGTCACATGTTCCTGCTCATTCTCAGCTCGGCTGGATTCTTGGCTGCTATACAATGTTCGGTGAGCTTAACAGAATGACGCAGTTTAAGGATAAATCACAGCAACACAGTGATAATGTAAATGCAGGACTGTTTACATATCCGTGTCTTATGGCGGCGGATATTCTGCTTTACCAGGCTGATGTTGTGCCTGTCGGCGCTGACCAGAAACAGCATCTTGAAATTGCAAGAGATATTGCACAGCGATTTAACGGAATTTATCCAAATGTGTTTACGGTTCCCGATGCATATATCCCCAAGGCAGGAGCCAGAGTGATGAGCCTTGCGGATCCGGATAAAAAAATGAGTAAGTCCGATCCCAATCCTAAAGGTACGGTATATCTTACCGATGAACCGAGCGTTATTATGAATAAATTTAAGTCTGCCGTTACTGACAGCGAAATGAGTGTTCATTATGCACCGGGCAAGGAGGGAATCAATAATCTGATGACCATTTATTCTGCTGTTACGGGCAAAAGCTTTGAAACGATTGAATCTGAATTCGCAGGAAGAGGTTACGGCGATTTTAAAAAGGCAGTCGGTGAGGCTGTTGTTGCTGAACTTGAGCCTGTTCAGAAAAGATATCATGCGTATATGAATGATAAAGCATATCTTCAGCAACAGTGGACAAAGGGCGCGGATTTAGCTGACAGAATGGCACAGAGAACGCTTGATAAGGCAATGAAAAAAATAGGCTTTCTTGCCAAGTAAATATCACCGTTTCATGAAATGAATCTCAAATATCAGCCAAAAAAATATTAACATGCAAGAAATGCGTTCGGTATTGCGCCGGACGCATTTATAATTCATTCGTTTTGCAGTAATCTATGAATCTTTCAAACAGTTGAGGAATTTATCACCTGTTTGAAAATACTTAGAGTCGGAGTTCGGATTTTCGTCCGCACCCCGACTCTTTTATGATTAAAATATTTTAGAAATAATGTCTTTTATTTCTTTTTCAGCCTGCTGTACCTCGTAAAGAAATTCTTTTGATGATACGCGCAGCGCACCGTTTCCCAATATTATAAGCTGTTCAAGTGCGTCAGATGTGACCACTCTTACCTTATGATTTTTCGCCAGCCTGTGGGACACTTTTTCAATATACATATCGGCGGTTTCAGCCTCTTTTGTGTAAACAATATGAATGTTGTTCACCTTTTCTACCTCTATGGTGCTGCCCTTCACTTTATACGCATCAAATACAAGAATGACTTCACATTTTTTGTATCCCTGATAATTACATAAAATATTAACCAGTGTATTTCTTGCACCGTCAATATTGTTTTGTGCGAGTTGCCTTAGCTTGTCCCATGAAAAAATTACATTATATCCGTCAACCAGAAGATATTCCCCGCCTTCATATCTTGACGGTCGCACGCCCTTGTATTTTTTATTTTCCGTATTTTGTGTAAAAGTAAAATGATTCTGATTTATATTGTTATTTCTGCTTTTTATTGGGCCATAGGTCTGTTCAAAAATCTGCATAAGCTCTTTGTCGAGAGCAAAAAGATTGTTTTTATTTTTGTAATTGGAAACTGTTTTTTGGATACTGCTGTGTGTATATTCCTTTTTGGGAACAGATAGTGCACTCGGCAGATGCATATGGCTTTTTACTTCATTCCACTTTACAGTATATCCTGCGCCGTGTGAACAAAATACAGAGTCGCAGGGATTATCAATATCCGCGTCACAGTCGTACCCGATGTCTGCAATAACCTCCTCGGCGTTATGGCATGACTCGTATCCTTTTAATGTGCACATAAGCTTGCCGTTTCCGTGTGTATACTGCATAACATCTTTGGAATAATCATACATTTCCGAAACAGGTGCGGTACCGCTGATGACCGAACAATCACCGACCGTTTCAGGCGGATGAAAACTGCCCGACATTCGTTGTATATCAGACATTGCCCTGCCGACATTTTCATTGGGAACCTCTAAAGTAAATTCATAAACGGGTTCAAGCAGTATGCACTCTGCCGAGCGCAGTCCCTGCCTTACAGCTCTGTAGGTTGCCTGTCTGAAATCTCCGCCTTCGGTATGCTTTGGATGCGATTTTCCCGAGACGAGTGTGATTTCCATATCCGTTAAAGGTGAGCCTGTCAAGATACCTATGTGCGTTTTTTCATACAGGTGAGTTAATATGAGTCTCTGCCAGTTTTTGTCAAGCAAATCCTCAGAACATTGCGTATTAAACAGAATTCCGCTGTCCCTTTTTCCCGGCTTCATCAGCAAATGAACCTCCGCGTAATGACGAAGCGGCTCAAAATGACCGACACCCTCAACAGTGTCTGCTATCGTTTCCTTATATATTATATTACCTTTTGAAAAGGATATGCTGATACCAAAACGCTCTTTAAAAATGGATTGAAGAATTTCAAGCTGGATATCGCCCATAAGCTGAACCTGTATTTCTTTCAGCCGTTCGTTCCACACAACTTTAAGCTGCGGGTCCTCACTCTCAAGAATTCTCATTTTTTTAAGCGCAGTGTGAGCATCAACGCTTTGAGGCAGTATTAATCTGTAAGTAAGAACAGGTTCCAGTACAGGCAGTCCTGTGCTTTTTTCCGTTCCGAGACCGTCTCCCGGACGGGTAAAGGTGATGCCTGTTACAGCGCATACCGTGCCTGCGGATGCCTCGTCAACGCAACGAAATCTGTCGCCGGAGTATATCCTTATCTGATTTATTTTTTCCGAATTTTGATTTTTGTTTGCCCGGAGTATTTCTTTGACTTTAATACTTCCGCCTGTAACTTTTAAAAAGGTAAGGCGCTGTCCCTTGTCTTCTGAAATTTTGTATACCTTCCCCGCAAACTCTCTGCCGTAATCGGGCATTTGTGTGTAGCTGTGCAGACAGTTGAGAAATTCATTTACACCTGATAACTTCAGTGCTGAGCCAAACAGACAGGGAAAAATTTTTCTGTCTTTAATGCAGGCGATAATATCCTCTTTTTTCAGTTCTTCCTTTTCATAATATTGATTCAAAAGACTCTCGTCGCAAAGTGCAATACTTTCGTAAAAATCTGATGTGTCCGTGCAGTCAAAATCAACACAGCCGTCGCTGAAGTTTGATTTGAGTTGTGTTAATACAGACTCTTTATCGGCACCGTCTAAATCCATTTTGTTTACAAAAATAAAGCAGGGTACACTGTATTTTGAAAGCAACTTCCATAAAGTGCGGGTGTGACTTTGAATACCGTCTGTTGCGCTTATGACTAAAACAGCATAGTCAAGAACCTGAAGCGTTCTTTCTGTTTCTGCCGAAAAATCCACATGACCGGGTGTGTCAAGCAAAGTGAATTCCGTATCCTTATATTTTAAGATTGCCTGTTTTGAAAAAATTGTTATTCCGCGGTCGCGTTCAAGAGAAAATGTATCTAAAAATGAATTCCTGTGATCAACCCGACCGAGTTTGTTTATATTGCCGGATTGATACAGAAGAGCCTCCGAAAGAGTGGTCTTGCCTGAATCGACATGCGCCAGAATTCCGATAACAATTTTTTTCATGCTTTCACCACGCTGTGCAAAAAAATTTTATACATTATACCATAGCTAAAATAAATTGTCTATTTTGAATGTCGATAAATCTATTGGAAATCTGTTTTTTTGCTTTGACTCATGATTTGCCGACGCCGGTTGTTAAAAATAACAAAAGCTGATATAATGCATTTAATAAGACGGTTAAAGTAATCACGGCTATCAAAACGGATCGTTGATGAAAGGGCGCTTATGATACAGAAAATGGACTCTTTAAAATTTAAAATAAAAGAACCGTATGATTTCAGCTTTCTTGGTGAATACGGAAAAATTTTTAAAGTATTTGACGACCAGGACAGCGGAAATATTTGCTTTGGTACAGAGAAAAACGGTGAAAGGTATTTTGTCAAATTTGCAGGCGCAAAAACTGCCGAGTATAGCGGAAAAACAATTGATGCAGTAAACAGATTAAAAGCAACCGTTTCGGTTTATGACACTCTGAGACATAAAAATCTCATTGAATATATCGGCTCAAAAGAAATCAGCAGCGGTTTTGCGATGATTTTCAAATGGGCGAATGGAGAGTGTATGGGCAGAATGTGGGGAAGCTCTGCTTTTATGTCGCCCGAAGAATTTGAATGGGGCGCGGTGCTTGATGAAATCACAAATGTGTATACTTTAGGCGCAATGGCGTTTGCACTGTTTGGCGATTATAAAAGAGACATTGAAAGCTGGATATTGAACAGGGAATTATTTGCGGTCGCAGCTAAAGCAACCAGTGATGACAGAAATAAAAGGCATCAATCTATAAAAGAATTAGTAAAAGAATGGAATGACTATAATGTTTGATAATCATGACGCAAGAATTAAATATTATGAATTATTGCTGGAAAGAGAACTTGATTTTATAAAAGAGTATGCTTTGCCTGACGGATTCCATTTTGAATTTTACAAAGTCGGTGACAGAGATGTCTGGATTGAACTTGAAAAAAGTGCAAAAGAATTTTCCTCCTACGAAGAGGGTTTAAATGCTTGGAACAGATATTATTACGACAAAGAGGACGAATTGCTCAACAGAATGGTTTTTGTTGTCAATAACGCAGGCGAAAAAGTTGCCACCGCAACGGCTTTTTATGATAGTAACGGTAAAGACAAATCAGGTTCAGGCTGGTTGCATTGGGTTTGCGTTAAAAGAGAATATCAGGGGATAGGACTGTCCAAACCTCTTATTTCCCATACTTTAAATGTAATGAAATCATTAGGATATACACACGCAAAAATTCCTACGCAAACAACAACATGGCTCGCGGTTAAACTATATCTGGATTTAGGCTTTTTACCTGTGCCCGAAAATGCAATCACCAGCCGAAACGGCTGGTGTATTATCAAAACGCTTACTGACCACAAACGGTTACATGATTTTGAATATGTATCCGAAGCCGAAATTACAGGAGATGACCATGAATGATTTAACGCAATGAAAAGAAATTGCATCCTTAAAAAAGACTGTTTCAATACAAAAATGGCGATAATATGCTTTGGGAAAACAGGAAAAAGACAAAGGCTGTTGCCATGAATATAACCTGTATCCAAAATGCCTGTAAAATCAATGCACCGTATCACTTTTATGTTAAAAGCTATATGGTGCATTTTATTATTTTTAGGATTCATCTTCAAAAAGATATCTGAATGTCCTTTCGGGATTATCCAGAAAGGATTTTGTAACCTGATAATGCTGTGTTTCTTTGTAATGGGCGGTATGGATTCCGTCTTGATTGATTTCATATATTTTAGCATTGGGATAGGCCATTAAAATGGGCGAATGGGTTGAAATGATAAACTGAGCGTTCTGGTTCGCCAGATTTCTGATTTGTACAAGAAGAGTTAAAAGCTTCATGGGAGAAAGCGCCGCCTCAGGCTCGTCAAGAATGTACAGACCGTTTGGGGAAAATCTGTTTTGAACGGTTGCAAGAAAACTCTCACCGTGTGACTGTTCGTGCAGTGATTTGCCTCCGTAGCTTAATTTTAACGGCGGAGCAAACGGTATATCCTCGCTGTCAAGCTTGTCTATATTGCTGGCAACATTATAAAATCCCTCCGCCCTGAGGAAAAAGCCGTCACTTGCTTTTTTTGATTTGCCTACCATAAGGCATTTGTATAAATCAGAGTGTGAATTATGGGTGGAAAAGGACATATTTATTGTTCCGCCTTCAGGGTTAAAGCCGTATGCAATCGCTATTGCCTCAAGCAGTGTGGATTTACCGGTACCGTTTTCTCCGATTATAAATGTCACGCTGTTATTGAATTTCAACTCGTTTGAATCAAGCAGAAATCTGACAGAAGGCACATCCATTAAATAGGAATCTTTTACCTCGTCAAGATATTTTTTGTTTATTTGAACATTGTCTATGTAATAACCGTCCATCATAATCTCATTGCTCCTTTATAATATAAATATCATTTTTCGGCGAAAAAGTAAACAACTGTCACTTATGCGTTCTGTTTTTGGTACGGTGCGTTCTTATGCGGGGGCGGCTGATGTTTTGCCTTTACATTTTAATCATTTGCTGTTAATATTTATATAGGTAAATTTTAAATACAAAAACTTGTTTACATCATTTGATTGCGTCAGATTTTAAGGGAATGTAATTATGGATAATTTAGAAATATACAAATTAACGCCTGAAAGGCTTGAGGATTTCCTGTACTTTTTTGAAAATGTTGCCCACACTGATAATAAAAAATGGGACAGGTGCTATTGCATTAATTACTGTGCCGCTAACAATAATTTAACGGCGAAATTTAAGAATTTCGGTGATCCTCTGGTGAGAAAAAAGGCCGCTGTCGGTTACATAAACAACGGATATATGCAGGGCTATCTCGCCTATATGAACGGCAATGTAATCGGCTGGTGCAACGCGAACAACAGAAACGACTGTCTCCATTGCTACGGCTGGAAAAATCATATAGCAAATAAAGAAATTGACAGAAAAACGAAAGAAAAAATAAAGTCGGTTTTTTGCTTCACCGTTGCGCCCGATCAAAGAGGAAAGGGTGTTTCTGCTGCTTTGCTCCAAAGAGTGATAGATGATGCGGAAAAAGACGGATACGACTGTGTTGAAGCATATCCGAACAAGGAAGAAACCGATATGTATTATAATTATGTCGGTCCTTTCGGTTTGTATAAAAAATTTGGCTTTGAGTCTGTTGCCGAAACAAAGTACCGTTTAGTTCTGCGTAAAACATTACGGTAAGGAGTGTATCATTATCCATTATCAATTCAAAGGCTTCAGCAGTGAGGCAATGCGCTTTTTGTTCTCTCTGCAGTTTTGCAACACTGTTGATAAACAGAGTGAAAATCTTGCAAAATATAAAACACTCATTACAGAACCTATGAATCTGTTGTATCTCGATTTGCTGTGCGCGACCGATAGCTTTAATATTGATTTTGAGACAAGACCCGCAAGATGTATTGCATCGCCGTTTAGGGACAGGCGCTTTTCTCCGACTGCTCCTCTAAAAGAATATACCTATCTGCGTTTCAGAAAAGCGGGGACGAAAACAAATAGAATCGGTCTGTTTTTTGATATGGGCAGTGAGGCTTACGGCTACGGTTTTAAAATATACAAACCCACGGCTGAGGGCATGGATATTTTTCGTAAAAAAATCGCAGTGAATTATGAGCGATTTTCCGAGCTTGCCGATAATCTTATTAATAAGGGATTTGAAATAACAGGTGAGAGGTATAAAAAGGATCATTTCCCGAATATTCCCAAATGTTTGGCAAAAGAACTGCTCAACAGAAAGTGCTTTGAAATAGCGAAAACAAAACCTGTAGGAAAAAGCGTTTTCAGCAATGCTCTTGCACGGGAACTGTTTGACGCATTTCTTGATTTAAGGGAATTTATTCAGTTGTTAGAAAAATAATTTTTACGGTATTGAAGGAGAAAGAGCATGTTAGGCGATACTTGGAAAGCGGCATATGATGCCGCAAGAGCTGTTGTAAATCCAAAGAAAATCAGTGAACAGATGTGTTCGGGCGGTGTGGGTGCCGCCGTTATTACGAAAAAAGGTAATATGTATACCGGTGTTTGTATTGATACGGATTGTTCCCTTGGTATGTGTGCCGAGAGAAATGCAATTTCCACAATGATTACAAACGGCGAATTTGATATTAAATTGGTAGCAGCAGTCAATAAAAAAGGTAAGGTTTTGCCTCCCTGCGGCGCATGCCGTGAGTTTATGATGCAGTTAAAATGTTCATCGGATATTGAGATTCTTTTAGATAACAAGGGAACGGTAGTTAAACTAAAGGATTTGATGCCTTGTTCATATTCGTAACGCACATTTGCATAAAATAACGCACATTTGCATAAAAGAAGTAAGTTCAAGGGTTGAAAATGGCTAATTAATAGTGAGAAACATTATAATGAATATGCTAAAGTGGATTTTTTACATTCGTTCGTGATGATAGTGAACAGGACACACGAAAAGAAATGTGTGATAAACTTGCAGGGTGTTTTGGATTTGTAAAGTAGGTGTGAACATGGCAAAAGTCGTTGCAATATGCGGTAAGATTTGCAGTGGCAAATCGTATTATGCGAATCAAATAA
>CANQZA010000008.1 GCA_947628175.1 uncultured Clostridia bacterium | reverse complement strand
GTGAAGGCTGTCCGTCCTGCAAGCACAGCGGTTGGCTTGAGCTTTGCCCGTGCGGTATGATTCACCCCGAGGTTTTGAAAGCGGGCGGAATTGACCCTGATGAATATACAGGCTTTGCTTTCGGACTCGGTCTGACAAGGCTTGCTATGATGAAATACGGCATTAAAGATATACGCGATTTAAACAGCGGTAGTCTCAAAGCTCTGGCACAGTTTACGGATGACGAGTAAGAAAGGAGGAGGCATTTATTATGTTTTTATCTATGAATTGGATTTCGGATTTTGTTGATTTTACCGGTCTGGATAAAGTAGACCTGATTCACCGTTTTTCGCTTTCTACTGCTGAGGTGGAAAATGAGATTTTCTTTAAAGGCAGTGATTTGAACGGTGTTGTTGTTGCAGAAATTAAATCGGTTGAGCCTCATCCCGAGTCGAAAAAGCTGCATCTTTTAAAGGTTGATGCAGGTGACGGGGTGCTCACGGATGTTGTGTGCGGTGCCCCGAATGTGAAAGTTGGTATGAAAACCGCATTTGCCAAGGTCGGCGCGCAGATAGGCGATATGACCATTTCCCCGCGTGCGCTGGCAGGCTATACATCAAATGGTATGTGTTGTTCTGAAAAGGAAATAGGCATAAGTGACGATCATTCGGGCATTATGGAAATTACCGATGATATTGAAAACGGCACTGATCTTAAAACGGCATATCAGATTGACGATATTATTTTTGAGGTTGACAATAAATCGCTTACGAACAGACCCGATTTGTGGGGGCATTACGGTATTGCCCGTGAATTTGCCGCTCTTGCGGGAAGAGAACTCAAGCCGCTTGAAACGGTTGATTTGTCAAAATATGACAGCCTTCCTGCGGTTGATATGAAAATAGAGGATAATCTTTGTCAGAGATATTCGTGTCTTCAGGTTGAAAATATCAATACAAGCATAAGTCCCGTGAATATGCGTATACGCCTTTATTACTGCGGTATGCGCGCCATCAATTTCCTTGCCGATCTGACCAATTACCTTATGCTTGAAATGGGTCAGCCGATGCATGCGTTTGATTCACGCAGAGTCGAAAAAATCAGAATTAAGAGATTTGATAAACCGTTTGTTTTTCAGACTCTTGACGGTGTGAAAAGAAATATTGATGAAAATACCCTTATGATATGTAACGGCGATACGCCTGTTGCAATAGCAGGTATAATGGGCGGTCTTGACAGTGAAATTGTTGAGGATACACATACGCTGACACTTGAGTCGGCAACCTTTAACCCGGTTTCCATCCGCAAGTCAACCGTGCGCCTTTCTCACAGAACAGACGCTTCAATGCGTTATGAAAAATGCCTTGATCCTGAAATGACCGTTCCCGCAATAGCAAGATTTGTTAAGCTGATGACAGATACCGATAAAGGTGTGCGTGTTGTTTCCTCTCTGACAGATGAGTATGCTTTTAAATATGACGATGTAACGCTCCGTTTTGATAAAAAATTCGTCGATCGCTATACGGGAATTTATATTGACAAGGATACTATCGTTAAAACACTTTCGTCCCTCGGTTTCGGCGTGAAGCTTGATAAGGATGAGTTCAGCGTAAGTGTTCCGAGTTGGAGAGCGACAAAGGATGTTACCATTAAAGCGGATATTATTGAGGAAATTACAAGAATTTACGGATATGACAACTTTGATGTTCATACTGCTCAGGCCCCTCTTTATCCTGTACGCCCACAGGAAGAAAAAACTGTTGAGGACAGAATAAAGGATATTCTTGTAAAGCGTTTTTCATTGCACGAGCTTCATTCCTATGTCTGGGCATATTATGATGAATACAGGGCGCTGGGAATTGAAATTGAGGATAATATAAAGCTTATAAATGCAACTAATCCCAATATTGAAACAATCCGCAAATCCATTATTCCCACACAGCTTTGCCAGGTTAAGTTAAATACATCCTTTTCAAGTGATTTCGGTGTGTTTGAAATCGGCAGGGTAGTTGATGGCGTTAACAGCGATAATCTATGCAACGAATACAAAAAGCTTGCCATTACGCTTTTCAGTAAAACGAAATCTGTTGAAAAGCTGTATTTTGAGCTTAGGGATATGATTGCCGTTGCCGTTGATGACATCAGGCACAAGCGCCTTTCCTATGAGGCGTTCAGTCAGTGTCATTCGTATCAGCATCCCCGAAATCTCAACCGAATCATCTGCGACGGTACGGATATAGGTGAAATAGGTATTGTTCACCCTGTTATAGCAAAAAAGATTGATAAAAAGGCATCCATTGTTTATGCCGAGCTTGATGTTAGAGCATTTGCGCAGCTTGAGGATGCGGGCATACTATATGAAGAACCGTCGAAATATCCCGAAATAGTAGTTGACCTTTCCTTTTTGTCCGATAAATTTGCCCCTATCGGTAAAGCCATTGAAAATATAAAGAGCAATCTTATCAAAAAGGTAGATGTTGTTGATACCTACACAGATGAGACTTCAAAGTCAATTACAACGAGAATCACTTTCTCCCATCCTGAAAAAACGCTTACCCGTGAGGAAGTTACGGATGTTGTCAATGCAGTTGTAAACGAACTCGGTAAAATCGGAATATCCCTTAAGGAATAATAATGAATGTGACTTCTTTTCAGGAGATTTCAGCGTGCGGAAAAAGACCGAAAGTAAATTTCTGTGTGCCGGAAGATTTCACGAAATGAAACGGAATGCGCCTTTTGGAAACTCTGTCGTATCTTTATATACGCCTATAAATTGCTAAAAGACAAAAAGGCCGAGAGCCGCTTGAATTCACTGTTCAAGCGGCTTTCACAATATAATAACCAATCAAAAATGAAGCAAGCAGCTGCATTTTAAATTATACATATAAAATTTCGGCGTGGTTCGCACCGCTGTATCGACAGTCTGAGACTTCTTTTCAGTAGGTTTTTTGTTGCATTGGCAGGGTAAAAGTGGTAAAATACTAACAAATACGGCATCGGAGGTTATTATTATGTCGAAGCTATATTCTGATATGACAAGAGAAGAGTTATTAAAGGAACAAAAGGTCCTAAAAAAAAGATATGACGCTTTCAAGGCAAGGGGACTTCAGCTTGATATGAGCAGAGGTAAGCCGGGTAAGGATCAGCTTGATCTGTCAACGGGAATTTATGATGTCAAATACTATATCGCAGACGGTATTGATGTACGCAATTACGGTATGCTTGACGGTATTCCAAGCTGCAAAAAACTTTTTGCCGATTTGCTTGGCGTTGACGCGGCAAATGTTATCATAGGGCCTAACGCAAGTCTTACGCTGATGTTTGATTATATATCCCAATGCTACACTCATGGAGCAGGAAGCACGCCGTGGTGCAGGCTTGACGAGGTTAAATTTCTTTGCCCCGTTCCGGGATATGACAGGCACTTTACAATCTGTGAGCACTTCGGAATAAAAATGATAAATGTCCCAATGAAAGCGGACGGACCTGATATGGATGTTGTAGAGGAGCTTATCAAAGATGAGACGGTAAAGGGAATTTTCTGTGTTCCCAAATATTCAAATCCTCAGGGAATAACTTACTCCGATGAGGTCGTAAGGCGCATTGCAGCCATGAAACCTGCCGCAAAAGATTTCAGAATTATATGGGATAACGCATATTGTATTCATGATTTGACAGATGAGGGCGACGAGCTTTTGAATATATTTGATATTTTGCCCCAATACGGTAACGAGGATATGGTTATTGAGGTTTGCTCCACTTCAAAAATTACATTCCCGGGTGCAGGAGTTTCAGCCCTTATTGCAAGCGATAATAATATAGCTGCCATAAAAAAACGCCTCAATGCGCAGACAATAAGCTATGATAAAATGAATCAGCACCGCCATGTTCAGTTTTTCGGTAATGCAGAAGGTGTCAGGGAGCATATGAAAAAACATGCCGCTATACTCAAACCCAAGTTTGATATGGTGCTTGCGCATCTGGACAGGGAGCTTTCAGGCAAGGGAATTGCTTCCTGGTTCAATCCCAATGGCGGATATTTTATAAGTCTTGATGTTATGGAAGGCTGTGCAAAAAGAACGGGAGAGTTGTGCAAAAACGCTGGTGTTACGCTTACAACTGTTGGCGCAACATATCCGTACGGTATTGATCCAAAGGACAGCAATATACGCATTGCTCCGTCCTTTCCTCCTGTTGCAGAGCTGGATGTTGCCGCAGAGCTGCTTTGTATATGTGTTCAGCTTGCCTGTGTGGAGAAGTTGCTTGGATAATGGAAATAGGTGCATCAACTTCATGTTTCTATCCCTTGGAAACAGAAAAAGCTTTAAAAAAGATCACGCGGCTCGGATTTAAAACAACGGAGGTTTTTACAAATTCACTCTGTGAGCTGGAAGACAGCTTTGCACTTGAACTCAAGCATATCGCAGATGATGCAGGCACTCAGATCGTATCGGTGCATCCGTTTTCAAGCTTTCTTGAATCCTCCTGTATTTTTGGTGATTATAAAAGACGATTTAACGATTTTATCGGTATTTACGAAAAAACCTGTCATTTTGCGGCTCTTCTCGGGGCAAATATAGTTGTTATTCACGGTGCGGTTACAGCTGCAAAAATTCCGATTCCCGATGAAAGGTATTTTGAACGCTTTAAAATCCTTTGTGATATCGGAAGAAGAGAAGGTGTCACCGTCTGCCAGGAAAATGTCAACCGCTTCAAAAGCCAGAGCATTGATTTTTGCAGAAAAATGCGCAGTGCCATGGGAAGTGATTTTCATATGGTTTTTGACATTAAGCAGACTGTCAGGGCAGAGCAGGACACCTTTGCATTTCTCGAAGAGTTTAAAAACGAAATTGTGCATCTTCATATAAGTGATAACGGCGCAAATGGTAATTGCCTGCCGCCGGGCAAAGGCAGCTTTGATTTCAGAAAAATGAAAGATATTCTTGATTCTGCCAATTACAGCGGAAGCTATGTCATTGAAATATATTCTGCAAATATTGATGTTGAGGCGGAATTAAGGGAAAGCAAGGTATTTTTGGAAAAAATATGAGTAATAAAAGCAACAGAACCAAGGGAATTTTATGTATCCTCCTTTCAGCTTTTTGTTTCAGTGCAATGAGCAGTTTTATAAATCTTTCAGGCAATGTTCCGGTTACGCAAAAGGTTTTTTTCAGAAATCTGATTGCGCTTTTTATAGCAGCTGCTGCTCTTGTAAAAAATAAAGAAAAATTCAGACCTGCCAAGGGATGCCTGAAATATCATATTATTAGATCGTCTGTTGGACTTGCAGGTGTATTCGGCAACTTTTATGCCACAACGAAAATGGCGTCTACTGCCGATGCTGCCATACTCAATAAGATGAGTCCGTTTTTTACCCTTTTGTTTTCTGCACTTTTTTTGAAGGAAAAGGTAAAGCCGCGCCAGGCGGTTGCAATTATAATTGCTTTTATCGGCGCAATGTTTGTTATAAAGCCTACTATGTCAAATGTTGAGCTTTTTCCCTCTATGCTCGGCTTCATAGGCGGAATGTGCGCCGGCGGTGCGTATACCTGTGTCCGTCATATGGGCAATAAGGGTGAAAACGGCAGGTTTACGGTATTCTTTTTTTCTTTATTCTCATGTGTTGTAACGGCGCCGTATTTCATTTTCAATTTTCATCCGATGACAACGCAGCAATGGATCTATCTTCTGCTTGTCGGAGTGTCGGCAGCCGGCGGTCAGTTTTCCATAACGGCAGCTTATACTTTCGCACCCAGCAGTGAAATTTCAATATACGATTATTCCAATGTTGTTTTTACTGCTATCAGCGGTTACTTTTTCCTCGGCGGTCAGGTGCCTGACTTGTGGTCGTTTGCGGGTTATTTTATAATCTGTGCTATGGCTGTTTGGATGTTCTTATACAATAACAAGGAATATCGTCTAAAAAAATCATAACTATATCAATATCTTGGGTGTAAAGCGGAAATACTTGCATTTTTCTATATGTTGTGATATAATGATAACATCATAGTTTGGAGGTAAAAATTATGAAATGTCCATTCTGCGGCTTTGATGAAAGCAAGGTTATTGATTCACGGCCTACAGATGAAAATGAGCGTATCAGGCGCCGCCGTGAGTGTCTTCAGTGCGGTAAAAGATTTACCACATATGAGATTATAGAAGATGTGCCGATTATCGTAATCAAGAAAGATAAGAGCCGTGAGGTTTTTGACCGCAACAAGATATTAAAGGGAATGCTGAGGGCATGTGAAAAACGATCCGTCACTGTTTCAGAGCTTGAGGCGGCAATCAGTGAAATTGAAACGACACTTCAGTCCGCGGTTGACAGAGAAGTAACTTCGGCAAGAATCGGCGAGCTGATTATGGAAAAGCTCAAGCTGATTGACGAGGTTGCGTATGTCCGTTTTGCGTCGGTTTACAAGGCGTTTGACAGCGTTGAATCTTTTAGAGAAGAAATAGCAAAGATGTAACGATATTCATATAAAATGGCGAAACCCCTGTTCCTTTTGGGAACGGGGGTTTCATAAATTGTGTTTCCCTAACAGGTTTAAGTAATGGGGATGGATGAGATTAGTATTGTGAATAAAACCTGTTAAGGATTTATGCCGGGTAAGCATAAATTGTGGATGTTTCACTGCCTGCGGTATATGTTGTCTTGAGCCTATAAGAGTAGAGTATATTTATAAGTCTGCTCTCTTCTGCAACAAGTTTTGTTCCTGTCGTAGAGGATGTCCAGGTTTTAACAGTTGTATAACCGGCAGATTTTTTCTTCTGTATTTCCATTTTTATTTTTAATGACATGGATTTCTTTGCGGACAGACTTGCCGAACAGGTTGCTTTAATACCGCTTATAGATATACTTGTAGTGGTACGATTAATATTTACATAGCAGGGCTGTGCAGTATTGTCGTTTGAAGCAGCGCCGTAAACAACGGAACTGATACTAAACGATGAGACAAGCATAATTATAGACAAAACTATACTTGCCAGTCGTTTTGCTTTAGACATCATTTCACCTCCTTTCACAAGAATTACATATACTATATCGTTTTGAAATGTAATTTTGTGAAAAAAAGTTTTAAAATGTCGATTTTGCGATTTCCATCAGTTCGTCATACGGCGTATTTACGGATTCTATGCAATAGCAAAATCCGTTTTTATTCCAAATAATAATGGTACTGCTGTCGTCTGTAGAGCTAAAAGCAACAATATATGTAGTTGATTTATCTGTTACTTTTTTATAAGTATGCGTAGAAGTGTCAAAATCAATGACTGCGTTGGAAATGTTTTTTTCAATATTAATGGTTATTTTGCCCGTGGAATCACTGTAGGTGCGTGAAATGATATTGTCGCCCTTATACTCATTTTTAAGTGTGTATTTTTCCGGCATATAATCCACATTCAATTCGTTTGTCGAAACTGCATCATTGGAACTGAGCATTCGGTATATGGAATGGTCTGAATAATCCGTAATTTTATATTTGCTGCTTGTTATCATTGCTGTTACCGTGGACGCTATCGCAAGCGAAATTAAAATAGCAGCTATCGCAATGATTTTTGCCGTCTTTTTTGTAAATCTGTGATATTTGTCATTTCTCATTTTTGAGAAAAGCTTTTCCATTTCTTTTTGATGATGCTGTGAAAACGAATATTCTTCCAAATCATCAGGAATAGTGCCGACCCATCTGATTAATGAAACTAAGCAAGCGTTTTCAAGTTCGTTCATTATTCGTCACCAATTATTTCTTTCAGTTGATTTCGTATGCGTTCAAGCCTTTTTCTTACCAAAGCGTCAGAAATTCCGTAAAGTTTTGAAATCTCGCTGCTTTTATATCCGAATACATATTTGAGATACAAAAGATTTTTGTCCTCATCGGGCAGTGTATCTACTATGTAGCTGAGCTCAATTTTATCGTACTCATTCATTTTTAATGATGGAACTGATATGCTGCTTTCATCATAATTTATAATTTTTTGTTCTTTTTTGTATCTGCTTATTGCAATACCCTGGGCAATTGTAGAAACATAGCACTTTGTTTCCTTAGAATCCACATCGCCTATTTTGCCGAAATTTTTAGCAAGATACAAAAAAGTTTCCTGTACACAGTCCTCTGCGAGCTGATTATCATTGAGTTTCTGATATGAAATCCACATAACAAGCCTGTTATATTTTTCATATAATTTTCTGAACCGCTCTTTTTCCTCTATATCATCAATAAGATTTAAAAACTCTATCATAATACTATATCATCTGTAAGTTGCTTTTTGTGAAAATTATTTTTTATTTTTTGCAATTTTTGTCCTGATTTCACTTTCAATGGACGAAAGCACCTTATTTGAGGTCAGTCCTATATCTAAAGTTACGATTTTATCTTCTTTTAGAGATAAAATAATTTTAGAATGTCTGTCATTAAAGTTTTTGACAAGACTTGCCTTATCATCTTTTTGCGTCTGAATGTCCGTTATGTCCGTGTAATCAAAAAGGTTGTTTTCATCCATTCCCGTAAATTCCATTTCATCATCACGGAAAATTACGCCGTTTGTCAGGATTTCCTTTGTTACAAGAGCCGCTATAATTATTGCAAGTACTTCAACGGCGGCAAAGAAAATGGCTATGGCAGAGCGCTGTTCCACTACTTTTTTAACTGCAAATATGCCGTATCCTATTACTGCTGCATCAAGTATTGCTACTACAGAGCCTGTGATTGGTGATATAATTCTAATAAATTTTTCCTTCATCTGTATTTCTTCTCCTTAAAATTTTTGATTAATTCTATGTTGTGTGTTTCAAATTCTTTGTTGTTAAGGTATGAAAGGCTGTTTTCATCACGGAAGTTGAACTTGAGTTTGAAGCTGTAAAGCGCCTGACGGTTTCTGCCTGTTTCAGTGCCGTATTTTCCGTCTCCGAAAAGGGGATGACCAATGTGCGCCATGTGTGCTCTTATCTGATGTGTTCTTCCCGTAAGAAGGTCAATCTCAAGCAGCGACGCTTTGTCGTAACAATCAAGCACAGTGTATTTTGTGACAATCTTTTTTGCTCCTTCAGACGGTTTGTCCGTGACGGTCACTATATTTCTCTGCTCATCTTTTTTTAGATAAGCCGTAAGTGTGTCCTGCTTTTTTTCCATTTTGCCTCTTACAACTGCAAGATAGTATTTTTTTATCTGCCGTGATTTTAACATACTGTTCAGAATCTGCAATGTCTGCATGTTTTTTGCGGCAATTACAATTCCTCCTGTATTTCTGTCAATCCTGTTGGCAAGCGATGGTGTAAATAAGCAGTTGTCAGGCTCCCATTCGCCCTTTTCATACAGATACCTTTTTATTCTTGATATCAGATTGTCAATATAATCCCTTGAGTCGGGGTGGCACAAAACACCTACCTTTTTGTCAATAAGAAGGAGGTTTTTGTCCTCATAGATTATATCCAAATCGGTTGATGCTTTCATAAAATCATAATGCTTCTGCTTGCATTTCAGTACATCGTCTTTTAAATAAAGCTCAAGCAGATCACCCGTATTCAGATGTTGGTCGGGAGTACACCGCTTTTTGTTTACCTTGATATTCTTTTTTCGTATTTCCTTATACATCAGTGATTTGGGAAGATGGTCAAAGGTTTTTTCTATAAACCTGTCCACTCTCTGACCTGAATCGTTTTCGTTAATTCTAAAACTCTTCATTGATTCTTATTATCCTCAAGCTCTTGAAGTTCTTTGTAAAAAATATTTGCCTTGACATATACCTGAATAAAGCCCCTTATCACCTCTGCGAGCTCACCTTTTTTATAGGGATTTGCAATAATATGCTCGTCGTCGTCAATGGCAAGAGGTCCTTTTTCAATATCATTAAAGGTCGGCATAAGCGAATAGCTTTCGTCTGTTTTAACGATTGAAATAAGTGTGTAGTCGGCGGTTGCGTTTACAAATCCTTTTTTCTTTGTATATTTTTCAATAGTGGATAGGGGAGAGGCATCATTGTGCTTTTTTGTGTAGCAGTATGAAATTACCTCTTCTATAAAATTTTCAAGCTCATCATCTGTGTACGGTGCATTTAAAAGAACGACTTTATCTATGTCGGCAATGCCGTACTTATCACTTTCACCACAGGGAATACCAATCATATTCTCACTGTCATCTGTATAAACAGATATTGTATAAAATTCTTTTTTCATACCAAACCTCCGTATCAGCAATAATTGGTAATATACAAATTATTATAACTTATATAATTGAAAAAAACAACATCAGATGATATAATCTTTATCGGTGATTGATGTGAAGAAAGTTTTGATAACGGGCGGTGCAACCGGAATAGGCAAGGCAACTGCGCTTATGTTTATGGAAAAAGGGTATGATGTGTTTATCACCTATAATCATACTCTGCCGGACTTTGACGGAGTTACTGCCCTAAAATGTGAATTGAGGAATCTTGACGATATAAAAAAGGTATTTGACAATATCGGCGATGTTGATGTTCTGGTCAATAATGCCGGAGTCAGCCTGATAAAAATGATTAATCATACGACTGCAGAGGATTATGACAATCTTATGAGCGTCAATGCGAGAGCTTCATTTTTCTGTTCAAAAGAGGCGGCGGAAAGAATGATCAAAAAACACAGCGGAGCCATAATCAATATATCGTCGGTTTGGGGGCAGACAGGTGCCTCGTGCGAGGTTGCATATTCCATGAGTAAATCGGCAGTCATAGGGCTTACAAAGGCACTGGCACAGGAGCTTGCTCCAAGCTCAATAACGGTAAACTGCGTGTGCCCCGGTATCATTGATACGAGAATGAACAACGCTTTCGATAAAAAAGAGCTTGAGGAGATTGTGCCGCTGGGCAGACTTGCGACACCGCAAGAAGTTGCAAGGGCTGTTATGTTTTTTGCGGAAAATGATTATATAACCGGTCAGATACTCGGAGTCAACGGCGGAATGGTATGACGGCATAAAAAAATTATAATCTTTTAACACTTTCTTTCTCTTTTCATAGGATGGTTTAGAAAAGGGAAAGGAGGTAGCGACTATGGGTTGTGGATGCAATAACGGCTTTGGCTGTGGCAATTCATCTTGGATCATCATCCTTATCATCATCCTTTTACTCTGCGGAGGCTGCGGTGGCAACAATGACTGTGGCTGCGGATGCAACTGATATTTGATGCAGAAGATGCACTCGGTTTTGCCGGGTGCATTTTTTATTTATAAAAAATGCACTCTTTCATATGAATAAATTAAGGAATAAATGAAAAAAATAAAAGTCAGAAAAAGTCAAAAAAGTTCTTGACTTTCTCTGACTTTTGTGCTAATATTCATTTAGAAGGTCAAAGAAAGTCAAAGTCAAAAGGCTTCTTAACCTAATTTCTGTAAAGGGAAGTGATTAAAAATGAAGCTTAGTGATATCATTGCCGATATGATTCTTGATATGTTTGACGATGAAACACCCACTGTCCAGATTCAACGAAATGATTTGGCAGCCCGGCTTGGCTGTGTACCCAGTCAAATCAATTATGTTATCACCTCCAGGTTTACTCCCGAACAGGGATACAGAATTGAATCAAGGCGGGGCGGCGGAGGATGTATATTGATAACACGAGCGTCGAGCAAGGATAACGCTATTGTGTCTTTGATAAATTCTGTTGGTTCATCTATTGACGAGAAAAGCGCAAAGGCACATATCCACAACCTAAGCTATCACGGTCTTATAAGTGAGCAGATAAGCAAAGTGATGATGTCTGTTATCTCAGACAATAACTTTAGGGGCTTGTCTTCTGAAATGAAAAATTCAATACGGGCAAATCTGCTTAAACAAATGTTAATTGCATATATTGGAAAGTAAAGTTAATAATGAATTCCGGGCTTTACTTTTGATAATTAATTTTTAGGAGGTAACTATTATGTTATGTCAGCATTGTAACAAAAATGAAGCAACTACACATATCAAAAAGAATATAAACGGGCACCGTGAGGAAATGCACCTGTGCAGTGACTGTGCCCGGGAACTCGGTGTAATGGAAGAATTCAGAATGCCGAGTATGGGAGAATTTTTCTCAGACAGTTTCTTGGGCAATTTTCTCGGCTCCGGAGTTGCCGCAATGAATTCACTTGCGGGTGTGGACAGATGTTCCATCTGCGGCTCGTCCTTCAGTGATATTGTAAACAGCGGTCACATAGGATGCAGCAACTGCTATGAAAAATTTGCAGACAGGCTTGAACCGTCCATTAAAAAAATACACGGAAAGACAAAGCATGTGGGAAAATATGTGTCCTACAGTGAGGATGGTCAGGAAAAAGAGCAGGAAATAAGCGAACTTGATTCTCTTAAAGCTCAGTTGAAGGATGCCGTTGAGCAGCAGCGCTATGAGGATGCTGCGGTTATAAGAGACAAAATAAATAAAATAACAGGAGAAAGCAATGGATAAGTGGTACAGCGGTCAGGGTAATAATTCCGATGTTATTGTTTCGTCAAAAATCAGACTTGCCAGGAATTTGGCGGGTATGCCGTTTCCCTGCAGAATGAGTGACGAGGTAAGAAAAAATGTATGCAAAAAAATATTTGCCGCAATAAAAAATTCCGCGCTCGCGGGCGAATTTGATATGATTGAGCTCAGCAGGCTTTCAGACATTGAGAAAATATCACTTGCCGAAAAGGGAATTATCAGTCCCCAGCTCGCAAAGGAGAGCCGATATTCCGCCGTTCTTGTATCAAAGGACGAAAATGCTTCGATAATGCTGTGCGAGGACGATCATATACGCATATGTGTTATGTGTCCCGGACAGGATTTGAATTGGGCATATAATGAGGCAAATGAGATGGATGACATTTTTATCAAAAGCATGAATATTGCCTTTGATGAAAAAATGGGCTTTTTAACTTCTAATCCAATGAACCTCGGAACCGGACTCAAGGCGTCCATGCTTGTTCATATCCCTGCAATAAAGGAAAAGGGGATGGTTTCGTCCCTTTCCAATATGCTCGGAAAGCTCGGATTTTCAATCAATCCCGTTTTCGGCTCTTCAAGTTCGTTTTATGAAATATCCAATCAGATCAGTCTCGGGATTTCAGAGAAAAATGCCCTTGACAATCTGAATTCCATTTGCACACAGATTATTCGCCAGGAAAGAGCTTTTCGCAGTGAGCTTATGGAATTTGATGATTTTGAGGATAAAATCTTCAGAGCAATGGGTACACTTAAAATGGCAAGAAAATTGAAACTTCAGGAATTTTATTGCCTGATTTCACTTGTGCGTCTCGGCATTTCAATGGGAAGCTTCGAGGAAGAATATGAAAAAATAGGGAATATGATTCATTCTCTGGGTACTGCAACAATTATGTCCGGTGCCCAGGAGGGTTTTTCTGTTGACGACGCGGATAAACTGCGTGCTCAATATGTAAGGCAACAACTTTCATAGAGGAAGATGGCTTCCTCTAAAAGGAGGAATAAATAATGTACAGATTTAACTATTTTACGCAAAAATCAAATGAGGTTTTAAACCTTGCCATAAGAGAGGCTGAAAACCTCGGACACAATTATATCGGCAGTGAGCACATTCTCTACGGTATTCTGAAAGAAGGCAGTGGAACGGCATATTCCATTCTTGATGAAAAGGGTATCACGGCGGATGATGTAGAAAGTTTTATAAAAGAAAATATCGGTTTCGGAGCACCGACACGACTCTCGCCCGATGATTTTACGCCGAGGAGCAAAAAAATTCTGGATATGGCATTTCAGTTTGCGCGAGGTATGCTTCACAGCTTTGTTGATACGGAGCATCTGCTTATGGCGCTTCTGAAAGAGGGGGACTCCTATGCCGTTAAATTTATTAATTCCTCCGGTATTGACGAGGACAGACTGTTTGAAGAAATCGTCAACACTCTCGGGCGCGGAGGAAGTCAGACTTCGGATTCGTCAAAAAGAGGCAAAAATGCGAAATCAAAAACACCTACGCTTGATGAATTCGGTAAGGATTTGACCGAAATTGCAAAGCACGGTCAGATTGATCCTGTTATCGGAAGGGAAGAGGAAATACAGAGGGTTATTCAAATTCTTTCAAGAAGGACAAAGAACAATCCTTGCCTTATCGGTGAACCGGGTGTCGGAAAAACGGCTATTGCCGAAGGACTCGCGCTTAAAATTACAAAGGGCGAGGTCCCTGAGCTTCTTGCCGATAAAAAGATTGTTGCGGTTGATTTAACCTCAATGGTTGCAGGTACAAAATACCGCGGTGATTTTGAGGAACGCATAAAAAAAGCAATGGATGAGGTCAAGGCCGCAAAGGATATTATTCTGTTTATTGACGAGGTTCATACGATTATGGGAGCAGGAGCCGCAGAAGGTGCAACAGATGCGGCGAATATTCTCAAGCCGTCGCTTGCCAGGGGTGAAATTCAGGTTATCGGCGCCACAACAATTGATGAATACAGAAAAAACATTGAAAAGGACGCGGCGCTTGAAAGAAGATTTCAGCCTGTTATGGTAGGGGAGCCGACTGAAGAAGAAACAGTTGAAATTCTCAAGGGACTCAGAGATAAGTATGAGGCTCATCATAAGGTTAAAATAAGTGACAGCGCAATTGAAAACGCTGTAAAAATGTCATCAAGATATATTGCCGACCGTTTTCTTCCCGATAAGGCGATTGACCTTATAGATGAGGCAGCGTCAAGAGTAAGATTGAAAGCGTACACGGTTCCCGATAATCTCAAAGAGATGGAAAAGGAACTCAAGTCTCTTGAGGAGGAAAAATCATCAGCGGTCCGCTCACAGGATTTTGAAAGGGCCGCCGCTATCCGAGACAAGGAAAAAAGTCTTAAAACGCTTCTGGATGAAGAAAAGGAAAAATGGAAAAATCTTTCATCCCATCAGGTCAAAGAGGTATCAATTGAGGATATTGCATCGGTTGTATCTTCATGGAGCGGAATACCCGCAAATCAGATTACAAAGGAAGAGTCCGAAAGACTTCTGAATCTTGAGCAGATTCTCCATGAAAGAATTGTGGGACAGGATAAGGCCGTTTCAGGTGTTGCAAGAGCAATCAGAAGAAGCAGGGCAGGACTTAAAAATCCGAAAAGACCGATCGGCTCATTCATTTTCCTCGGACCGACGGGTGTCGGCAAAACAGAGCTGTGCAAAACTTTGGCAGAGGCTATGTTCGGCGATGAAGAGGCAATAATCAAGCTTGATATGTCCGAATATATGGAAAAGCATACAGTGTCAAAGCTCATCGGCTCGCCTCCCGGATATGTAGGTTTTGACGAGGGCGGTCAGCTTACCGAAAAAATCAGGAGAAAGCCATATTCGGTAGTGCTTTTTGATGAAATCGAAAAGGCGCATCCCGATGTGTTCAATATGCTTTTGCAGATTCTTGAGGACGGTGTTCTCACTGACTCTCAGGGAAGAAAGGTTAGCTTTAAAAATGCTGTTATCATTATGACATCAAATGTCGGCGCGTCTAAGATAACCGACCCTAAGGGTGCTCTCGGATTTGGAGGAAATGGCAGCAGCGGACAGGAGAATATAGAAAATCTTGTTATGGCGGAACTTAAAAAGACATTCAAACCGGAATTTCTCAACCGTGTGGATGAAATTGTTGTCTTCAATCAGCTTGAGAAAAAGGATATTGAAGAAATTGCAAAGAGAATGCTCAAATCCCTTAAAAAAAGAGTAAGCGAGTTGGGAATCGATGTTGAATTTACCGACAATGCAGTATCTGCCATATCCGACGCGGGTTTTGATAAGGTTTATGGTGCAAGACCTTTGAGAAGGGCAATACAGACAAAATTAGAGGATAAACTCTCAGAGCTTATACTTGAAAATAAGCTGGGTGAAAAATGTACTGTTGATTTTAAAGACGGAGCATTTACATTTAACTGATAGCGCAAGGGGGGGATGTCCCAACCGGGTAATGGTTGAGACATCCCCCTTTTTTTGTTTGCTCCGTTTGGAAAGTTGTTAGAGCTTCTGAGAGATAAGCATGATTCCCGAATCCGTTATATCTATTATTCCGTATTCGCTGTTTGCCGCCGAACCGGGGTTCATAATATAAAGACCGTCACTGTAGTTTGTGTACTGCACATGCGTATGACCGAAAAGACAGATGTCGGCACTGACGCTTCTTGCTTCCTGTTCAATTTGATCATATCCGAATTTCACCTTGAAAGGATGACCGTGGGAGAAAAAAATCTTTTTTCCGCCTGCATAAATGGATTTATAAAGCGGATATGAGGAATACCAGTCACAGTTTCCCGCCACCCTGTCATATTTGAGATTGGGGTGAAGAGCAATAACATCATCAAAATCATCTTCTCCGTCGCCCAGAAACAGGAATAAATCGGAGTGGATGTGTTTTTCAACAATATCAAAAAGCTTTGACTTTGATTTGTGCGAGTCTGAAAGGACAATGATTCTCATTCATAAAACACAACCTTGTTTCATAGATTATATTAGATTATATATCAGAAGAGGAGATTTTTCAATGAAGAATATGAACAATAGCAATATAAATGATATGATGCGGGATGCGCAAAAGAAAACTGGAATTGATATTTCAAAAATGAAGCAGGCCGCGGAAAACGGAAATATGGACGATTTTATAAATAAAAATCTTTCTTCGGATGCGGCAAAACAACTGAAAAATGTTTTAAGCGATAAGTCCGCAACGGAAAAGCTTCTTTCCACACCACAGGCGAAGGAGCTGATGAAAAAACTGATGGAAGGAAAATAATATGGACAATATTAACGATATTATATCTAATCTTTCTTCAGAGGATATAGATATGCTCAAAGGCGTCGCCTCCTCAATTCTGGGAGGCGAGGCTGAAAAAAATGATTCCTCTCCTCCCGCGCCTGTCAATAACACCAACAGTAAAAACAGCAATAACTCCAAGGATGCCTCTTCCCTGATACCCGCGTCATTGGGTTTTGATAATATTGATTTTGATATGATAATGAAGGCGAAAACGATATTTGAAAAAATGAATAATACATCAAATAAAAATGTGGATTTGATTATGGCATTGAAGCCTCACCTTGATCCGCGTACGCAGAATAAGGCAGATCAGGCGTTGAGAATATTAAAACTTTTTGAGGTTCTTCCTCTGCTCAGGGAGTTGTTTTAAATGCCGGGCTTTTCAGAAAGAGATATTAACGAAGCAAGAAAAAGAGTTCAGGAAATGCAGAGCAGAGCCTCGCGCTTTGTGTCGGATGAACCGAGTATTCCTCCTGTGGCAAATGATGCACAGAATACCGGCAATCAGAAGTCGGATGAACAAAATGCACCTGCTCCGACCTCAGATGAAGATACACAAAACGACAAATCATCGTTGGTTATACTTGCACTTATCCTTATTTTATCAAAGGAAGGTGCAGATAATATGCTCATTCTTGCACTTCTTTACCTTTTATTATAAATAAATAGTGGAAATTGTGCCGATAATATGTTATATTGTAAAATGATTTTAAAACAATTTCGGAGGAATGTTATTTGGATTGTACAAAAAAGATAATAGCTGACGGCATCACTCTTGTGGGTGTAAATGCGTCCAGATTCAAAACAAATGAGGTTTCTGTAAGTCTTGCAGTGCCGCTGAGCAGGGAAACCGTATCTTCAAATGCGCTGCTTATAAATCTGCTTTCTCGTAAAAATCGTGAGTATCCAAGTATTTCCCTTCTCAATAAAAGGCTGGCCTATCTGTATGGCGCATCCCTTGTGCCGAGCGTCGCAAAAACAGGTGAATGTCAGGTGTTAAAGCTTGCCGTAACCTGCCTTGACGACAGATTTTCCCTCGATGGAGAAAGTATTTCGTATGCATGTGTCAAACTGCTTACATCCCTTCTTTTTCAGCCAAGGCTTGATGAAAACGGAAACTTTTATGCGGAGGATATCGAGGCGGAAAAAAGACTTCTTTTGGAAAAATTGGATTCTGAGGAGAATGAAAAAAGAATATATGCTTTAAGACAGGCTGAAAGCCTTATGTTTCAGGATGAGCCTTACGGTATTAACCGCTATGGAGACCGTGAGGATATAAAAAATCTTACTTGCGGTGATATTCTGCATGCGTGGAGAAATCTTCTTTCACAAAGCAGAATGATGGTCAGTGTTATAGGTAATGCTGACTTTGAGAAGATAGAAAAACATCTTTCTGATGTATTTTGCGGTGTTGAGAGATGCTGCAATCCGCTGCCAAAGGTCGTGTTTGTTGCAAGGGCAGACGATGTTAAGGATAAAACGGAACGAATGGATGTCAAGCAGGGTAAGCTTGTTCTCGGATTCCGTGTGAATCTGAAGCCTGAAGATGCGCTTACACCGGCAATGCGCACATTCTGTGATGTGTTCGGAGGAGGTCCGTATTCAAAGCTCTTTGCCAATGTACGAGAAAAGATGAGTCTTTGCTATTACTGCTCTGCGCGGTACACAAGGCAGAAAAGCTGTATTATGATTCAGTGCGGCTGCAATGAGGAAAGTATGGACAAGGCAATAGAAGAGATACTCCATCAGCTTGATGAAATTAAAAACGGTAACTTTGATGAAGAACTTGCCTCCTCCAAAATGGCGCTTCGCGATGCCATAATGTCTGTTAATGATACGCCGGAGGCTCTTGAAAATTGGTACAGCGCGCAGATAGCTGACGAAAATATTAAGTCACCCGAAACTGCCATAAATGAAAATGACAGCGTTGCAAAGCAGCAGGTTGAACACTGTGCGTCGCTTGTAACACTGGATACAGTTTACAGACTTGTATGCAATGAGGAGGTGTAGTAATGAAAGAAGTCAAATCGAATGCACTCTGTGAAAAATATTATGATATCGACCATAAATCCGGTCTTAAAATATATGTAATGCCCAAGGAAAAGTATACCTCCACCTATGCTGTTTTCGGTACAAAATACGGTTCAATAGACACACGCTTTAAGCGTTCCGATTCCGACAAATGGACAACCGTTCCGGAGGGAATTGCTCATTTTCTTGAGCATAAGCTTTTTGAAAGCGAGGATCTCGATGCGTTTGCACGGTATGCAAAGACAGGCGCGTCGGCAAACGCGTATACCTCATTTGACAAAACCTGTTACCTGTTTCAGTGTAGCGATAACTTTGATGATTCCCTTGAAATACTCCTTGATTTTGTAACACATCCTTATTTTACAAAGGAAACGGTTGAAAAGGAACAGGGGATTATCGGGCAGGAAATTACCATGTATTATGATGTTGCAGGCTGGATGAGCACCTTCAATCTTTTAAAGCTGCTTTATCACAAGCACCCTGTCAGAATTGATATCGCGGGAACTGTCAACTCCATTGCGCAGATTACCGACAAGCTCCTCTATGATTGCTATAACACATTTTATAATCTTAACAATATGGCTCTTGCGGTTGTGGGAAATGTTACACCGCAGCAGGTTATTGATGTGTGTGATAAAATGTTGAAGCCTGCCGAACCGCTCACCATTGAGCGCTCATTTGATGATGAGCCTGAAGAAATTGTATCCGATTACTGTGAATATAATCTTGCAATGCGTATGCCTGTTTTTTCTTTCGGATATAAGGAAAAATGCAAAAAGCCTGTTCAGGATATTGAAACAATTGTGCAGACAAATATTTTACTTGAAATCATTGCCGGAGATACCTCAAGACTTTATACCTCTCTTTTTGAAAAGGAACTTATCAATTCAAGCTTTTCAAAGGAGTATTTTATCGGTTACGGTTATGAGGCAATACTATTTGACGGTGAAAGCAAAAATCCCGAAGCAGTTTGCGTCGAGATCAAAAAAGAGGTTGAGCGTCTTAAAAAAGACGGAATAGATGATGAGCTTTTTGAGACAGTGCGCCGCTCTCTTTACGGACGGGAGATAATGGAGTATAATGATATTGACTCAATTGCAAACGGATTTATAAGCGCTCATTTCGGCGGATATAATATCTTTGACGCCATAGATATTTATAAAACCGTCACAAAAGAGGATATAGAAAAAAGATTGTCCGAAATTATGTTTGAGCAATACAGCGCACTTTCGGTCGTCAGGGAGAAAACAAATGAGTGATTATACAAGAGTATATTTTGAAGGACTTGGAATAGATTTTGATTTGCCATCGGTTGCTTTTTCAGTGGGCGGATATGAGGTGCATTGGTACGGAATCATTATTGCATTCGGATTTGCACTCGCCGTGCTCTATGGCGGCAGAATGGCTTATAAATGGAAAATGAGCCTTGACGGGATGACAGATGTTCTCATCTGGGGAACCGTTTTCGGTATTGTCTGTGCAAGGGCATATTATGTAATATTTGAGTGGTCCTATTATAAAGAACATCTTGCGGAAATCCCTCAGATATGGAACGGCGGCATAGCAATCTACGGCGGCATAATCGGCGCGTTGATAGGAGCAGCGATAGGCTGTAAAACCGGAAAAATAGATTTCAGAAATCTTCTTGATCTCGGAGCGCTTGGTCTTCTTATAGGACAAGGCATAGGCAGATGGGGCAATTTCTTTAATCAGGAGGCTTTTGGTTCAAATACAGATACAGCGCTGTTTCGTATGTGGAGTCTGAAAATTCACGATACGCTTGAAGCAAATTCGTCTGCCCTTGCGCAGAAGGGAATGGATGTTAATCCGGATATGTCGGTTCATCCCACCTTTTTATATGAGAGCGTGTGGTGTATCCTCGGTTTTTTCATACTCAATTATATTGTTCAAAAGCATAGAAAGTTTAAAGGCGAAATCTTTTTGCTTTACGGTGTATGGTACGGATTTGAGAGAATGATTGTGGAGGGTCTCAGAACCGACTCCCTTTATATCGGAGATACAAGCATAAGGGCAAGTCAGCTTTTGTCGCTGATTATTGTAATAGCAGCGCTTGTATGTATAATATATAATTTTGTAAGGCTCAAAAAAGGCACTTTGCCTGACAGACTGAAAATAACGCCTGTCAGTGCGATGAATAATACTGAAGAAAAGAATACGGAGAATGAAAATGTCACAAATAATTGATGGTAAAGCAGTATCGGCTGAGGTAAGAAAAAGGGTTGCGCATCAGACGAAGAAGCTTAAAGAAAAGGGAATTATTCCCGGGCTTGCGGTAATAATTGTAGGCGATGATCCTGCCTCTCAGGTTTATGTTAGAAACAAGGAAAAGGCATGTGCGGAGGTGGGCTTTTACAGCGAAAAATTTGCACTGCCTGCGAACACCACGCAGGAGGAGCTCAATTGTCTTGTTAAAGAGCTCAACGGCAGAGAGGAGATAAACGGAATTCTGTGCCAGCTTCCTCTGCCCTCCCATCTTGATGATAAAGAGGTAATCAATCTTATTGATCCCGTTAAGGATGTTGACGCGTTCCATCCCGTAAATGTGGGTGCAATTATGATAGGAGATTATCATTTTCTGCCTTGCACCCCTGCGGGTGTGATGGAGCTGATTCATGCAACAGGTGTAGAGATCGAGGGGAAAAAAGCAGTAGTCGTTGGACGAAGCAATATTGTCGGAAAGCCTATGGCAATGCTTCTGCTTCACGCAAATGCAACGGTTGAGATAACGCACTCAAAAACAAAAAATCTCTCAGACATTACGAAAGAAGCCGATATACTTGTTGCGGCTATTGGAAAGGCAAAATTTATAACTGCCGATATGGTTAAAGAAGGCGCAGTTGTAATTGATGTCGGCATGAACAGAGATGAAAATGCAAAACTGTGCGGCGATGTTGATTTTGAGAGTGTTAAGGATAAATGTTCCTACATTACTCCCGTTCCCGGAGGAGTAGGTCCTATGACTATTTCAATGCTTATGGAGAATACGCTTACGGCAGCAAAACTGCAAAACGGTATTAAAGATTAATAAAGGATCTGATGAAATGGCTCTTGAAGAATGTGTAGTGGACAAGCTGCTTGAGAAAAAATACCATATTTCTTTCGCGGAATCCTGCACGGGAGGTCTTTGCTGCGGCAACCTTGTCAATGTCACAAATGTATCAAAGGTGCTCAATGTATCGTTTGTTACCTATGCCAATGAGGCGAAAATGGAATTTATAGGCGTAAATCCGGATACCATTCTTAAATACGGCGTAGTCAGTGAGCAGGTTGCCTTTGAAATGGCGCAGGGTGTTGCCGCAACGGCAAAAAGTGAGGTCGGCGTCGGAATTACGGGAGTGGCGGGACCCGGCGGAGGGACTGCCAAAAAACCCGTTGGGATGGTATGCTTCGGATTTTGCATAAACAATACGACAAAGACCTATACGATGCAGTTCGGTGAAATCGGCAGAAATCAGGTAAGAAAATCAAGTGTGGAATTTGTTTTTCAAAAGCTTATTGAATTATTGTGAAATTAGTAGTATAATAGCAATGAATTTGAGAAGAGGATGTATATGAAGAAGCTTTACAGAAGTAAGAGCGACAGGAAAATTTCAGGCGTCTGCGGCGGCTTGGCGGTGTATTTTGATGTTGACCCGAGTGTTGTAAGACTTATCTGGGCAATTGTTTCTGTTTGTTCAACTGCTATTCCGGGGTTGCTTATTTATATAATATGTGCTATAGTTATTCCCGAAGAGCCTGATGCGTATGAAACAACCGCTGAGTATCACGAGGATAATAGCGGTGATTATTCAAACGGCAAATAAAAGTTTTCATTTTAAATTCTGCGGCACGGATGCTTTGTGTCACACTGTACCGCAGAATATTAACAAGATAATATCTGCTGGTGTGGCGCAGTTGGTAGCGCAATTGATTCGTAATCAATAGGTCGTCAGTTCAAGTCTGATCACCAGCTCCATACACCGCAGGTTTATATGCCTGCGGTGTTGTAAAACAAAATATACGAAGGCGTAGCTCAGCTGGTTAGAGTACTTGCTTGACATGCAAGGGGTCGGTGGTTCAAGTCCACTCGTCTTCACCATAATAGCTTATATGCTCAGGACACCCTTGAAAAAAGGGTGTCCTGAAACTTTTGTATCAGCCGCATGATTTTCGGTTGAATGCGGATAGGATTTATGTTGTTATTTTTATAGACCACCCAAATGTAATCTCCGTTATCCATTATAACAGTATCTTTTGTAAGAGTTTTGCTGTAGTAAACCTTCTTCTGAAATATAGATACAATTATCATTAACTGCATATTTTTGTCTTAAAATCACCTATTTTTTCAGGTAATGCCGTATAAAATATTGTCTAAAAATTCAAATTCGTAAAAGGACAACCTATTCGTTGTCCTTTTCTATCTTATACGACATATATCCTACAACAAATGGTAATGTGTCAAATTTTTCGGTATAAAGAAATTTAAATCCATTATTTAGATACCATTGTTTCAATTTTAAATTTTCATTTATTATATTGACATTAATGAATTCTGCATTACGGTTTTCTGCATATTCTATTGCATAATTTAAAAGCATTGCACCAAATCCGTTATGTCTATATTTAGGTAATATAGTTATTTTTTGAATTTCATATGCGTTGCTGTCGATTTGTTTTATTCCCATAAATCCTATTTTTTTCATATTGTATAAAAGATAAAAAAATTCTGTTCCTTTGGATTTTTCTTGTAACAGTTTACTGCTTTTAATAAAAGCTCCGTTTGTTTTACAATTATCTACTGTTAAATGAAATTCATTTGCAACGGTAGAAAATCCGTTTCGAATGACTTTTGCACAGAATGGAATATCCATTAGTTTCATTTTTTTTATTTTTAATTTATTCATAACAAGTATCCTTGTAATTTTTAGTATTATAATAGACAATATTGCATGAATAGTCAACATTAAAATTGGTTGAGTCATATCAATTATTACATAAATTTAACTGCTCAAATATGTTTTGAGTAACTAATGATGACAGTCAAATGAAACAGAACACTGCGCATAGCCCGAAATTATATCAAGATAAAATTGATTAGTGCAAAAAACAGTCAGCTATTTTGACTGTTTTTTGTTGCAATTTAATATATTTGTGATATCATACATACAAAGAAGCTTTTGCGGCAAAGCTTGATATTTATTCCAAAAATTTCTTTACACTATGGAGATAAAAATGAGAAAAACAAAAATAATCTGCACCCTCGGTCCTTCAACAGATAATCCTAAGGTGCTTGAAAATATG
Source organism: uncultured Clostridia bacterium (assembly GCA_947628175.1). GTDB lineage: Bacteria > Bacillota > Clostridia > Oscillospirales > Acutalibacteraceae > Eubacterium_R. The sequence continues at coordinate 24,118 of CANQZA010000008.1, read as the reverse complement.
CTTCGTGCGGGAATGAATGTGGCAAGGTTCAATTTCAGCCATGGAGATTATGCAATTCATAAGGCCAGGCTCGATGAGCTTGTTCAAATCAGAAATAAGCTGAATCTTCCTATTGCAACACTTCTTGATACAAAAGGACCTGAAGTGCGAATAGGTGATTTTGAAAATCCCGACGGTGTTATTGTGCATCAGGGTGAAAAATTCACCCTGACAACCAAGCCGTGTTTAGGAACAAATGAAAAATGCAGCATTAATTATGAAGGACTTCCGGCAGATGTCTGTAAGGGAACATCAATCCTTATAAATGACGGCCTTGTCTCTATGATCGTTGACAGCATATCCGGTACGGATATTCACTGTACAGTTGTTGACGGAGGTCTGCTGACAAATCACAAGGGGCTTAATGTTCCCGGAATAAGCCTGAAAATGCCGTATCTTTCGTCAAGAGATATGGCGGACCTTCAATTCGGAAAAGATAATGATTTTGATTTTGTTGCTGCATCCTTTGTACGAAGCGCAACAGATATCACGATTTTGCGTAATTATACCGATGCAATAGGTTGGAGAGATGTTAAAATTATTGCGAAAATAGAAAATATGGAGGGCGTTGAACATATTGATGAAATAATTGCCGCTGCAGACGGAATTATGGTCGCACGCGGCGATATGGGTGTTGAAATTCATTTTGAGCGAATTCCCGCTATTCAGAAGATGATTATAAAAAAGGTATATGAAGCAGGCAAAATTGTTGTTACCGCAACGCAGATGCTGGAGTCCATGATTACAAATCCGCGCCCAACAAGAGCAGAAATTACAGATGTTGCAAATGCAATTTACGACGGAACAAGCGCTATTATGCTTTCAGGTGAATCGGCAATAGGAGCGCATCCTGTTGAGGCGGTTGAGACTATGCAGACTATTGCGTCGACAACCGAGCAGGATATCGACTATATAAAACGATTCAACAAATTTTATACGGAAATCAGTGCAAAAAATATTACATCGGCCATTGGTCATGCTACCGTGACAACCGCACACGACCTTTGTGCCTCTGCGATAATCACCGTTACAAAAAGTGGAACAACAGCCCGTATGATTTCAAAATTCAGACCTTATACACCGATCATAGGTGCTACAATAAGCGATAAGGTATGGCGCCAGCTTAATTTGAGCTGGGGCGTTTTTCCGGTAAAATGCGATTTGAAGGATAATTCGGATGAGCTTTTTAATCATGCCGTAGATGTTTCTCTCAAAGCAAACGCAATAAAAAGCGGTGATGTGGTTGTAATTACCGCCGGAATTCCACTGGGAATATCGGGAACAACAAATATGCTCAAGGTGCACGAGGTAAAATGACAGAAATAAAATATATTACGCCTAATGATAAAGAATTTCTACATATTATAAATATTAGAAAAACCGTTTTTATTGAGGAACAGGGAGCGGATAAAGCTCAGGAATTTGACTGTTACGACAGAGGTGATGGAAAAAGCCTGTATGCCCTTTTATATATGGATAAAGAACCTGTTGCAACCGCGCGACTTATAGCTGATGATAAAGGATTTAAGCTTTCGAGAGTAGCGATACTTAAACAGTACAGGGGAAAGGGATTAGGCAAAACGATTGCAGGAACGCTGATTAAAAAGGCATTTGACCAAGGGGCAGATACAGTATTTGTAGATGCGCAGAAGCACGCTGTGCCCTTTTATGAAAAGATGGGATTTGTAGTGATAGGCAGTGAAATAACAGACAGAGGACTGCCGCATATACCGATGCGTATTTCAAGGAGCAAATTATGAAAGAAAAAAAGAAAAAGAATCATTTTATACCAATTATAATCATTCTTATATTTATACTCGGCGGTGTATTCGGATTTTTTGCATGGTCTTATATACAGAGAGATATTAACGGCACGGATGAAAGTGCAGGCGAGTATACATTGAACATTGAATCATCGGATTTTCAGTATGAGGTAGCAAAAGATCTGATGAACAATAAAATCATAATAAGTGATACACTGTGGTGCTACTGGATGGACAGGCATTATCCCGATTTTACTTTTATAAACGGAGAATATAAGTTGACATCAAATATGAGTTATGCGGAAATTGCCAAAAAACTCCAGAATCCGGATGTGTCACATAAAACGGTATCTGTATGTATTCCTGAGGGGGATACTGTTTTTGATATTGCAGATACAATGGAGGAAAACGGTATCTGCTCCAAAGACGATTTCCTTGAGGCGTGTAAGGATCCGGGCAAATATGACTATACCTTTCTTAACACAATTCCCGACAATGCTCTGATAGCATATCCGCTTGAGGGCTTCCTGTTTCCCGCAACATATGATTTGGGGGAGAACACACCTGCGTTTGATGTTGTTGATACGATGCTTGATGTTTTTGAATCGCACATAAGTGACAAATGGAGCGAATACTGTACGCAAAATGACTGGACAATGTACGAGCTTATTACGCTTGCGTCTGTTGTGGAAAAAGAAACGCTCGGCCGAGGTGTTGCCGAAAATATCGCGTCTGTTTTTATAAACAGGTTGAATATCAATCAGAAGCTTCAGTCCGATGTTACCATTTTTTACGGTAATGCTTTGAGAGAGCACGGATTTGAGGAGGATGTTATAAATTCCTACAACACTTATAAATGTGATGCTCTGCCGAGCGGACCGATATGCAATCCCGGAACGGAAAATATTGATGCTGTCATCCATCATTCAGACACAGATTATTATTACTTTTTCTCGGATCTGCAAAATGAATTTCATTTCGCAAAAGACTATAATGAATTTGAAAAGCTCAAACAGCAGTTTCCGTGGGAATAAAAAGCAAAATGTTGTAAATATAAAGATTATATGACGGGAGGGAGTATATAACTATGAAACGAAACGGTAAAATAGAATTGATGCGTTTTGTGTTTTGTATCAGTATTTTGTTGTATCACATCAACAGTGATTTATGGGACGGAAAAAAATTATTAAGCGATAATATATCCTTTTTCGCTCACGGGAGAACGGGCGTTGAATTCTTTTTCTTGTAACTGGATACCTGACAGCGAAAAGCGCATATAAAATCTGTGATCAAAAGAAGTCCATAGGTCAATCGACATTTCATTTTATGGCTAAAAAAATCAACACAGTCCTTATCCCTCATTTTATTGTTGTCGGATTGATGATTGCCTATCTCATCTACGCCGGAAAGCTTGATTTTGATAAATTTATGGACCGGCTGCCGAGCGTGTTCTTTTTGCAGAGTATAGGGTTGTCAAACGGTTATTTTATAGCGGTTGAATGGTATCTGGCGTCCATGTTTTTTGCGCTCGTGATTCTGTATCCTCTGCTTTTGAAAAATTTTGATCTCACTTCAAAAGTCATTGCTCCTGCGGGCTCGGTGCTTTTAATCGGCTATCTGATAAATAAATACAATCAGCTCCCATCCTCCAGAGAGCTTGATCCTATTATAGCGCCAAGCAATCTGCGTGCGCTTGCGGTTATATTGCTTGGTGTATTTTGCTTCACCATTTCCGAAACTATCAGGAATGCCGAGCTTTCTGTTTTAAAGAAAAGACTTTTGATCGCAGTCGAAAATATTTGCTGGATTATATCCCTGCTGTTTATTGTATCAACATTGAGCAAGAAGTATGAGGGAATTGTTGTATTGATTATGGCAGTTGCCGTTGCGATTTGCTTCAGCAGAGATTTCACATCGGTTATTTACAATAATTCTTTTGTCAGGTACTTGGGAAGAATAAGTCTCACCGTATATCTCTGCCAGAATGTAACGAGAAAATTGATTAGAGAGCAGTTTGATTTGACAAACAGAATGACGGTTGTGGCAATTATTGTTTTCACCATTCTTCTCGGAGTAGTGATAGATTATCTGTGCAACAGGAAAAAAACAGCTATTCAATCAAAATAGAGGTTGACAAATCTGCAAGGGTGTGCTAATATATTTGCACAACAAAGAAGAACGCAGCCGTTCTCCCCTCGAGTTTTTGCAAAAAGGGCAATCATTTATTTTGATTATCGGAGTGCGGATGTTTTGCGTTCGCACTTTTATTATATTCTATTTCAAGAGGTGTTTTTTATCAGCAAGGAAGCCCAGCAGATTAATGGCGAAATCAAGGACAAGGAATTACGAGTTATTTCAGCTGACGGTGAGCAGCTCGGCATTATGAGCGCAGCTCAGGCGCTTAATCTTGCCGAACAGAGTGATCTTGATTTAGTTAAGATTGCGCCTCAGGCAAAGCCTCCTGTATGCAAAATAATGGATTATTCAAAATACCGTTATGAGCAGTCTAAAAGGGAAAAGGAAAACCGTAAAAATCAAAAGCAGATTGAAACGAAGGAGATTCGTCTGTCTGTTACGATTGATGTGGGTGATTTCAATACAAAGGTTAATCAGGCTAAAAAATTTCTTGCTTCAGGTCACAAGCTCAAAGTCTCAATAAGGCTAAAGGGCAGAATGATGACTCATTCCGAACTCGGCGTTGATAATATGAAACGCTTTGCTGCCCAGCTTGAGGAAGAAGCTGTTGTGGATAAGGCGCCAAAGCTTGAAGGCAGGCAGATACTTATGTTTTTGTCTCCAAGACAGTCAAAGTAGAATTAATACATTTATACGGAGGAATAAATTATGCCAAAGATTAAAACACACAGCGGCGCTAAAAAGCGTTTTAAAACAACAAAAAGCGGCAAGGTTAAGCGTGCTCATGCTTATACCTCACACATTCTTACAAAGAAGTCAACAAAGCGCAAGAGGAATCTTCGCAAAACAGCAGTTGCAGATGTCACGAATCAGAAGCAGTGCAAGAGACTTATCCCTTATAAATAAGAATTATAACGCTTGCTTAAGCAGGCCATAACATAAACTCGGAGGTATTTAAAATGGCAAGAATCAAAGGCGCTATGGCGACTCGCAAAAGAAGAAAAAAAGTATTAAAGGCTGCTAAGGGCTATTACGGAGGAAAGCACCGCCTTTTTAAAACAGCAAAACAGGCTGTTATGAAAAGCGGACAGTACGCTTATATCGGCAGAAAGCAGAAGAAAAGAGATTTCAGAAAAATGTGGATTACCCGTATTTCTGCTGCCTGTAAGCTCAACGGCACAAATTATTCAACCTTTATGAACGGCCTTAAAAAGGCGGGCATTGATCTTAACAGAAAGATGCTTTCCGAAATCGCCGTTTCGGATCCTGCCGCATTTTCAACACTTGTTGAAACAGCAAAGGCTGCGCTTTAACTTAATAATTGTAAATTTCGGAACGCTGCTATTTAACGGCGTTCTGTTTTTATATAAAGCCCGATGTATTTTTTATTTTTACTATTGAAATTTTTTCTATATTAATGTAATATATTAATAATTTGAATACAGTCAGTGATTTCTTTAAACTTATATAAATTATTGGCACGCTTTTTTGGAGTTGTGTATGGAAAAAATCACAGGTAAAAATAATAATCTGATAAAGGACATTAAAAAGCTTCTTTCCTCCTCCAAACAGCGCAGAGCCCGGGGACTCTTCGTCATTGAGGGAGAAAGACTTGTTTTTGATGTCCTTAATTCGTTTTATGATATAAAATATTTTCTCATAACGCAGACGCAGTTTGATAAAAATAAAAAAGCTGCGGATGCAATGGTTCAAAAAAGCGAAAAATCTTTTATCATATCAGAAGAAATCTGTGATAAAATTACGGATACCGACAATCCGCAAGGAATTTTTGCCGTGTGCAAAATAAAAGAAAATACATTTTCCTCCCTGACGGGGAAGAAGTATATCGCCCTTGATCATGTCCAAGATCCCGGAAATCTCGGCGCGATTTCGCGTACTGCCGAGGCACTGGGAATGGACGGGATGATTATATGCGGCGGCTGTGATATCTATAATCCGAAAGCTTTAAGGGCCTCAATGGGTTCCATGCTGCGTATTCAGGTAATGGAAACGGAAAATCTGCCTGATTTTCTGTTACACGCGGAAAACAGCGGTTTTCATATTTACGCGGCTGTTCCCGATTCTGACGCTGAAAAGCTGACAGATACAGATTTTAGCGGATCGTCAATATGTATTATAGGTAACGAAGCAAACGGCATAAGCAAAGAAGTTTTGTCTGTTTGCAGTAAGCTGATTACCATACCGATGCCCGGAAGAGCCGAAAGCCTCAATGCTTCGGTTGCCGCCTCTATACTAATGTGGGAGATGCTTCGATGAGCAATAAGCGAAGATACTGGCTCTGGTTGCAGAGGGCTCTCGGTGAGGGTGCTTGTATCAACAGAATAATCGAGGAATTCGGCAGTGCCGAAAAGCTTTATAATGCAAATATACTTGAGTGGAGAATGAGCCCCGCACTGACCTCAAAGAATATAAATTGCCTTGAACAGACAAAACTCACGGATATAGATGAAATTATATATACCTGTGACAAAAACGGCTGGCAGATCATTGATTTTGAGGACGAAGCATATCCGAACAGGCTCAAAGAAATATATAATCCGCCTGCCGTGCTGTATGTTGACGGTACTTTGCCTGATATTGACAATCTTGTTACGATAGGAATTGTCGGAACCAGAAAGGCAAGCGAATATGCAATCAAGGTTACGCACATAATGAGCAAAGGGATTGCACAGGTAGGTGCTGTTGTTGTAAGCGGCGGAGCGCTCGGCGTTGATACGGCTGCTCATAAGGGTGCGCTTATGGCGGGAGGTAAAACGATTGCCGTTTTGGGCTGCGGTCTCGGAACAAAATATTTGATGGAAAATTCACCCCTCAGAAAATCCATCAAAGAAAACGGTGCACTTGTGACAGAATATCCTCCCTTTACAAATGCTGGGCGCAGAACATTTCCTTTGAGAAACAGAATCATAAGCGGTCTGTCTCTCGGAGTTCTTGTGACGGAGGCGGGTCTTAAAAGCGGAAGTCTTATCACTGCGAATTTTGCTCTGGAGCAGGGGAGAGATGTTTTTGCCATTCCGGCGTCTGTTCTTTCAACGGATTTTGCAGGAACCAATAAGCTGATTGAAGACGGTGCACTTGTTGCCACCAGACCGTCTCAGATTCTTGATTGTTATGCAAATCGCTTTGACAGTATAGATATTTCAAAAGTCAGCAGTATTGATGAACTTATTGCCGATCATCATTCATTTGAAGCGAATATTGAAAAGCAGGAGGACAAATACTCCTTTGACAATCTTGAGATCGGGAGACAAAAGCGTCTTGAAAGAGAAAAAAATAAAAGTACACTCTCAAAAGGCGTTAAAACGGTTTATGATGCTTTGAGTGAGGAATATGTGCATATTGATATAATAATCGAAAAAACAGGTCTTGCAAGCAGCGAGGTTGTAGCGGCGCTGACGCAGCTTGAAATACTTGATATGATTAAAAGTGCCTCCGGCAAAAGATACAAATTATCCTGAAAGGAAAAAAATATGTCTAAGTTAGTTATCGTTGAGTCGCCTGCAAAGGCAAAAAATATAAAAGGCTATCTCGGAAGAGGATATGAGGTTATTGCTTCAATGGGTCATGTCAGAGATTTGCCCGCGGCAAGACTCAGTGTTGATATTGCAAATGATTTTGAACCGAAATATGCAATTATTAAGGGAAAGGAAAATTTTGTAAAAGATCTAAAAAAGAAAGCCGATTCGGCTGATTATGTATATCTCGCAACGGACCCTGACCGCGAAGGAGAGGCTATATCATGGCATCTGGCAACGCTGCTTGATCTTGATATGAACGACAAAAACAGAGTAACCTTCAATGAAATTACAAAAAACGGCGTAAAAAGCGGAATGGCTCAGCCAAGAGCAATCGACATTGATTTTGTAAATGCGCAGCAGGCAAGAAGAATTCTGGACAGACTGATAGGGTATAAGCTCTCACCGTTTATATCGCAGAAAATAAGAAGAGGTTTGTCGGCGGGAAGAGTTCAGTCGGTCGCACTCAGACTGATTGTTGATCGCGAGGAGGAAATAAGGGCTTTCAAACCGGAGGAGTACTGGTCGATTGACGCGAAATTTACAAATCCTCCTGAAAGAAAGGCGTTTTCCGCTTCGCTTTATGGCAGGGAAAAGGAAAAGATAAAAATTGAAAATAAGGAGCACAGCGACAAAATTCTCGCAGAGCTTGAGAATGCTGAGTTTATAGTAACGGGCGTTAAAAAAGGCAGCAGAAAAAAAAGTCCCACTCCTCCGTTTATAACCTCCACACTTCAGCAGGAGGCTTCACGCCGGCTCTCTTTTCAGGCAAGAAGGACAATGAAAGCGGCGCAGGAGCTTTATGAGGGTGTTGATGCGGGTGAACTCGGAACGGTCGGTCTCATAACATATATGAGAACAGACTCCCTGCGTATTTCCGAGGAGGCAAGGGCAGCGGGAAATCAGTATATTCTTGATACCTACGGTGAAAAGTATCTTCCTAAAAAGCCGAGATATTTTAAATCTAAGAGCAATATACAGGACGGACATGAGGCGATAAGACCATCCATGCCGAATGTTACGCCCGATTCGGTTAAGCAATACCTGACGACCGACCAGTACAAGATATATAAGCTTGTCTGGGAGAGGTTTATTGCGTCTCTTATGGAGGTCTGCCTTCAGGAGACAATGAAAATAGAGATTTCTGCCAACGGGTACCTTTTTACGGCAACCGGTTATACAGTCAAATTTGACGGCTTTACTGCTCTTTATGAGGAAAAAGGCGACGAAGAAAAGACGGATTCTGCCTCTTCGCTTCCTGCAATGAAGCAGGGTGATGTTCTGAAACTCAAGAGCATTCTCGGCAATCAGCACTTCACCCAACCTCCCGCAAGATATACCGAGGCGTCGCTTACAAAAGCTCTTGAGGAAAACGGTGTAGGACGCCCTTCGACATATGTTACCATAACATCAACGATTCTCAACAGGGAGTATGTAAAACGCGATGGTAAACAGTTTGTGCCGACAGAGCTCGGTGAGGCAGTTATAAATCTTCTTGAGGATAAAATGCCTAACATAGTAAATGTAAAATACACCTCAAAAATGGAGGCCGATCTTGATAAAATTGACAGCGGAGAAAAGAATTATAAGGATATGATACGGCTGTATTATGACGACTTTGAAAAGCCTCTTGAAAAAGCAAAAGCTGAAATGCAGGGTGTTAAAATTAAACTCAAGGAAGAGGAAACGGATGTTATCTGCGAAAAATGCGGCAGAAATATGGTTATCAAGGTAGGCAGATTCGGTAAATTCCTCGCTTGCCCCGGTTATCCTGAATGTAAGAATACAAAACCGCTTGTGTATAAAACAAAGGCAAAGTGTCCGGAGTGCGGCGGTGATGTTATTGAAAAGAAAACAAAGCGCGGAACATCATTTTTCGGCTGTTCAAATTATCCGCAATGTAATTTTATGACATGGGACGCCCCGTCAGATGAGATTTGTCCAAAGTGTTCAAAATCGCTTTTCAGGCGCAGGGGCAATGTCCTTTACTGCCCTGACACGGAGGGCTGCGGTTTTACAAAGCCTGCCTTGAAAAAGAAGAAAACGGACGAAGAATCATTATGAAATTCAAGGTTATAGGAGCAGGTCTTGCAGGCGTAGAAGCCGCATGGCATATAGCGCAGGCAGGATATGATGTCGCGCTTTATGAGATGAAGCCTTTAAATCATTCGCCTGCGCATAAAACGGATTTGTTTGCGGAGCTTGTCTGTTCAAATTCATTGAAAGCGATGAGAATAGAAAGTGCCGCCGGCTTGCTTAAGGAAGAGATGAATCGTCTCGGTTCTTTAACCGTTCCCATTGCAAGGGAATGTGCAGTCCCTGCCGGGGGCGCTCTCGCTGTAGACAGAAATGAATTTTCCAAAAAAATTACCGATAAAATCAAAACACATAAAAATATAACTGTTGTAAACAAGATTGTTGAAAAAATCGAGTCTGATGATACGCTGATTATTGTTGCAACAGGACCTTTGACGGATGGTGCTCTTGCCGAAAATATAAAGCTGATTACAGGAAATTACCTTTCCTTTTATGATGCGGCAGCACCTATTGTAACTGCCCGCAGCATTGATATGAGCAGGGTTTTCAGCGCATCACGGTACGACCGCGGCGGTGATGATTATTTTAACTGCCCGTTCAATAAGGACGAATATGAAAAATTTATAAATGAACTCATTCATGCAAAGAGTTCCGTGATACACGATTTTGATGTGTATGAGGGATGCATGCCAATTGAAAAACTCGCAAAACGCGGATTTGACGCTCCTCGCTTCGGTCCTATGAAGCCGGTGGGACTTGTTGATCCCGATACGGGGCACAGACCATGGGCGTGCGTTCAGCTTCGCCGTGAAAATGCAAAGGGCACAATGTTTAATCTTGTCGGCTTTCAGACAAATTTGAAATTCGGCGAGCAGAAAAGAGTATTTTCCATGATACCGGGGCTTGAAAATGCAGAGTTTGTTCGATACGGCGTAATGCACAGAAACTCATTTATAAATTCGCCTCAGCTTTTAAACAGCGATTTTTCATTGAAGAAAAATCCTAACATATTTTTTGCCGGTCAAATCACCGGTGTTGAGGGATATATGGAATCGGCATCAAGCGGTATTCTTGCCGGTATCAATGCTGTGAGAAGGGCAGAAAATAAATCTCCGTTTGTATTAAAAAATGATACCATGCTCGGTGCATTGAGTGAATACATCAGTGATACAAGCGTAAAAAATTTTCAACCTTTAGGTGCGAATTTCGGTATTCTGCCTCCCATAGAGCCGAAAATAAAAGATAAAAAAGAAAGATACAAGGCACTGTCTGAGAGAGCGCTGAGCTCGCTGGACACATCAATGGAGAGTTTGTAAACATGAAAATTATTGTTGATGCTTTTGGAGGAGACAATGCACCGCTTGAAATAATCAAGGGTGCGATGCTTGCTGTTGACGAATATTTACTTAACATTGTGCTCGTCGGAAACAGAGAAGAAATTGAGCAGTGCGTGAGGCAGAACAATATCACATTGAAAAGAACGGAAATTGTTGATGCCCAAAGCGTTATCACAATGCACGACGACGCAAAATCTGTTATGAAATCCAAAGCCGATTCCTCTATGGCAAAGGGTTTTGCCCTGCTCAACGCGGGCAAGGGAGATGCATTTGTAAGTGCGGGTAACACAGGAGCCGTTACGGTCGGAGCAACGCTGATTACTAAAAGAATCAAGGGTATAAAAAGACCAGCGATAGCAACCATTATGCCGAGCGCAAAAAAACCGATACTTCTTATTGACTGCGGAGCGAATTCCGAGTGCAGACCCGAATTTTTATACCAGTTCGGCAGTATGGGCGATTTGTATATGAGACATATTCTCAAATATGAAAATCCAAGGGTTGCACTTGCAAACAACGGTGAGGAGTCAACAAAGGGTACTCCGCTTATACGGGAAGCATATGCGCTTATGAAGGACGCTCCATATAATTTTATCGGAAATATTGAGGGAAGGCAGATACCGTTCGGTGATGCCGATGTTATTGTGTCAGACGGCTTTACCGGCAATATTATACTGAAAACATATGAAGGTGTCGCAAAGGTGCTTATGAACGGCATTAAGGATGTATTTATGAAAAGCACCTTGACAAAGCTGTCGTATCTCGGTGTAAAAAAGGGCATTGACGATATGAAAAAGCAGTTTGATTATAAAGAATACGGCGGTGCGGTTCTTCTGGGTGTCAAAAAGCCCGTTATCAAAGCACATGGCTCCTCCGATGCAAAAACCTTTAAAAATGCCATAAAGCAGGCGGTCTGGTTTTTGGAAAACAATTTTATAGAAAAAATCGAAAAATCATTAAAGGAAGTTACTCAGTAATGAAAACTCTTGAGCAACGAATTGGTTATTCTTTTCGTAACCGTGAATATCTGAATGAGGCACTCACCCATTCCTCCTTTGCAAATGAGAGGCACAGTAAATTCAGATCTAATGAAAGAATGGAATTTTTAGGCGATGCGGTGCTTTCAATTGTATCTGCCCAGTTTCTTTATAAAAAATATCCCGATATGCCCGAGGGCGAGCTGTCAAAACTGCGCTCGTCTCTTGTGTGTACGGAAAGTCTTTCCTCCTTTGCAAGGCAAATCAATCTTGGCAATGATCTGTTTCTCGGCAAAGGGGAAATCAATACAGGAGGAGCTGATCGCCCCTCCATTCTCGAAAATGCTTTTGAGGCGCTCATTGCGGCAATATACCTTGATGGCGGATTTGAACAGGCTCAAAGGTTTATTCTCTCCTTTTTAGGCCCTGCACTTGACACCCACCATATAAGCTTTAAGGATTACAAAACAACACTTCAGGAAGTTGTGCAGCAGAATCCCGATGAGAATGTCAATTATGTTCTTGTAGGTGAAAGTGGTCCCGACCACAATAAGGTATTTGAAGTTGAGGTTCATCTCAATTCAAATGTGATTGGACGCGGAAAGGGCAAAAGCAAAAAAAGCGCCGAGCAGGAGGCTGCAAAAGAGGCACTCAAGTTGATGGGATTATGAAAAAAGGAAATATAAGTATTTTTGTTCCTCACAGAGGTTGTCCGCAGCAGTGCTCGTTCTGTAACCAGAAAACGATAACGGGCGTTCAAAAACAGCCGGATGCAGATGATGTTCGCAGGGTAGTAAACACGGCGTTAAATCGAAAAGATTACGAGTATGAAATTGCCTTTTTCGGCGGCTCTTTCACGGCAATTGAGAGAGTGTATATGACGGAACTTTTATCGGCTGCATACGAATATGTAAAGCAAGGCTCGGTAAAGGGAATAAGAATTTCAACAAGACCTGATTATATTGATAATGAGATACTTGAACTGCTCAAAGCATACTCGGTTACAAGCATAGAACTTGGTGCACAAAGTATGGACGATGAGGTCCTTGAAGCGAATTTAAGAGGGCATACCTCATATGAGATTAAAAAATCATCGGCACTCATAAAGGAATACGGTTTTGAGCTCGGACTTCAAATGATGACAGGTCTTTATAAGGATACAGAGGAAAAAGCGGTTAAAACAGCTCAGGATATCATCTCCCTGTCACCTCGAACCGTAAGGATTTATCCGACTGTTGTATTGAAAAATACATATCTTGAACAGCTTTATAAAAGCGGCAGGTATATGCCGCTCAACGCAGAGGAGTCGGCAGAGCTTTGCGCGAGGCTTGTTCCCATGTTTGAGGGTGCGGGTATAAAAATTATAAGGCTCGGGCTTCACGCAAGCCGTGATATCACCGAAAATATGCTTTGCGGTGGATTTCACGAGAGCTTCGGTGAAATGGTTAAATCAAAAATTATGCTCAGAAAAATTCTTGAATTACCTCCTGCTGAATACCAGATAAGTGTAAATTCAAGATCCCTTTCAAAACTGAAGGGCAACAAAAAGAGCAATATCAATCTCCTGGTTAAAAGGGGATATACTCTAAAAATTGTTATTGACGATCAACTTGAGGTTGACGAATTGAGGATTGTATAAATGCTATTAAGAACACTTGAAATGCAGGGTTTCAAATCTTTTCCCGATAAAACGGAGCTTAACTTCGGCAAGGGAATTACGGCCGTTGTCGGTCCGAACGGTTCGGGGAAAAGCAATATATCTGATGCGGTGCGCTGGGTTCTCGGTGAGACGAGTACAAAGTCTCTGAGAGGTTCGAAAATGGAGGATGTCATTTTCGGCGGTACTTCGGCGAGAAAAGCGCTCGGTTTTGCCCAGGTGCAGCTCACCCTTGACAATTCTGACAATACGCTCAGGGACAGGGGAGAGCTTGTAACCGTTACGCGCAGATATTACCGATCAGGCGAAAGTGAATATAAAATTGACGGTGAAACAGTCCGCCGCCGTGATATTCATGAGCTTTTTATGGATACGGGACTTGGCTCAGACGGCTATTCCATGGTAGGACAGGGCAAAATAGATTCTATTATTTCTCAGAAAAATGAGGATAGAAGAGAGCTTTTTGAAGAAGCAGCCGGAATCTCCCTTTTTCGTCATAAAAGAACGGACGCATCGAGAAGGCTTGATCAGGCACAGGAAAATCTTGTAAGGCTTCTTGATATACTCGGTGAGCTTGAAAGCCGTGTTGAACCGTTGAAAAAGCAGAGTGAAAAAGCCGCAAAATTCCTTGAACTTTCCGATGAGAAGAAAACACTTGAAATAGGAGTATGGATAAATAAAATTAACCGCTTTACAAATGAGCTTAGAGAGCAGGAGCATAGGATAGACGCAGCAAATCTGTCCTATGAAAACTGTGAAAAGGAGCTGTCCGACATTGAAAAAGAGATTGAGGAAACGCTCGAAAAAACAGCTCTGATTAATACTGAAGTGGAGCAGATAAGAAATACCTTAAAGCAGCTTGAAGAGGAAGCGTTGCGCAGGGACGGCGAGGTGTCTGTTCTTCAGACCTCCCTGTCGCACAACAACGAGACCATAGAGCGGTTGAAAGGCGATATAGGAATAGCGGATGATTCCAATGTTTCAATTCACTTGCAGATTGAGGAAAAAACAGCATTCATAGAGCAGAGTGAAAAAGAGATTGAAAATAAAAAAGAGCAGTTGAGAAAAGTAACAGACGAGATGAATTCTCTTCTCTCTTCAAACGAGGAGTTTTCACGCCTTTCCGTTGAGCTCAATCAAAGAATAACCGCATTGACGCTTGAACTTTCCGACTGCAAAGTCAGATGTTCACGCGCAGTATCCTCAATAGACGAAATCAAATCCCGCAGTCTTGTTGTCGATGAGTCTATTGAAAAATGCGAAAATGAATTGTCGCAGGTGATTAAAAGAAAAGGCGAGAGTGAGGAAAATCTCGGATTTTTAAATGACAGAATTGATGAAAGTAACAATTCAATGTCAGGTTACAGACTGCGGCTGAAAAACAAAACAGATAAGGTCGAGAAAATCAGGGCGGAGTACGAAAAAATAAATCTTGAGCTTTCCCAAAAACGCTCGAAGGCAAAGATGCTGCGTGACCTTGAGAAAAATATGGATGGCTTTTCAGGTGCCGTACGGGCCGTTATGCGGCAGGCACAGAATAAGGCACTCTCCGGTATTCACGGTCCGCTGTCACAGCTTATAAATGTGGATAATACATTTTCGGTTGCTGTTGAGGTCGCGCTCGGCGCGGCAATGCAGAATATTGTCACAACGAATGAAGCGGACGCGAAAAGGGCCATTTACTATCTTAAGAACAACAATCTCGGCAGAGCAACATTTTTACCTATTTCGGCAATTAAACCGAGAATGCTTGACGAAAAGGGCCTTGACGATTGTCTCGGTTTTGTGGCAATCGCCAGTGATCTTGTCGAATGTAAGGCGGAATATAAAAATATAATTTCAAATCTTTTAGGCAGAGTCGTAATCGTTGAGGATATTGACTGTGCTATCGAAATATCAAAGCGTTACGCAAACCGATTTAAGATTGTTACCGTAGATGGTCAGGTCATTAATCCGGGCGGTTCAATGTCTGGCGGCTCGCAGGTAAAGGGCGCGGGAATACTGTCACGCGGCAATATGATCGATGAACTCAATGAGGAGGCAAAACACCTTGAACAAAAGGCAGAAAGCCTGAAGGCAGAACTTAAAACGGCGGTTGAAGAAGCAAATTTCGCGGGTGCCCAGCTTCAGGGTGCCGAGGCGGATCTTCAGCAGGCAAAGGAAAGCCTTATAAGAGCACAGGGCGAGCATAACCTGATTCTTGAAAAGTTAGACGCAGTGCATGCGCAGCTTTCTTTGCTGAAAGACGAAAAGGACAGCGCCGACGACAGAATTTCATATCTTGAGCAGGAGAATGCTTCGGCTCAGAAGACGGCGGATGCTATTCAAAAGCGAATTGCATCATCCGAAAAGGAGCTTGCCGATAATGCAGGTAATGCGCAGGAAATTGTCGAAAAGAGGGAAATTTACAGGCAGAAAAGTGAGAAGATCAATCTTGAGATTGTCACTCTTGTAAAGGATGCGCAGGCAGCTAAAATGGCTGTTGAGGAGCTTGAACTGAGAAAAAGTACGCAGTCGGATAGGGTTAAGACCATAGAGGATGAAATTAAAGCAATTGAGGATAGAAACACTGCTCTGAACCTTTCCATTGCGGAAATAAAAGCGCAGGCTGATCAGTTTAGAGAAAATGCAAAAGATTCCGAAAGATTGGTTTTAGAACATATTGAAACCAGAAACGAGCTTGAAAAGCGATCGGGTGAACTGAGAATTCTTGAGAGAAACAAGGGACAGGAGAGAGAAAAGCTTTCAGGTGAGCTTGTCCGTCTTGATGAGAGAAAAATTGCGATGCGCAAGGAGTATGACGAGCTCAACGATATGCTTTTTGAGCAGTATGAGCTGACTAAGCGTGAGGCGGAAAATCTCAATATTCATATTGATGATATGACCCAAGCCAAGAAAAGACTTCATGAAATCAAGACCGCGATAAAAGCTCTGGGTTCAATTAATGTTGGCGCAATAGAGGAATACAAGGAAGTATCACAACGATACAGCTTTTTGAAAGAACAGGTTGATGATGTTGAAAAATCAAAATCCGAGCTTTTAAAAATTATAGAGGATCTTACTGCGTCAATGAGTGAAAAATTTCTTGAGCAGTTCAATAAAATCAACAATGAATTCAAAGTGTCGTTTGCTGATTTCTTCGGCGGAGGAAAGGGCGAAATCGTCCTTGAACAGCCGGACAACTGCCTTGAATCTCCCATTGAAATTAAAATTCAGCCTCCCGGAAAATCAGTACAGAACATCAATCTTTTTTCAGGCGGTGAAAAATCGCTTGCGGCAATGGCGCTGCTTTTCAGCGTTTTAAAGGTTCAGCCCGCACCGTTTTGTATTTACGATGAGGTGGAGGCAGCGCTTGATGATGTAAATGTTGAACGCTTTGCAAAGTATATGAGAAAAATGACGGATAAAACACAGTTTATCTCCATTACACACAGACGGGGCACTATGGAAGAGGCAGATGTCCTTTACGGCGTTACGATGCAGGAAAAAGGCGTTTCAAAACTTATCAAATTACAGACCGCGGAGCTTGCGGCTCAGATGGGACTTGAAGAATAAAGGATTGTGAAATATGGGTATTTTTTCCAAATTAAAAAAAGGTTTAAAAAAGACAAGAGATGAGGGCATAACCGCTCAGATTGATGAGGTTATGGAATCCTACGATAAGATTACCGACGAGCTTTTTGATGAGCTGGAGGAAATCCTTATAATGGGCGATGTGGGAATGCCTACATCTGAAAGAATTATCCGTGATTTAAAAAATAAAATTGAAAATGACAGGATTACAAGTGTCAAACAGGTGAGGGAAACGATGAAGGATATCGTTTCAGGTATTGTCTGGGGCGGAAGCTATCTCAGACTCCGAACAAAGCCATCCGTAATTCTTGTAATAGGCGTAAACGGCGTGGGAAAAACAACTACGATAGGAAAGCTTGCAATGCGCCTGAAAAGTCAGAACAGAAAGGTGATACTCGGTGCCGCCGATACTTTCCGTGCCGCTGCCATTGAACAGCTCCAGGTATGGGCTGACAGAGCGGAGGTGGATTTGATTAAACATTCGGAGGGCGCTGATCCTGCCGCGGTTGTTTATGACACCATTCAGTCCGGAAAGGCAAGGGGTGCCGATGTTATAATCATTGATACTGCGGGCAGACTTCATAATAAGAAAAATCTTATGGATGAACTCAATAAAATAAGCA
Source organism: uncultured Clostridia bacterium (assembly GCA_947628175.1). GTDB lineage: Bacteria > Bacillota > Clostridia > Oscillospirales > Acutalibacteraceae > Eubacterium_R. The sequence continues at coordinate 6,440 of CANQZA010000008.1, read as the reverse complement.
GAGTTATTGAAAGAGAGCTTCCCGATGCTTCAAAAGAAGTGTTGCTTGTGCTTGATGCGACAACGGGGCAAAATGCAGTCAATCAGGCAAAGGACTTTAAGGAGGCGGCAGGAATTACGGGAATTGTTCTTACAAAACTTGACGGAACGGCACGCGGCGGAGTTGTGCTTGCGATAAACAATGAGCTTGATGTTCCTGTGAAATTTGTCGGTGTCGGAGAACAGATTGATGACTTGCAGCCATTTGACGCGGATGCTTTTGCAGCAGGTTTGTTTGATGCAAAAATTCCCGATGACGATAAGGAAATAACAGAATTTATAAGTAATGATAACGAGGACTGATATGGATTTTATTCTTGCTACAAATAATATGAAAAAGCTTCAGGAAATGCAGCGTATCCTCTCCCCTTTGGGAATAAATGTAGTAACGGCAAAAATGCTTGGCATTACACTTGAAGAGGTTGAGGAAAACGGAAAAACCTTTGAGGAAAATGCCTCAATCAAGGCCGGTGCCGCCTGCAAGGCAACAAATATGCCGGCAATAGCCGACGATTCCGGTCTTTGTGTCGATTATCTTGACGGCGCTCCGGGTATCTTTTCTGCAAGATTTGCGGGTGAACACGGCAATGACGAGCGGAATAACGATCTACTGCTTGAAAAGCTTGAGGGAGTGGAACAGAACAAACGAACGGCCCATTATGTCTGCGCGATCTGCTGTGTTTTTCCTGACGGCAGAAAAATTACAGTGCGCAGCGAATGCAACGGCACGATCGGCTTTGCGCGTGACGGCACGGAAGGTTTCGGATACGATCCCCTGTTTCTAATAAACGGCAGATCGTTTGGAAGATATACCGCCGAGGAGAAGGATAAAATAAGCCATAGGGGCAATGCTTTAAGGCTTCTTGCTAAGGAATTGGAGAAAATGATATGACATCAAAGGAAAGAGCGGCTCTGCGTGCCAGGGCAAATTCTCTTGAACCGATTATTCAAATCGGCAAGGAGGGCATAAGCGATAATCTTATCTCTCAGATTGATGATGCTCTTGATGCAAGAGAACTTATAAAAATACGCGTTCATTTGGAAACGGCACCAAAAACACCTAAGGAACTTTCCTATGAACTTGCGCGGGCACTTGATGCGCAGATTGTTCAGGTTATAGGCGGTATCCTTGTTGTCTACCGTGAAATTGACGAAGAAAAGGCTGCTGCAAAGAAAGCTGCACGGGGAAGCAAAACGGAAAAGGCTGCCGCAAAGAAAAGGGTAAAGATTAAAGGCCAAAGGCAGCGTCAGAGAGAACGCGAAGCAAAAAATCCCTATGCTGTTTATGACCGTCCGAAATTCAGAGGAAAGTAGTATGAGAATAGGCATATACGGCGGTGCTTTTAATCCTGTTCACAACGGTCATATTAATCTTGCCCGAAAGGCAAAGGAAAGACTGACGCTTGATAAGATTCTTTTTATTCCGACCGCTGTCCCTCCGCATAAGACGGATGATGAATTTGCCTCACGGCAGGACAGATACAATATGCTCGCTCTTGCCATTGAGGATATAGACGGCGCTGAAATATCCTGTATGGAATTTGAACGAGGCGGAAAATCCTATACCTATGACACTCTTGTTGAATTGAAAAGGATTTATCCTGATGATGAGCTGTTTCTTATAATAGGCTCAGACCAGCTTATGAGCTTTCATTTGTGGTACCGCTCGGGTGATATTCTTTCCATGGTCAGTCTTTGTGCGGGAGTGCGTGAAAATGAAGAGGAAAAGCATCAGATGCTTCATTATGCGCAGAATCTTGACGGTCTTGATTATGACAGATTTTATCTTTTTCAGTTTCCCGCTGTGCGTGTCAGCTCCAGCGATATCAGGCAGAGAATAAAAAACGGAATGGATATATCCGGTCTTATACCGCAGAAGGTTTATAAATATATTATTGAAAAGAGACTTTACCGTGTATAATAAAGAAGAATACATTTCAATTATTAAACAGCGCCTATCGGGATACAGATTTTATCACAGCATCTGTGTTTCAAAGAGTGCGCGCAAACTGGCCGCAAAATACGGTGCCGATGAAGAAAAGGCGGAGATTGCGGGAATCCTTCATGATGTTATGAAGGAGGACAGCAAACGAGAACAGCTCAGAATGATGGAAAAAGCGGGTATGACGATAACGCCGTTTGAAAAAAGCCAGAAAAAGTTTTATCATCAGATTGCGGGCGCTGCGTTTGCTAAAGCGGAGCTCAAAATTGATGATGATGAAATCATTTCCGCAATACGATATCATACAACCGCAAGAGCAGATATGACCTTGCTTGAACAGATTGTTTATCTTGCGGATTTTATATCCGAAGACCGTGATTATGACGATGTTGATGTAATGAGACAAAAGGCATATACGGATTTGTATGACGCTATGCTTTACGCTTGTGCATATACAATAAAAGATGTCGTGAATCAGGGCAGACTTCTTCATCCCGATACCGTTAACGCGTACAACTGGCTTGTGAATTCTGAAATTAAAGAAAAGGAAAGGGAATAAATGGAAGCGCTTGAAATAGTAAAAAAAGCCGTTAAAGCCATTGACAGCAAAAAGGGCGAAAATATAGAGATTATCTCAATCAGTGATTTAACAATACTTGCCGACTATTTTGTCATTGCGACAGGTACAAGCTCAACGCAGGTTAAGGCAATAGCCGAGGAGGTTGAGTATAGGCTTGAGCAGGAGAGTGTAGAGCCGCACCATATTGAGGGCAGAAATACGCCTTGGGTGTGCCTTGATTACAACAGTGTTGTTGTTCATATTTTTTACAAGGATCAGCGTGATTTCTTTAAGCTTGAGCGCCTGTGGGAAGATGGCAAAAAAATAGATACGGCAGCTTTTTTGGAGGATTGACATATGGATTACAACTTTAAACAAATTGAGTCAAAATGGCAGAATATCTGGTACAGCAGCAATACCTTTGCGGCAAAGCAGGACTTTTCACTGCCTAAGTTTTACTGTCTTGTTGAATTTCCTTATCCGTCGGGACAGGGGCTTCATGTAGGACATCCGCGTTCTTATACGGCACTTGATATTGTTGCCCGTAAAAAAAGGCTTCAGGGTTATAATGTTCTATACCCTATGGGTTGGGACGCATTCGGACTTCCTACGGAGAATTTTGCAATTAAAAATCACATTCATCCGGAAGAGGTAACAAAGAAAAATGTTGCCCACTTCAAATCACAGCTTCAGTCACTCGGATTTTCCTTTGACTGGACAAGAGAGATTAACACAACGGATCCAAGTTACTATAAATGGACACAGTGGATTTTTCTTCAGCTTTTTAAGAAAGGTCTTGCTTATAAAAAAGAAATGGCAGTTAACTGGTGCACCTCCTGTAAATGCGTTCTTGCAAATGAGGAGGTTGTAAACGGTGTTTGCGAACGCTGCGGCAGTGAGGTTATCAGAAAAAATCAGAGCCAGTGGATGCTTAAAATAACAGAATATGCGCAGCGTCTTGTTGACGATCTTGACGATCTTGATTTTATTGACCGTGTTAAGGTGCAGCAGAGGAACTGGATAGGAAGATCAACAGGCGCGGAGGTTGATTTTGCGACAACGCTCGGTGATACATTAACCGTTTATACAACAAGGCCGGATACTCTTTTCGGCGCCACATATATGGTTATTTCACCTGAGCATCCTCTTATTGAAAAATGGGCTGATCGTATCAAGAATCTTGATGATGTGCGCAAATATCAGGAGGAGGCGTCACATAAATCCGATTTTGAGCGCACCGAGCTCAATAAGGATAAAACAGGCGTGCGCCTTGACGGTGTAATGGGTATAAATCCCGTAAATGACACGCAGATACCTATTTTTATTTCCGATTATGTTTTAACCTCCTACGGAACCGGTGCGATTATGGCTGTTCCGGCTCATGATACCCGTGACTGGGAGTTTGCCAAAAAATTTGATTTGCCGATTATTGAGGTTGTTGCCGGCTCTCAGGTCGGAGTGGAAAACGAAGCGTTTACAGATTGCAATACAGGCAAGCTTGTTCATTCATCATTCCTTACAGGCATGACTGTTGAAGAGGCGAAGCAGGAAATTACGCAGTGGCTTGAAAAAGAGGGTAAGGGTCATCAAAAGGTTAACTTCAAACTGCGCGACTGGGTTTTCTCTCGTCAGAGGTATTGGGGTGAGCCCATTCCGATTGTCAAGTGTGATGAATGCGGCTATGTTCCCGTTCCTGAAAGTGAACTTCCGCTTCGCCTGCCAATGGTTGATTCCTATGAGCCTACGGATACAGGGGAATCTCCGCTTGCCAAAATGACCGACTGGGTTAACACAACCTGTCCGTGTTGCGGCAAACCGGCAAAAAGGGAAACGGACACAATGCCTCAGTGGGCAGGCTCATCGTGGTATTTCTTGAGATATATGGATCCTCATAATGAAAAAAATCTTGTTTCACCTGAGGCCGTAAAATATTGGGGACCTGTTGACTGGTATAACGGCGGTATGGAGCATACAACGCTTCATCTGCTCTATTCACGCTTCTGGCACAAATTCCTTTATGATATAGGTGTTGTACCTACAAAAGAGCCTTATGCAAAGCGTACCTCGCATGGTATGATTTTGGGTGAGAACGGCGAAAAAATGTCAAAATCAAGGGGAAATGTCGTAAATCCGGATGACATCGTAAAGCAGTACGGAGCAGATACAATGCGCCTTTATGAGATGTTTATAGGTGATTTTGAAAAGGCAGCTCCTTGGAACAGCGATTCAATAAAGGGCTGTAAGCGCTTTATTGAGCGTTACTGGAATCTTCAGGAAATTGTTAAGGACGGCGACTGTTATTCACACCAGCTTGAGGCTATGATGCACAAAACCATTAAAAAGGTTACAGAGGATATTGACAACCTTAAATGCAATACTGCCATTGCCGCGATGATGAGCCTGTTAAATGAGATGTACTCTAAGGGTGTTAATAAAGAGGAGCTTAAAACACTTACCATTCTTCTCAATCCTTTTGCGCCGCATGTAACGGAGGAACTCTGGAGCGTTATGAATTTCGGCGGTATGGTACACGATGCTGAGTGGCCGTCATATGATGAAGAAAAGACCAAGGAGAATTCCGTTGAAATTGTCCTTCAAATTATGGGTAAGGTAAGATCAAGAATGACCATTGATATTGATATGCCAAAGGATGAGGTTATTGCACTTGCAAAGGCTGATGAGAAAATTGCACAGGCTATTGCAGGCAAAACAATCAAAAAGGAAATTTATGTTCCGGGCAAGCTCGTTAACATAGTTGCTGTTTAAAAAAGTTATGCGGGGGGTAAAGTTATGTCAAAGAAAAAAATTTACACTGTTGCCACAGCTCATCTGGACACTGTTTGGAGCTGGGATTTTGAGGAAACCGTAAGCAAATATATTTACAATACGCTTGTCGATAATTTCAGGCTGTTTAAAAAATATCCTACTTACACCTTTTCGTTTGAGGGTACATACAGGTACGAGCTTATGGAGGAATATTATCCCCGGCTATTTGAAAAGCTTAAAGAATATGTCAAACAGGGCAGATGGAATGTATGCGGCTCTGCATTTGAAAATGGCGATGTGAACATTCCGTCGCCTGAAGCGCTTTTCAGAAATATTTTGTTCGGCAATTCGTATTTTGAAAAGACCTTTGGCAAACGCTCCTGCGATATTTATTTGCCTGACTGCTTTGGCTTCGGCTGGGCTTTGCCGAGTATAATGCGCCACGCAAATCTTATGGGCTTTACAACCCAAAAGCTTGCATGGGGCAGCGCTTACGGTGTACCGTTTGATATAGGCAAATGGCAGGGAGTTGACGGTCAGGAAGTATACGCAAGCATAAATCCTCACGCATACTATTTCGTTTTAAAAAAGCTGCGCGACTGGGATTTTGTTATAGATAAGTTTAAGGAAAATGAGAAGTATGATCTGGACTGGACATATATTTTTCACGGCATCGGTGACAGGGGAGGGGCTCCTGCCGATGAGACTGTCGCATTTGTGGAAAATGAAATCCAAAAAAATGACAGCAGCGACATTGAAGTGGTAGCTGCCGCAGCAGATGAAATTTATCACGATATAGACGAGAAATTCACAGATGAGCAAAAGGCAAAGCTTCCTGTATGGAAAAATGAATTCGTTATGAGAAATCATGCTGTCGGCGGCTACACATCACGCGCAATCGGAAAGCGCTGGAACCGCCGTTGCGAGGAGCTTGCGGATATGGCGGAAAGAGCGGGTGTGATGTCCTCCTATCTCGGCACGGCTCCTTATAATCAGCAGGCTCTTAACAGAGCGTGGAAAAGAACGATTGCCCACCAATTCCATGATGATATGCCGGGCACTTCCTGTCAGAGAGTGTACAGGCGCTCGTGGAATGATCTGGCAATATCCATGAATCAGTTTACAAATGAGCTTG
>CANQZA010000007.1 GCA_947628175.1 uncultured Clostridia bacterium | reverse complement strand
TCAGGTATGTATGCTCGCGTGACACTTAACTTTTTTGCCTTTGATACAAACGGCAATAAAGGTATCGGATGCGGTTTAGGAAATGTTCTCAAAACGCGTGACGGAGAGCCTCTTTCCGGTGGAGCATCCGCCGCATCCGATTTTGAGGGCATAGGTCAGACAGTAGCTACACCAAACTATGCAGCTGCAATACCAAACTATGGGGCTGCAATACCGACTATACCTGCACCAACAACGCCGAAAGATTTATACTTTGATCCCGCAATGAATATCAATCCTATCACGGGATTGCCTATGTAAATAAAAACGGGGTGAACAGCCCCGTTTTTATTTATTGAGGAGGTTAGGTAATGCACGATATTCATATAGATCTTGAAACATATTCAAGCGTACCGATCGCGAAAGCGGGAATGTACAAGTATGTTTCGTCAGACGATTTTGAAATACTGTTGATAGGTTACGCTCTGGATGACGGTCCCTCGCAGATAATTGATCTCGCAATGGGAGAGACCGTTCCTGCGTGGCTTATAGAAACGTTATTCCGTGATGACTATATAAAGCACGCGCACAATGCAGGTTTTGAGTTTTTATGTTTATCTAAGTATTACGGAAGTATGACGCCCTCACAGTGGCGTTGTAGTATGATGCACAGTTTGTATTGTGGTTATCCTGCAAGTCTTGAAATGGCCGGTAGTGCATTGGGGTTACCTGCTGATAAGCAGAAACTCAGTATCGGCAGGGCTTTGATCCGTTATTTTTGCGTGCCGTGCAAGGCTACACGAACAAACGGTTATCGGACGCGGAATATGCCGAATACAGCCCCTGAAAAGTGGAGTAATTTCAAAACATACTGCAAACAGGACGTTGAAACCGAAAGAGCAATTGATAAGATCTTAATGGCTTTCCCCGTACCGGACTTTATACAGAAACAGTGGGAAACAGATCTTATAATTAACTCTCGCGGTGATTGCGGTTGCTTTTCTCTGCGCGGTTGCAAGCTGGGAAATTATGAACTGTGCCAATGTTCAAAATACTTTTATAAAAATAATCGGAACTGCTTTTTCTGCGGCAGTACCTTTTTTCGCAAGTAACAGGGTTTTGCTGCCATTTGTGAGCGAAGAAGTCTACGGTTCCATTACAGGTTTTATTCCAAATATTGTGTTTGTAATTGCCTTATGTCTTGTGTTTTTGCTTGCAATGCTCAAGGGATACGCGTACACAACTTTTGAAGATGTAAGCGTATCGGTATTTGCGTCAGTTGCAGTGCCGTTTGGCTTTAGTCTTTTTATAAAAATTAGAGATATGTTTGATAATCAGCAGTACGGAATATATCTGATTTTTTATTCGCTTATCTGTGCACTTGCCACGGATACAGGCGCACAGCTTACCGGTATGGCAATAGGAAAGCATAAGATGTCACCGAATATCTCACCTAAAAAAACAGTTGAGGGCGCTGTGGGCGGACTTGTTTTCAGTATGCTTCTCAATTCCGTTGCACTCACCATATATAATAAAACTGCCATTGTTCCTATTGAAAGCAATATGGCAACAGTGCTGCTTGCGCTTTGCATACCGGTTTCGTTTATGGGAATGATGGGTGATTTGTCAGCCTCTGTTTTAAAAAGAAATTTTGGCGTAAAGGATTTTGGGAAAATATTCCCGGGTCATGGCGGTGTGATGGACAGAATGGACTCAACGCTCTTTACGCTTCCATGCACTTATGCGATTATACTTGTTACAAAAAATATTTTTTAGGTGATACAGATGAAAAATATTTCTCTTCTTGGCTCAACAGGCTCAATCGGAACACAAAGTCTTGATGTGTGCCGTATGCACGGATATTCGGTTATATGTCTTACTGCAAATTCAAGAGTGGATATAATGGAAAAGCAAATAAGAGAATTTAGGCCTCAGCTTGCCTGCATGATGTGCGAAAAATCAGCGGCAGAGCTTAAAATCAGAATCGCAGATTTGCCCACAAAGGTTTTGTGCGGCATGGAGGGGCTGATTGAATGTGCTGTTTATCCGGGTGCCGATACAGTTTTGAATTCCGTTGTGGGCATGGTGGGATTAGAACCCACTCTTGAAGCCATAAAAGCTAAAAAAACGATTGCTCTTGCCAATAAAGAAACGCTTGTTGCAGGCGGGCGGCTTGTTACAAATCTCGCTGAAGAAAACGGTGTTTCCATTTTGCCGGTTGACAGTGAGCATTCAGCAATCTTTCAGGCAATGCAGGGCATGCCGTCAAAAAAGGCACTCAAGAAAATTATTCTCACTGCTTCAGGAGGTCCTTTCTTTGGAAAGAAGCTTGCCGAGCTTGAAACTGTAACGGCTGTTGATGCGCTTAAACATCCCAACTGGGATATGGGCGCTAAAATAACTATAGATTCCGCTACAATGATGAACAAGGGACTGGAATTTATTGAGGCAAAATGGCTTTTTGATATGAAAAACGAGGATATAGAAATTGTTGTTCACAGAGAATCCGTTATTCACTCAGCCATTGTTTATCAGGATAATTCAATGATTGCGCAGCTTGGTGTTCCCGATATGAGAATACCGATACAGTACGCGCTGACTTATCCGGAAAGAGAGGCGAGTCCTGTGAAAGAGCTTTCTCTCACCGACTATGCAAAGCTTACTTTTTATGAGCCGGACTATGAAACCTTTAAATGCATAGATGTATGCAAAAATGCAATTAAACTGGGCGGTCTTCACCCCGCGGCGGCAAACGGTGCGAATGAGGAAAGCGTTAAACTTTTTCTTCAAGGTAAAATTAAATTTACCGATATTGCATATCTTAATAACGAAGCAATGATAAGAGCATGTGATAAAAATGATTTTACGCTTAAGGATGTGCTTGAAGCAGATAAAAAAGCAAGAAATTATGTTATTGAGGCGGTTCAGTGAGTATAAGTTCAATCTGGAATTCGGTTTATCCGATTATAATTGCAATACTGTTTTTTGAATTCATTATAGTTATTCATGAAGGCGGTCACTTCTTTGCCGCAAAGCTGATGAAAATAAAGGTCAATGAATTCTCTGTCGGAATGGGACCTAAGATTTTTCAAATTAAAGGAAAGAATACAAACTATACCCTTCGATGGATTCTGTTTGGCGGCTACTGCTCAATGGAGGGCGAGGATACTGAGAGCGACGATGAAAACGCTTTTGTAAACAAGAAGGTATGGCAGAGGATATTTGTTGTCGCGGCAGGTGCAATCATGAATCTCATTCTCGGCTTTATCATCGTACTTATCATTGTGAGTTCTCAGAATCTTGTGGGGACCACACAGATTGCCAAATTTGAAGATGATGCGCTAAGCTCGTCGCGTGGTCTGCAGGTCGGTGATACAATCAAAAGTATTGACGGCATGCGTGTATATACGACAAACGATGTTACCACAGGTCTTTCACGAAGTCCTGACGGAAGTGTCGATATGGTTGTTTTACGCAATTCGCAGGAAAAGAAAATAACAGTTGAATTTGCAACTGAGGAGTATGAGGGAAATCAGTTTATTAAAATGGATTTTTGGCTCAGAGGCGTTGATAAAACACCCGCCAATGTTTTATTGCAGACATTCCGAGAATCTGTTTCATACGCGAGAATGGTCTTTCTTTCAGTCCATGATTTGATTATAGGCAGATACGGTCTTTCAGACCTCAGCGGTCCTGTAGGCGCTGTGTCGGTCGTGTCAGACGCTGTTAAAACATCTGTTTTCTCCATGCTCAGAATTATGGCTCTGCTGACTATAAATGTGGGACTCTTTAATCTGTTCCCCATTCCGGCTCTTGACGGCTGGAGGCTGTTTGTCCTGATAGCTGAGGGAATAACACGAAGAAAACTGCCGCAGAAAGCGGAATATATAATAAATGCGGCAGGACTCATTTTACTTTTGGGCATAATGTGTATTGTTACATTCAGCGATATAACAAAACTGGTTTAATTTCAGGGTGATTATGATGGAAAGAAGAAAATCAAAAAAAATCAAACTTGCAGATACTTTTATCGGAGGAGACAGCGAAATACTGGTGCAGAGTATGCTCAATGTTCCGTCAACCGATATCAAAGGTTCCGTCAATCAGGCAAAGGAGCTTGCGGCGGCAGGATGTCAGGTTATCCGTTTCGCCATACCTGACGAGGCTGCTCTGTCTCTGATAGAGCCGATTAAAAACGCTGTTGATGTACCTCTTGTTGCTGATATCCATTTTGACTACCGTCTTGCAATCGGTGCAGCCGAAAGGGGAATTGATAAAATCAGAATTAATCCGGGCAATATAGGTGATCAGTCAAGAGTAAAGGCTGTTGCCGATGCTTGCAGGAAAAGGAGCATACCTATCAGAATAGGCGTAAATTCCGGCTCCCTTGAAAAAGATATTCTTGCCCAATACGGTTCGCCCACACCTGAAGCGATGGTGGAGTCTGCATTGTATCACGCATCTCTTCTGGAAAAATTTGATTTTGAGGATATAGTCATATCTATTAAATCCTCAAATGTAATTACAATGATAAACGCGTATGAGCTTGCTGCTCAGAAATGCAATTATCCGCTTCATCTCGGTGTGACAGAAGCGGGAACCGAAAGAATGGGTCTTGTAAAATCCTCCGTTGGAATCGGATCGCTTCTTGCGCACGGAATCGGTGATACAATCCGGGTAAGCCTTACTGATTCGCCTGTTAAGGAGGTATTTGCCGCATTTGATATTTTAAAGGCGTTGACTCTCAAGAACGACAGTCCATATCTTATTTCCTGCCCTACCTGCGGCAGAACAAGGATTGACTTGGTGTCTTTGGCAAAGCAGGTTGAGGAAAGGCTCAGAGACTGTAAAAAGCCGATCAAGGTTGCTGTTATGGGCTGTATAGTAAACGGTCCCGGTGAGGCGAAAGAGGCCGATATAGGAATAGCCGGCGGAGACGGAAACGGGCTGATATTTAAAAAAGGCAAAATTCTCCGCAAGGTTGACGAGCAGGATATGCTCGAAGAATTAATGAAAGAAATTGAGAAATTATAATGAATAAGTTTTCAGACTATTTTTCGAATTACATAGATACCGAATCCCTGTCACTTCTTGGCAATTCTGAGATTTCCTCTTTTTCCGTTTCAAAAGAAAACAGGATATTAAAAATAGGACTTCATATGGATTCGTTTTTACCCGTTCACTATATTGAAAAGTGTGAGTATGCTATAGCCTCTGCAATGGGGCTTAACAAGGTTTTGATAAACCCCGTTTTTCCAAAAAGCGAATTTTCTCTTGATTATATAGAAAAAATACTCGGTTATGCCAAAAGGGACAACTGCGCGGTAAACGGCTTTTTTGACGATGCACAGGCTGAGCTTGAAGATGATATCCTGACGATATGCCTTAAAAAAGGAGGTAAGGATATTCTTGAAGCACAGAAAATAGATAAAGCCGTCAGCGATTGCATTTACAGCCTTTTCGGAATTGATCTTAGCGTTTCGTTTTTGGAGGTTCGGGCGTATGATATAGTAAAGGTTGTTCAGGAAATTGTTCAGGAAAAGCAGCGCGAGGAGAAAAAGGATGAACCGGAGGAAAATGCTGCCCATGAGTTTTGGGACAATTTACCGATTTATAAGGACACAGTTAAAAAGCTCTATGGCAAAACGCTTCGCGAAAAACCCAAGCCGATAAAAGATATTAAAACGGACGACGGCTTTATTACCGTCTGGGGTGATGTGATAAAAACAGATGTTAAAGACACAAAACGCGGCGGAAATAAGATATTAAATTTTGATATAACCGACTATACTTCATCAATAACTGTCAAGATGTTTGACAATAAAAATCTTATAGAGTCTCTTATGGCTAAAATGGATAAGTGCAGTACGCTGATTGTGAGCGGAAAATATCAGTATGATACCTTTACGAAACAGTTTGTTCTTCATCCCGATTCTGTTTCATCTGTTAAAAAGTGGGAAAAAACTGACGATGCGCAGGAGAAAAGAGTGGAGCTTCATCTCCATACCTCTCTTTCGGAAATGGACGGTATTACTGCTCCAAAGGCTCTTGTAAACAGAGCTGTTAAATGGGGACATAAGGCAATTGCCATAACAGATCACGGTGTTGTTCAGGCACTGCCTGAGGCATACAATGCTGCCAAGGGAAAAATAAAACTCATACTCGGTATGGAGGGATATCTTGTCGATGATGAGAAATATCCTGATTTTGTGCATATGAAACTCAGGGACTTCACCAGAAATCATATTATTTTTCTGGTAAAAGAGGATACCTCGCTCGACGCATCAATACCAAAAGAAGAGAGAAAATACGGCAGAAAAAATCTGTATGAGATGATCTCCGCATCAAATATTAAATACTTTAAATCCCGTCCGCTTATTCCCAAAAGCCTTTTGAGAGAAAAAAGAGACGGACTGATAATAGGTTCTGCCTGCGAACAGGGAGAACTTTATCAAGCAATACTGCACGGCTGTTCGGATGAAGAACTTGAAAAGATTGTGTCCTTTTATGATTATTTGGAAATTCAGCCAAACGGCAATAACGCTTTTATGATACGCTCTCAGCGTGATATACATCAGGATATTCACGGTGAGGAGGATCTGATTAATATAAACAGAAAAATCATTGCCCTTGCAGACAAGCTTAATAAGCCTGTTGTGGCAACAGGGGATGTTCATTTTCTTGACGAGAAAGATGCGAAATTCCGCTCCATAATCATGGCATCAAAAGGTTTTGAGGATTCGGATTATCAGGCGCCGCTCTATTTCAAAACGACTCAGGAAATGCTTGACGATTTTGCATGGGCAGGGGACAGAGCAAAGGAATTTGTTATCGACAATCCAAATAAAATCGCAGATATGTGTATGGACAATATACCGCCGATACCTCCGGGAACTTTTCAACCGCACATTGACGGGGCAAACGAAGAACTCACTGAAAAGTGCTGGTCAAGGGCAAAGGAACTTTACGGAGATCCTGTTCCCGAATATGTTGCCCAGAGGCTTCAGCGTGAGCTTGACTCAATTATCGGTCACGGTTTCGGTGTGCTTTATGTCATCGCAAAAAGACTTGTTGAAGAAAGTGAGCGAAACGGTTATCTCGTGGGTTCAAGAGGCTCTGTAGGTTCGTCCTTTGCAGCTCATATGGGCGGAATATCGGAGGTCAATCCTCTCGCTCCGCATTATTACTGTAAAAAATGTAAGCACAGTGAATTTTTCACACACGGAGAGGTCGGTTCGGGTTTTGACCTTCCGCCCAAAAACTGTCCCGAATGCAATACGCCTATGAAGCGTGACGGACATGAAATTCCGTTTGAAACCTTCCTCGGCTTTGACGGGGATAAGGAGCCCGATATTGACCTTAATTTTTCAGGTGAATATCAATCTAAATCGCATAAATATACCGAAGAACTTTTCGGTAAGGATTATGTGTTCAAGGCAGGAACAATAGCGACTGTGGCGGATAAAACAGCTTACGGCTATGTTGTTAAATATCTTGAGGAGAGAAATCTTCTTGCCTCCACCTCAAAGGCTGAAATAGATAGGCTTACAGTCGGTTGTACAGGCATTAAAAGGACAACAGGTCAGCATCCCGGTGGTATGGTAGTTGTTCCGGACGAATATACCGTTGAGGATTTTACGCCGATTCAGTTTCCGTCAAATGATGAGAAAAAAGGTACATATACCACTCATTTTGATTTCAAAAACTCCCTTCACGATACACTTTTAAAGCTTGATGAGCTCGGTCACGATAATCCTACGCTTTATAAATATCTTGAGGATTTAACAGGCAAGCCCGTTATGGATGTTGATTTGTCCGATCCGAAGCTGTATAAACTCATCACTTCAACAGAGCCGATAGGTGTTTTACCGCAGGATATAGATTGTACAACGGGTACTCTTGCAATCCCAGAAATGGGTACGCCGTTTGTTATAGGAATGCTCGAGGAGGCAAAGCCCAAAACCTTTGCCGATCTGCTTCAGATATCCGGTTTATCACACGGTACAGATGTATGGCTCGGAAATGCACAGGATCTAATAAAGAACAACACCTGTTCCATTTCAGAGGTTATCGGCTGCCGCGACGACATTATGACCTATCTTATTCATAAAACAGAGAAATATGAAAAAGAAACGGGAAAGAAGTCACCGCTCTCAAAAAAGGATTGCTTTAAAATTATGGAATACACCCGTAAAGGTAAGGCCCCTAAAGAACTTCCGCCTTATGAGGATGCAATGAAAACAGTCGGAGTTGAGCAGTGGTATATTGATTCCTGTTATAAAATAAAATATATGTTTCCAAAGGCTCACGCTGCCGCATATGTAATAGCGGCTCTTCGTTTGGCATCGTATAAAATTTATTATCCGATAGAGTTTTACGCCGCGTATTTCACTGTCCGCGGCGGTGCGATCGACGCTGTAGCAGCAGTTGAAGGAAAGGCCGCCGTCAAAAGAAAGATGGAGGAATTCAAAGCCAAGAAAAAGAATAATCTTCCCGTTACACAAAAAGAGGAATCAACATATGTTGTAAATCAGATTGTTATTGAAATGCTTGCAAGAGGTATTGAATTCCTCCCTGTTGATATCTATAAATCAGATGCCCGTATCTACAAAATTGAGGATGGCAGAATCCGCCTTCCTTTCGGCGCAATTGATGGTATAGGGGAAAATGCCGCTTTATCCATTGCGGCGGCAAAGGATGACGGTAACGGTGATTTCATCTCCTGTGACGATTTGATGGCAAGGGCCTCGATCGGTAAAAGCACTGTCGATTTATTAAAAGAAGCAGGAGCACTGGGCAATATTCCCGAGTCAAATCAGATTTCTCTTTTCGGTTTTTGATCAGGATATTGACATTTTTATATTAGTATGGTAGCATATTACCGCTCTACTATGCTAAAGCAAAAAATAACAGCGGAGAATAATGTGTATATGAAAAGGTATTCAAAATTAACGCCTGAGGGAAGCAGGGATCTGCTTTTTGAAGAGTGTGACGACAGAAGAAAGGTTGAGTCCGTTCTTTCAGCCCTGTTTAAGGAAAACGCCTACAGAAAGGTAATGACGCCTACAATAGAATTTTTTGATGTTTTTAAGCGTGATCATCTCGGCATTGAGTCTGAGGAAATGTATAAGTTGTCTGACAACCAGGGCAGAACGACCGTACTCAGACCGGATAACACTGCTCCGATTGCCCGTCTTGTTGCAACAAGGCTGTCTAAGGAAGATTTTCCCGTAAGGCTTTACTATAATCAAAGCATTTATATACGCAATAAACAGCTTTCCGGCAAGGCGGATGAGATAGAGCAAAGCGGAATCGAGCTTATAGGTGCGTCCGGTATAGATGCTGATATTGAAGTCATTTCAATGGCATATGAGGCTATCAAACGCAATGAGGTAAATTCTTTCAAGCTTGAGCTGTGCCACGCGGGATTTTTTAATTCAATACTGGACAAGATGAATATAAGTTCCACTGTCAAGGCTGATATATGCAATTATATTGAGGAAAAGAATTATTCCGCACTTGGTGATTTGCTTGAACGCATAGGTCCGTCGAAGGAATCTGATGTAATCAAAAAGCTGCCGAGACTTTTCGGCGATGCAGATGTAATAGATAAGGCAAAGCAGATTTATTCCGATTCAAAGGCAACTGAGGCGCTTGATTACCTGAAATCAGTCTATGATAGGCTTTGCGCGCTCGGCCTCAAAGATAATATTCTCATTGACCTTGGTCTTGTGAACAGAAGCAATTATTACACCGGTGTGATATTCAGAGGATATGCCCAGGGAAGCGGAATGACAATACTTTCAGGCGGCAGGTATGACAACCTTATCCGTGAATTCGGTATGGATGCCCCTGCTGTCGGGTTTGGTGTTGATGTGACAGCGCTTTGTGATGTAATGCGTGAGGAAATCAATATTGACAGACCTATCCGTATTGCGCTTACAAAGGGCAGGCTTGAAAAATCGTCCGTATCTCTTTTCAAAACCATGGGGCTGGATACCTCTGAGCTTGAAAATAAAGGCAGGCGTTTGATTCTGCCGGTTGATAAATATGAGACAGTGCTTTCAAAGGCGCCTGATGTAATAACCTATGTTGAGCACGGAGTCTGCGACATTGGTATTGTGGGCAAGGATACAATTGTCGAGCACGGCAATTCGTTTTATGAGGTGATTGACCTTAATATTGGAAAGTGCAAGTTTGCTCTTGCCTGCCCCAAGGGAACCGATTTTTTCTCAGGCTATAAAAGAAAAGTCGTTGCAAGCAAATACCCAAAGGTTGCAAGGGAATATTTCAAGGCAAAGGGTATGGATGTGGAAATAATAAAAATTGAAGGCAGTGTAGAGCTTGCACCTCTGCTCGGTCTGGCAGATGGTATTGTAGATATTGTTGAGACCGGTTCGACACTGAAGGAAAACGGTCTTGAGGTTGTTGATACAATCATGCCGATTTCGGCAAGAGTAATTGTAAATATGGCTTCTATGAAGCTGCGCAAGGGAGAAATCGAATCATTCCTCAATGATTTGGAGCTTGCGTCAAAAGTTTAACAGGTGATATAAATGAATATAACTAAAGCAAACGGTAAGGCAGAATACGCACTTATTGAAAATTTAAAAAAGCGCTCGGGTGAAACCGATCCTAAAATTATAAACATCGTAACCAATATTATAAATTCCGTTAAGGAACAGGGCGACAGCGCAGTGCGGGAATTCACTGTCCGCTTTGACGGAGCGATTCCTAAAAAAACAGTTGTTGAAAAAGATGAGCTTGAAATATATCTTGATATGGTTGACGATGATTTCAAGTCTGCTCTGATCAATGCAAAGCAGAATATCTATGATTTTCACAGCAGGCAGTTGCAGAATTCATGGATGCTCACAAGGGAAAACGGTGTCATTATGGGGCAGAGAGTTCGGGGGCTTAACAGAGTCGGTATATATGTTCCGGGCGGCACCGCGGCATATCCGTCATCCGTTTTGATGAATGCTGTTCCGGCAAAAATTGCGGGAGTTCAGGAAATCATTATGGTTACGCCTCCGGGGAAGGATGGGAATCCTAATCCCGATATTATGGCTGCCGCTGCGGTTGCGGGAGTTGACAGAGTCTTTCTTGTGGGAGGTGCGCAGGCTGTTGCCGCTCTTGCATACGGCACTGAAAAAATTCCCAAGGTGGATAAAATAGTCGGACCCGGCAATATTTTTGTTGCCACCGCTAAAAAGCTTCTTTACGGCGTTGTTGATATTGATATGGTTGCAGGTCCGTCAGAAATACTGATTATTGCGGATAAAACCGCCAAGCCCGCTTTTCTTGCGGCGGACCTTATGAGTCAGGCAGAGCATGACAAAATGGCGTCTGCCATACTCCTTACCACATCACTTGATATTGCAAAGGCCACCGTAAAAGAACTTGAAAACCAGATAAAATATCTTCAAAGGCAGGAGATTATTGAGGAATCGTTAAATCATTTCGGCGAAATTATTGTATGTGAAAATCTTAGTCAGGCGATTGATTTTGCAAATGAGCTTGCGCCCGAGCATCTTGAGATGTGTGTGGAGGAACCCTTGAAATATATCGGCAAAATTGATAATGCAGGCTCTGTTTTTCTCGGTAATTTTTCGCCTGAGCCGCTTGGTGATTATTATGCAGGTCCCAATCATGTTTTACCCACAAGCGGCACGGCGAAGTTTTTCTCTCCTCTTTCGGTAGACAGCTTTATTAAAAAGAGTTCTTTTATCTATTATACGCCCGGTGAGCTTTCAAAGGCTAAGGACGATATCATAAAGCTTGCCGATACAGAGGGACTTACGGCACATGCCAACTCCATAAAAGTAAGATTTGATAAATGATGAAAAAGAAAAATATATCCTTTGCGGCAGTTGCTATTTTTATACTGCTTGCAGTAATATTCTTAGTCACCGGCGGCGAGGAGGAAAAATCGCCGGTCAGCAAAGCTGCTGCAAACAACAGCGGTCATTTAATTGTTCATTTTATTGATGTCGGTCAGGGTGACTGTGCGTTTATACAACTTCCGAATAAAAAATGTATGCTTATTGATGCAGGTGAGGCCGACTACGCAGACTTGATAACCGATAAAATAACCTCACTCGGATATGATAAAATAGATTATGTAGTTGCCACACATCCTCATGCCGACCATATCGGCGCAATGGCGGAGGTTATAGACAATTTTTCTGTAGGCGATGTTTATATGCCCCGTGTGTCTGCCGATACAAAAACATTTGAGAATCTGCTGCGGACCATTGCAGATAAAGGGCTGAAGATAAAAACTGTCAGATCAGGTGTTGAGATTGATACATCAGACAGCGGTCTGAAAATGAAGTTTCTGTCTCCTTCTGCCGATAAATATGACGATCTGAATAATTATTCCGCGGTGATGAAATTAACTTATGGTACTACATCCTTTTTGTTTACAGGTGATGCGGAAAAGCTCGTTGAGAATGAACTTCTTGAAAGCAGCTATGATGCTCTGGATGCCGATGTGTTAAAAGCGGGTCATCACGGAAGCAGATATTCGTCGAGCAAGGCTTTTCTTGAAGCGGTAAGTCCTGATTATGTCGTTATAGAGTGTTCAAACGACAATTCATACGGACATCCTCATAAAGAGACGCTTGAGCGTCTGAATAATGTTGGAGCATCCATACTTCGTACCGATAAAATGGGCGATATTACATTTGAAAGCGACGGAAGCAGCATTGAGGTGAAATAATCATATGAAAATCATTATAGACAGATTTGAGGGCGACTATGCCGTTTGTGAAACAGACACAGGCAGCTTTGCGGATGTACCGAGAGCGGTAATGCCGCAAGGCGCTGCTGAGGGTGATGTAATATCGATTACGATTGACCGATCGGAAACGGATAAAAGAAAACAAAATATCAACAGTCTGATGGACAGTCTGTTTGAGGATTGAGGAACAGATATGAGAAGTGCAAAGATTGAAAGAAATACAAAGGAAACACAGATCAGCGTTGAACTTAATCTTGACGGCGGTGAGGTTGAAATATCAACCGGAATAGGCTTTTTTGACCATATGCTCACTGCGCTGGGCGTTCACGGCGGTTTTGGACTGAAGGTGTATGTGAAAGGTGATCTGGAGGTTGACACGCATCATACGGTTGAGGATACCGGTATTGCGATAGGAAAGGCGTTTAAGCAGGCGCTCGGTGATATGAGCGGTATTGAGCGGTACGGTTTTTTCTCGGTCCCCATGGATGAAAGCCTTGCTGTGTGCACGCTTGATATTTCAAACAGACCTTTTCTTGTATTCAAAGCTTCGTTTGAGCAGGAACTGTGCGGTGATTATGAAACCTGTACAACAGAAGAATTTTTCAGAGCTTTTGCGATGAATTCCTGTATGACGATTCATATTCAGGTCCCTTACGGAATCAATGCCCATCACGAGATTGAGGCCATTTTTAAGGCATTTGCCCACGCACTGAAAATTGCAGTGGCTGAAAATGAAAATGCAGGTGTTCTCTCAACAAAAGGGGTGTTATAAATGCTTATTTTTCCCGCGATTGATATAATAGACGGAAAGCCTGTAAGATTATGTAAGGGCGATTTTTCAACAGCAACGCAGGTGGCTTGCGATGCGCTTGAAACGGCTCTGAGCTTTGCTGATGCAGGCTGTGAATGGATACATATGGTGGATCTTGACGGCTCTCTGAAAAAGGAAAGGGTAAACAGCAAGGTGTTTATCCGTGTGGCTGAAGAAACTTCGCTTAAGGTTGAACTCGGCGGCGGTATCAGAACAATGGGCGATATTGATTATTATGTCAAAAACGGTATCAGCCGTATCATATTGGGTTCGGCAGCCGTTAAAAATCCATCCCTTGTAAAGGAGGCCGTTAGGGAATTCGGTGATATTATTGCAGTCGGTATCGATGCAAAAAACGGCTTTGTTGCCACAGAAGGCTGGGTTGAAAAAAGTGATATTCATTTTGTAGAACTCGCAAAGCGTATGGAGGATGCGGGAGTAAAAAATATCATTTTTACGGATATAGGCAGAGACGGTACACTGTCAGGACCTAATCTGGAGCAGCTTGAGGAAATCAATAATGCGGTTTCGTGCGATATAACAGCATCGGGCGGAGTGACAAGTATTTCGGACATATGTGCTCTGCGTGACAGGCATCTTTACGGTGCCATATGCGGAAAAAGCATATATGAGGGCACTCTTGATTTAATGGAGGCGGTGAGAGTTTGTTGATAACAGATGCTCAAATAGAAAAATATTTTAAAAAAGCGGAGCTGGTACCTGCAATCATTCAGGAGAACTCAACAGGTGAGGTGCTTATGCTTGCATATATGAACCGCGAATCAATGAAAAAAACACTCGAAACAGGGTACACTTGGTTTTATTCGCGTTCAAGGCAGGAGCTTTGGAACAAGGGCGCAACCTCGGGGCATTTTCAGAAGATTGTTTCCATTTACGGTGATTGTGATGACGATACGCTTCTTATAAAAGTAATACAGACGGGCGCTGCCTGCCATACGGGCAGTCATTCCTGCTTTTTCAATGAAATTAAAGGAGAATTTTAATGGATTTAATAAAGAATGAATACAACACAATTCTTTCCAGAAGAGAGCAAAAGCAGGAGGGATCTTATACCTGCTACCTTTTTGAGAAAGGAATCGATAAAATCTTGAAAAAAGTCGGCGAGGAATGTACCGAAATGGTCATCGCCGCCAAAAATAATGATAAAGATGAAACGGTGTACGAGATAACCGATTTGATATATCATACGCTTGTGATGATGGCAAATCAGGGTATCACGCCTGAAGATGTTGAGAAAGAAATCAGAAAAAGAGCGCAGAAATCAGGCAATCTGAAAAAATTTCATGTGGTGGATAAAAACACATAATGTCTTATAAAAAATGGGTTATAGCCGACGGGGACAAAGAGAAAGCGTCGGTATTGAGCGAAAAACTGAATCTGGATCCCCTCGTAGCTTTTTTGCTTGTTTCAAGGGGGATAGACAATCAACTGACAGCCTCGGACTTTTTGTCACCGGGCTGTGCATTTTCGTCTCCTTTTTCGTTAAAGGATATGGATAAAGCTGTTGAGAGAATCAACAGGGCTCTTGATGAAAATGAAAAAATCTGCATTTACGGTGACTACGATTGCGATGGTGTTACTTCTACTGCCCTTCTTTTCACTTTTATGGAAAGCCTTGGCGCTGATGTTACATATTTCATTCCGAACCGTCTGACAGACGGCTACGGAATGAACCGTGATGCTATAGACAGAATTAAGCAGCAGGGAACAGCTTTGATTATAACGGTTGATAACGGTATTTCTTCTTTTGATGAGGCGGAATATATTTATTCGCTCGGTATGGAACTGATTGTCACCGACCACCATCAGATAGGCGACAGGCTGCCAAAAGCATGTGCCGTTATCAATCCTCACCGTGAAGATAATCATATTAGATTTCGTGATTTTGCAGGAGTCGGTATCGCCTTCAAGCTTGCCTGCGCCGTTTACGGCGGAGAGGTTGAGGATATGCTTGAGCAGTATGCAGATCTTGTCGCAATCGGAACGATAGGCGATATTGTTTCTCTTAAAGATGAAAACAGGGGCCTTGTAAAAGCGGGACTTAAACTTATAAACGAAGACTCAAGAATTTCCATTGCGGCTTTAAAAAGGGCGGCAGGTTCCGAGGACAGCTACATGGGGGCCGGTGATGTCGCGTTTCAGCTTTGCCCGAGGATAAATGCCGCGGGGCGTATGGATAATCCCGATAAAGCGCTTGAACTTCTCTTATGCGACGATTATGAGCAGGCTCGTTTTATGGCTCAGCAGCTTAATACGGAAAATGCCCACCGCCATGAGGTGGAGTCAAACATGGTTGATGATATAAAATTACAAATAGAGCAAAATCCTTCTCTTGCCGGGCAGAGAGTCATTGTTGTTAAGGGTGCAAATTATCATAAGGGCGTTATCGGAATTGCCGCATCACATATTGTGGAGAATTATTCAAAGCCTTCAATTGTTATCAGTACAGACGACGACGGCAATGCGATTGCGTCTGCGAGAAGTGTGGAAGGCTTTAATATATATGAAGCCATTTCATCCTGCTCGGATCTGACGACTCATTTCGGAGGTCATCCGCTCGCAGCGGGCTTCGGTCTTAAAAGCTGTGATATTGACTTATTCAGAAAGCGTATCAATGAATATGCAAAGAATAAATATCCCGTAATGCCTGTTGAGACGCTTCATATAGATTGCAGAATATCGCCCTTTTATCTCACGACGGATTTTGCTGATAATCTTGCTGTGCTCGAGCCTTACGGCGCAGATAATCCAAAGCCGCTCTTCGGGTTGTATAATATGACGCTTTGTTCTGTAACACCTATAGGTGACGGTAAGCATATACGCATAGAAGCGCAGAAAAAGGGAAAAATCTTTCGTATAGTGAAATTCGGAGTGAGGGAAGATGAATTTCCGTACAGGCAAGGGGATATTCTTGATTTTGCTGTAAGAATTTCAAAGAATTTTTATAAGGGAAAATATTATATTTCAATATGCGCTGTTGACATACGCAAAAACGGAATGGATGAAAATACATTTTTTGCAGAGAAGTCAGATTATCAGCTTTTTGTTGCCGGAGAAAAAAACAAAACAAAAATGTACCCCGACAGAGCCGCCTGCTCTGCGGTTTACAGATTTATCAGGGATAATAACGGCTGGAATTTCTCATATGATGATTTGTATTTCTGCCTTAAGGGTGTAACTTACGGTCAGATGCGCTTTGCCCTTGACGCCTTTTGTGAAGCGGGATTGATATCTGCGGATAAAAAAATAACAGTCAATCCGGTAAGTCAAAAGGCGGATCTTGAAAATACAGGCGTCATGAAAGCCTTGAAGGGAAGACTCGAAATTGAATGATACAATGGAAAAAGAATATGATGACGGCTTTAAATCCTTTTTTAACGAAATAAAAAACAATTCCCAGTACGATGCAGATAAAATTGAAAAGGCATATAATCTTGCACACGAGGCACATAAAAACCAATACCGCCGTTCAGGTGAGCCGTATATCATGCACCCGGTTGCCGTTGCCAAAATTCTGTTTAAACTCGGTATGGATAATGAGTGCATAATCGGCGCGCTTCTCCACGATGTTGTTGAGGATACAGAATATACCATTGATTATATCCGAAAGGAATTCGGAGGAGATGTTGCTCTTCTTGTAGACGGCGTTACAAAGCTCGGTCAGATACCTCTTTCTACGAGAGAGGAGGTTCAAGCCGAAAACATACGCAAGATGTTTATGGCAATGAATGAAGATGTCAGAGTTATTATCATCAAACTCTGCGACAGACTTCACAATATGCGCACATTGCAGCATATGCCTGAATATAAGCAGAGAGAAAAGAGTCTTGAAACGCTTGAGATTTACGCTCCGATTGCGCACAGATTAGGTATCAGACCGATCAAAGAAGAACTTGAGGATCTGGCGATTTACTATCTTGATCCTATTGCTTACAAGGAAATTGAAAAAAACCTCTCAATGAAAAAGGATCAGGGAGAGCGTTTTCTCAATGACATCACCGAAAAAATAAGCGCAAGAATCACACCTGTAATGGAGAATGTCCAGATAACCTCCAGGGTTAAATCGGTTCACGGTATTTTCAGAAAGGTTTACATTAAAGGAAAGAACTTTGAACAAATTTTTGACATCTACGCCGTCAGAATTATTGTGAATACGATGATTGACTGTTATAATGCACTTGGAATTGTCCATGATATGTTCAAACCTCTTCCGGGCAGGTTTAAAGATTATATTTCCATGCCCAAGCCCAATATGTATCAGTCTCTTCATACAACTGTTCTTTCCGACTCGGGAATCCCGTTTGAAATTCAGATTCGTACTTGGGATATGCACAGAACCGCTGAATACGGTATCGCCGCACACTGGAAATATAAGCTCGGCAAAGGCGGCAAGGATAATATTGACAGCCGTCTTGAGTGGATTCACCGCATGCTTGAAACGGGTAATGAATCAGATAATCCGGAGGAGCTTGTATCCAATATAAAAGGCGATTTATCCGTTGAAGAGGTTTATGTGTTTACACCCAAGGGTGATGTAAAATCTCTTCCCAAGGGTGCAACCGTTATAGATTTTGCATATGCAATTCATTCTGCCGTTGGCAATAAAATGGTCGGCGCAAAAGTCAACGGCAAAATCGTAAATCTTGATTATAAGGTTAAGACCGGTGAAATCATTGAAATTCTCACCTCTAACCAGCAGGGGAAGGGACCCAGCAGAGACTGGCTTAATATTGTCACAACGGGCGAGGCAAGAAGTAAAATTCGCTCATGGTTCAAAAAAGAAAAGCGGGATGAAAATATTATTCAGGGCAAAGCAGAGGTGGAGCGTGAACTGAAAAGGAATTTCATCCGTCTTGAGACCGATGACTATGACGCGTTTTTGAATAAAATTGCTGAAAAACAGCACTGCGCAAGCCTTGATGACTTCTATGCCGCTGTCGGTTACGGCGGTCTGCAAATAACAAGAATGATTCCGGGAATCAAGGACGAATATAACCGCAATTGGAGACCGAAAGATACGACTGTTCAAAAACATTCTGACGCTTCCAAAAGCAGGCAGACCTCCAAAAGCAGCAGCACAGGCGTTATTGTAGAAGGTATTGATAACTGCCTTATAAAAATGGCAAGATGCTGCTCACCCATACCGGGTGAAAAAATAATCGGTTTCATCAATCGCGGAACAGGACTCACGATTCACAGGCGCGACTGCGTAAATGTTCCGTCAGATATAAAGAATTCTCCTGAGCCGGAGCGGTGGGTAAGAGCGCATTGGAATGATAAAGTGCGGATAGAGGCAAGGTCAACCATTGATGTGTATGCAGTAGACCGTGACGGACTTGTTCTTGATATAACTGCTAAAATGGCGAATTCACATGTAAAGATTTTTTCCATCAATGCGCGCCCCATTAATGACGGGAACTGTCTGACTACGATGACAATTTCGGTTAATTCCAGAGAACACCTCGATTCGGTTGCAAAAACACTTAAAAAGATTGAGGGCGTATATCATATTGAAAGAAGTGCGGATCTATGAAAGCGGTCATTCAAAGAGTGAGCAGCGCATCCGTAGATGTTGACGGCAAAACAGTCGGTTCGATATCGCACGGACTGCTGATTCTTCTCGGCGTCTGCCGCGGAGATACAAAAAATGACGCAGATAAGCTCGTGAAAAAAATTCCGGTTCTTCGTATCTTTGAGGATGAAAACCGGAAGATGAATTTGTCCTGTCTGGATATAGGCGGTGAAATTCTTGTTGTGTCACAGTTTACATTGTGTGCCGACTGTTCACACGGGCGGCGACCGAGCTTTACACCGTCGGCTTCTCCTGATGAGGCAAATACGCTTTATGCGTATTTTTTATCAGAGCTTACAAAATCGGGTGTAAAAAAGGTTGATACAGGTGTCTTCGGTGCTGATATGAAAGTCAGTCTTCTCAATGACGGTCCTGTTACCATTATTCTTGACAGTGAGGATTTGAAATAGATGTTATCTGTAAAATATGCCGTTTTCGGCAGTCTTGAAAATAATTGTTATCTTATAACTGATGAGGCAAGCAGATTGTCCGCTCTTATTGACTGTACGGAGTGCAGCGATAAAATGAAGAAATTTATAGAAGGTGCCGATTTATCGTATATTTTTCTCACACACGGTCATTTTGACCATATCACCGGGGTAAAGGGAATAAAGGAAGAGACAGGCGCAAAAGTCGTTATAAGCCGTGAGGACGAACCTATGCTGTCGTCTTCACGCCACAGTCTTGCCGTTTTTTGCGGCAGTGAGCAAAATGATGTAACGGCAGATATACTTGTATCGGACGGCGATGAAATCGCTCTTGGCGAAAGCATAATAAAGGTGATAAAAACTCCCGGCCATACAAAGGGAGGCGTATGTTATCTGTGCGATGACAAATTGTTTACAGGAGATACGCTGTTCTTTTGTTCCTGCGGTCGAACCGATTTCCCAGGGGGATCTGAAACGCAGATGCTCCAGAGCCTTAAAAAAATTGCCTCTTTGAATGGCGATTATACTGTTTATCCGGGCCATGACAGATTCTCAAAACTTGATTTTGAAAGAGCCAACAATCCTTATATGAAATAGGAATTTCTATGATTTTAAAAGTAAGTAACCACGATTTTGAGTATGATATGAAAAATCTTTGCACTGTCTTTTTTCCGTTTGAAAAAATCAGACAGGCAGGAGACGATGAAATTTCGGTTGAAACAAAGAAGACAGGGGACACATTTTCCGTTTACGCAAAAGCTTTTGGCAGGAGCGTTGAAAAAGTTCATATCTTAAAAAACGGCGAGGATGAAGCAACAGCTATGTCAGTTCTGCTGTACACAACTCTGTCGGAGCTTACGAATTTTTATCCTGAGTGGGGTATTCTTTTCGGAGTCCGCCCGGCAAAGCTCATGCACCGTTTTTATGAGAAAATGGGTGAGCAGGGCGCGCGGGATTATTTTGAAAAGGTTTTTCTTGTTTCAAAAGAAAAAACCGACCTTGCGGTAAATGTTATGAAGCACGAAAATAAAATCATCGCTCTGTCCCGTAAAAATTCTTTTTCTCTGTATATATCCATACCGTTTTGCCCCACAAGATGCTCTTACTGCTCTTTTGTATCCCATTCAATAGAGAGAACAAAAAAGCTGATCAAGCCGTATATTGCCCTTCTTATAGAGGAAATCAAGGAAACTTCAAAAATAGCGGACGCGCTCGGACTCAGACTGGAAACGGTATACTTCGGAGGAGGTACTCCCACTTCGCTTGATGCTGATGATTTAAAACGGCTTCTTGATGCGGTTGAAAGTCATTTTGATTTGTCAACTGTCAGAGAATACACGGTTGAAGCAGGACGCCCTGATACCATAACGCAGGATAAGCTTTTGGTTTTGAAAAACGCGGGTGTCGGCAGAATCAGCATAAATCCGCAGTCGTTTAATGACAGGGTGCTTGAGACGATAGGCAGGCATCATACTGCACACCAAACAGCAGAGGCATTTGACCTCGCCAGAAAGTGCGGATTTGATAATATAAATATGGACCTGATAGCAGGGCTTCCCGGCGATGATACTGACTCATTTGAAAACAGTATATCCACTGCAATGGATATGGGTGCAGAATCAATAACTGTACATACCCTTGCGCTCAAATCCTCTTCTTATATGGCTACGCGTGATAAAGACTTTGATTTTAAAAACCGCTTCGTTGCTTGCCGCATGGTCAATTATGCAAACATGGTTCTTGATGAAAACGGCTATCATCCCTATTATATGTACCGTCAGTCAAAATCTGTGGGCAATCTTGAGAATGTGGGCTGGTGCAAAAAGAATAAGGACTGTCTTTATAATGTTTTTATGATGGACGAGACACATACGGTTTTGTCCGTCGGCGCGGGCGCGGTTATTAAATTGAAAAATCAGAATACCGGCAGAATTGAAAGAATATATAATTATAAGTATCCGTATGAGTATATAGATCATTTTGACCGGATACTGAGCAGAAAAAAAGGAATAATGGATTTCTTTTGTGAATAGATATTAGTGAACGCTTAGTATTGCATTATTTTACTTTATGTAATATAATAGTACAGAAGGAGTGTTCATTATGGCAATAAAATTAAACGATATATTCAACAATGCTGATGAAGCGTTTAACAGTGCAAAGCTTGAGGAGATGTTCAACAAAACCCGTGATGTTGCTGAAACGATGAGCAAAAAAAGCGCAGAGAGAATAGAGCTCGGGCGCAAAAGGGTTGAATGTCTCGATGCAAAGGCAAAGCTTGCAAAGTATTACGAGAAGTTCGGCAGACTTCAGTATGAATCATATATCGGTAATGAAATTGATTCAAACGAGTACAATGATATTGTTTTTCATATCGCTCAGCTTCGTGAAAAAATTGTCGCCTATACCGAGGAGATTGAGGCCGCAAAAGCGGCTTTTAACGAATCTGTTGCCAATGTTTCAAAAAAGGCAAAGAATACTTTTAATCCTGATAAAAACGCTGACAAAGGTGACAAAAAGGAATAGTAAACAGAATAATACAGAGAATTTTAAAGGCAGTGCTTTTGGCGCTGCCTGATTTTTTTTACGGGTGATGTTTTGAAAAAAAGTATTAAGCAGCAGTATATAACATCTGCGTTTATTTTACTGTTGTCAACAATGATTATCAAAGTCATAAGCGCTGTTTACAAAATTCCGCTCACATCATACATAGGAGCTACGGGAAGAGGTTATTTCTCTGTGGCATATAATCTATGCCTCCCTGTTCACGCACTGACAATGGGTGCTTTCCCGCTTGCAATAACAAAGCTTGTGAGCACATACGAAGCAAGAATGGATTATTTAAAAATAAAAGCACTGCGAAAAGCCTCAAAGCGACTGCTGTTTCTTGTCGGCTTTTGCGGTCTTTGCGTAATGCTTCTTTTTGCAAAGCCTTATTCACAGCTTATTGCCGCCTCTCCTAAAAGTATTTATACCATTCTTGCACTTGCTCCGTCTGTATTCTTTTCCTGTTTGTCAGCAAGCCACCGCGCGTTTGCAGAGGGGTATCTTGATATGAAACCGACTGCCGCGAGTCAGATTATAGAGGCGTTGTTCAAAACGGTTTTCGGACTTTTGTTGGCAAAATATTCAATGGGTTATCTATATGATTTTTACTTAAAATACGGTAATGTTCTTGGTGTTGCGGTACAGAATGAAGGCGAGGCACTTTCTCTGATATACCCGTTTACTTCCGCCTGTGCTATGTTCGGTGTCACGCTCGGCAGTATCGCAAGCTGGATATATGTAGGCATATATGTAAACTGCAGATATAATTCATTTCCGCCGGGAGAAAGCGATACAAAATCCGCCTTCAGCGAGCTTGTTGCCTTCAGTATGCCTTTGGTAGGAGCGACAATTATTCAGAGTATTTCAAATTTTGCCTCCTCATCAAGTCTTCAGTACTGTCTATCCCTTTGCAATAGCAATGTGCTGCTGAAGCAATATCCTGCCGGTGGTGACGATATCTATACATATGTTTTCGGCATTTATTCTGCTATAACGGATTTTAAAAATCTGATACCGTCAATGGCAATGGCTTTGGGTGTTACGGCAGTACCGGCTGTAAGCTCTGCGTACGAGAGCGGTTCGCAGCGCTTTTCATCCTTGTTGACAAGTATACTCAAATATACGACTGTTCTTGCCGTAGGCGGAGGAATATTTCTTTCTCTTTTTCCAAACGAAATACTTTCTCTGTTTTACGGCGGAAATAATGCAGATATAGTTGACGGCGGCGCAAAGCTGTTGTATTTCTTCGGAATAACGGCACTGCCGTGCTCTCTTGCGTCAACCACTGTTTTCTGTGTACAGGCGCTGGGTTATTCAAAACAGACGATTGCACCTTTCGCAGTGTCGGCAGTTGTGCGCGCGGTAATCCATTATATTTTTGTAAGCAGGAGTGAAATCAATATTCTTGCCGCACCTTTTTCGGACTTTATAGGCTTTTTGGTTATACTTGTTTGGAATATTATCATAATCAGAAAAAAAACAAATACATCTTTTAATATTACTGAAATAATACTTAAGCCTGTTTTTTGCGCCGTTTTGGCATATTTTGCAACGGATTGCATAAGAACATCCTTTTTTACCGCTATGCCTAAAATGCTGATTTTTCTACTATCGGCTCTTATTTGTCTATTATCTTATGTGTTTTTGTTGTTTTTGATAAAATGTATTTCCTTAAACGAGATTAAGGGAATAAAATAATTAAAAAATGCGTCTAAATACTTGAAAATTACCAATATTTATAGTATTATTTTATGTGAACAAGTTAATCGAAGGTGAGCGGCACAATGGCTGTTGATTTTAACTATAAGCAAAAATATAATATCAATGATTTAATTTCAATAGTTAAACTGCTCAGAGCTCCGGGTGGTTGTCCGTGGGACAGAGAACAGACTCATTCTTCTATTAAAAAAAATTTTATTGAAGAGACATATGAAGTGATAGAGGCAATTAATAAAGGCAGCACGGAGGGTTTGAGAGAGGAACTCGGCGATATCCTTTTGCAGGTTGCACTTCACACAGAAATGGAGCGTGAGTCGGGCAGCTTTGATTTTGACGATGTCTGTGATGATATCTGTAAAAAGCTGATTGTCCGCCATCCGCATGTTTTTTCGGATGTTCAGGCTGACGATGCCGCTTCAGCTCTGATAAGTTGGGATGAGGTAAAGCAAAAAACAAAGGGGATTAAAAGTTTCAGTGAGTCTATGTTACATGTCCCCGCTGAACTTCCTGCACTGATGCGTGCGCAGAAAATTCAGGCACGGGCAGCAAAATCCGGCTTTGACTGGGATGACAGTCGTGGTGCTTTTGATAAGCTTTATGAGGAGATTAACGAGTTAAAAAATGCCATGTCCGACTCAAATCAGTCCGAAATTGAGGCTGAATTCGGTGATGTACTTTTTTCTTGTGTCAATATTTCAAGATTTCTTAATGTTGACAGTGAAGAGGCATTGACCTCTTCTACGGACAAGTTTATTTCCCGTTTCCAATTGGTTGAGCAAATGGCACGGGAAAAGGGTATATCCATGAAGGATGCCGATATAGAAGAACTTGATTTGCTTTGGAACAGGGCAAAAGAAATATTAGCTGATTAACAGCAAAAAACGGAGGAAATTTATATGAACAAAACAGAACTTGTTGCAGCAGTTGCTGCAAAGGCAGAACTCACAAAAAAAGATGCTGATGCAGCAGTAACAGCTGTATTTGATGCCGTTAAAGATGCTCTTGCTGATGGTGACAAGGTTTCTCTTGTAGGCTTTGGTACATTTTCAGTTAAGACACGCGCTGCTCGTACAGGTCTCAACCCTCGTACTAAGGAAACAATTGAAATTCCTGAGGCAAAGGTTCCTGCTTTCAAAGCCGGCGCAGCACTTAAAGATGCTGTAAAGTAATTTTCCTTGCGAATACCAAAGGCACTGCTTTGAGTTGATCTTGGCAGTGTCTTTAGTTTTATGGTGATTATATGAGATTGGATAAATATTTAAAAGTTTCACGAATTATTAAAAGAAGGACAGTAGCGAATGAAGCATGCGATGCGGGCAAGGTTGAGGTCAACGGCAAAATTGCCAGAGCCTCGTATGATGTAAAACAGGGTGATGTGATAAAGATTTCTCTCGGAGCGAGAGTGCAAACATATGAGGTACTTGAAATCAACGAGCACGCGTTAAAAGATGACGCTTCAAAAATGTACAAAATATTATAAAACACAACACCGCGTATAGCCCTTTAAAAAAAGGAAGGGAAGTATCAGTGGATGACCGCATGGAAGGGGCATCAATATTTCCGACAATTTTGTAGGTTTTGCGCAACGATGTGCCGGTCATGCTTTATATGAGGTTGACTAAGGATATATTTTTTAAATCACCTGCATAGATTTTAATAAGCAGGTGATTTTTATGGAAAATATGACTGAGCATGTTCTTACATTGACAAACAGGGAAAGCTTAACGCTGACAGGAATAAAAGATGTTGATTCCTTTAACGAACAGGAGATACAGGCAATATGCGACTGCGGAGAGCTTTCCATCAGAGGTGAGCTGCTGCATATGGAGGAGCTTAACCTTGATACCGGAATACTGACGGTGAGCGGAAAAATTGTGTCTCTTACTTACAGTGAGCAATTCACCTCATCATCACTTATAAAGAGGCTTTTCGGTGGTTGAGGCATTATTGTGGGCGGTGGCAGTCGGCACCGCCTTAGGCATTTTATACGATGTATTAAGATTTGTAAGACTGCTTTTCAACAGCCGCTTTTTTATTGACTTTTTATTTTGGATTCTTGCGGGACTTGTCATTTTTTCCTATTTGCTTGTTTTTAACAACGGGGAGGTAAGGTCACAGTATCTGTTTGCCGTGGCATTTGGGTTTGGCGCATATGTTCTTACAATGGGACGACTGACGCTGATACCGCAGAAGGCGCTGGCAAAAAAGTACCGAAAATATCTCAGAAGGGTTAAAAACCGATTAAAAAAATGTAAAAAAGTATTGCAATTGCCTCGTACACTATATTATAATATAAAAGTATTAAAGCGAAATCCGTTTAAAAAAGGATTTTGGAGGGATGAAGATGACGAGGGAAGTTAAAAAAACCACAAGCCCTTTGAAAAAGTATTTTTCCGGCAAAAAAAATATTTGGGGAATTTTGGCGGCACTTCTTCTTATCGGACTTTTTATTTTTTTCGGAACAAGCATGGTTAATCAGGACGCGGATATCAGCAGGCTTCAAAATCAGAAGGCCGAGCTCAGTGCAAAGCTTGAGGCACAGCAGCAGACAAATAAGGAATTGCAGGCTGTTTTGGACAATGAAAATAAAGACAATTATATTGAGCAAAAGGCCCGCGAAAAAGGCTATGTTAAATCTGATGAGGTTGTTTTTTATGATATTTCTGCCGGCGAGTAATTTTTAGACCGAGTTTACTCGGTCTGTTTTTTTGATATATTATAAATTCCAAGAGGTTGATTATGAGAGAGGTTAAAGCGGATTTAATAACACAGACGGTTAAGGAACTGGTCATAAAAGCAAACAGAATTCTGCCTGGTGATTTGGTATCCTGTATCTCCCGCTGTGAAAAATGTGAGACAAACGAAACAGCAAAATCCATTCTTTCGGATTTGCAGGATAATATAGACGCGGCAATTGAGTTGGATATTCCTGTTTGTCAGGATACGGGTATGGCGGTTATTTTTGCCGAAATAGGGCAGGATGTACATATTGCGGACGGTTCTTTCGAAAACGCGGTTCATGAAGGCGTAAGGCAGGGTTATATTGACGGACTTCTCAGAAAATCGGTCGTTAAAGACCCTTTAAAAGAGAGGGTCAACACAAAGGATAATACACCTGCAATTATACATACCCGGATTGTTGACGGGGATAAAATCAAAATCACAGCGGCGCCAAAAGGCTTTGGAAGTGAAAATATGAGCGCGATTAAAATGTTTACACCGTCTGCAACAAGAGAGGATATCATTGATTTTGTTGTCGGATGTGTGAAAGCAGCCGGCTCTAACCCATGTCCTCCCGTTGTTATAGGAGTCGGTATAGGCGGTGATTTTGAATACAGCGCCATTCTTGCCAAAAAGGCATTGTGCCGTAATGTTTCTCAGAGAAACGAAGATGATTTCTATGCGGAAATGGAAAGCGAAATGCTTGAAAAAATGAATTTGCTGGATATCGGTCCTCAGGGTTTTGGCGGTGATACTACCGCCCTTTGCGTTAATATAGAAACTTATCCTACCCACATAGCCGGACTACCGGTTGCAGTGAATGTCGGATGCCATGTGACAAGACACGCCGATAAGGAAATATAATTATGAATTTTAAAATGGTTGCCCCGTGTCTTCTGGGTATAGAAGGCTTGGCGGCTGATGAGTTAAAATATATGAATGCCCAGAATGTAACTGCTCAAAACGGCAGAGTGTTTTTTGAGGGTGATGAAAATATACTTGTGAGAGCGAACCTCAACAGCCGCTTTTCAGAGAGGGTGCAGCTTGTTCTCGGGCAGTTTGAGGCTCGTAGCTTCGAGGAACTTTTTCAGGGAGTAAAAGCGATTGACTGGGCTGATTATATCGGTTCTGCCGATACCTTTCCCGTAAAAGGGTACAGCATAAATTCCGTTCTTTATTCTGTTGTTGACTGCCAGAAAATAATAAAAAAGGCAGTTGTCGAGGCTCTGAAAAGCAAATATAAGATATCATGGTTTGAAGAGACGGGGCCGATTCACCGCATTCAGTTTTCAATTATGAAAAACGAGGTAACTGTGATGCTTGATACAAGCGGCACAGGACTTCATAAAAGGGGATACAGACCCCAGGCAAATGATGCCCCGATCAGGGAGACACTCGCGGCGGCAATGTGCAGCCTTTCAAAACTGCGCCATTATCACACAATGTATGATCCCTGCTGCGGAAGCGGAACAATACTGATAGAAGGCGCCATGCTTGCTAATAACATTGCCCCGGGAATAAACAGAAGCTTTGAGGCACAGAAGTGGAATCTTTTTTCCGACTCTGTCTGGAGGAATGAAGCGGAGCGATGCCGCGATTTTGTTAAAAAAGATACGGATTTTATTGCATTTGGTAGTGATATAGATTCAAATGCGCTTGACATCACATTAAAAAATGCCCAAAGAGCAGGTGTAGATACCTTTTTAAAACTTGATAAAAAAGATATCAGAAATTTTAACCCGACAACGCAAAAGGGAACGCTGATTACAAATCCTCCGTACGGGGAAAGGATGCTTGATATTCGTCAGGTTCAAAAGATTTATAATCATATGGGTCAGAAATTTGTTTCCAAAAAAGGCTGGTCATACGGAATCATATCACCTGACGAGGAATTTGAACAATGGTTCGGCAGAAAAGCGGATAAAAGAAGGAAACTCTATAACGGTATGATAAAATGCTGTTATTATATGTATTTCAAATAATCATTGATATTGTATGGAATCGGTGATATAATTCTATAAAAATTCGGAGGGTGCAGTTATGAATTATAAAGATAAATATAATCAGTGGCTTTCATTTGCGGATGAGGATACTGTAAATGAGCTTACAGCCCTGACAGATGAGAAAGAAATAGAGGACCGATTTTATAAAGATCTCGCTTTCGGTACGGGCGGTCTGCGCGGCATTATGGGTGCGGGTTCAAACAGAATGAACAGATATACAGTCGGCAAAGCGACATTAGGCCTTGCTGATTATCTTAAAAGCAAACATGATGGCGAAATTTCTGTAGCAATCGCTTACGATTCAAGAAACAATTCACAGTATTTTGCCAAAACGGCAGCCGGCATTTTTGCCTCACAAAATATTAAGGTGTATATCTATGACCGTCTTGTCCCTGTTCCTGTTTTATCCTTTACAACGCATTATCTCGGCTGTACTGCCGGTGTCATGATAACAGCATCGCATAACCCCAAGGAATATAACGGCTACAAGGTGTATGACAGCAAGGGATGCCAGTTCTGTACGGAGGATGCCAAAAACGCTATTAAATATATAAACGCGGTTGAGGATTATTCGTCAATACCATTTCTTGAGGAGTCCCAACTGATTCATTATATCGGCGATAAGGAGCTTGACGCTTTTCTTCGTGAGGTTAAAAAACAGTCTCTCTATGAGGAAAAAAGTGATCTTAAAATCGTTTATACACCTCTGCATGGTACAGGTAACATTCCTGTAAGAAGAATGCTTGAGGGAATGGATGTTACTGTTGTAAAAGAACAGGAGCTTCCTGACGGTAACTTTTCTACAGTTCGTTCACCTAATCCGGAGGAAAAGGACGCGCTTACAATTGCAATAGAAAAGGCAAAGGAAATCGGCGCAGACCTTGTTCTTGGAACAGATCCTGACTGCGACCGTGTCGGTATTGCGGTAAAAAATGCAGATGAGTACAGGCTCTTTACGGGAAATCAGACAGGAGCGCTGCTTGTCCATTTCGTTCTTGCAATGAAAAAAGCGCAGCTCAATGATAAATCAACACTTGTTAAAACCATTGTTACATCCGAGCTTGGCGCTCAGATAGGAAGAAAGTTCGGTCTTATAATCGAAGAAACTCTGACAGGCTTTAAATATATAGGCGATAAAATTAATAAGTATGAGACAAGCGGGGAGCAGGAATTTGTCATCGGTTATGAGGAGTCATACGGTTATCTTGTGGGAACGCATGCAAGAGACAAGGATGCCGTTGTATCCTCCATGCTTATCTGCCAAATGGCGGCATGGTATAAAAATCAGGGCAAAACGCTTGTTGATGCCCTTGATGAGATATACGAGGAATACGGGTATTATCTTGATTATCTCGATTCCTTTGTTTTAAAAGGAAAAGACGGTGCAGAAAAGATACAAAGTCTTATGTCATATTTCAGAGAAAAGGGTACGGCTCTTTTTGACGGAGTAAAAGAAATTGTTGATTTCAGTATGGGAATTCGTGACCTTCCCAAGGAAAATGTGCTTAAATACATTTTTCATGACGGCTCATGGATGGCAGTTCGTCCGTCAGGCACCGAGCCTAAAATTAAAATTTATTATTCTATTGTAGATTCAAGCAGAGAGCACGCCTCAGACAGACTGGAGAAACTCAGAATGCTTATAAGGAACATTGTTGAAAATTAGGGAGAAAAGATGAACAGAGTACAAAGTTATGTTGAAAATGTTTTGCAGCCCAAGATTCAGGGAGACGGCGGATGGGTTGAATTTGTATCGCTTGACGGGGATAATCTTACTTTGGTTTTTCGCGGAGAATGTTCAAAATGTCTCATTTTAGACAGATGTGTTGATTGGATAGAGCAACAGATAAAATCCGATTTAAACAAAACGGTTATTGTGACGGCAGTTCGCAAAAAGCCCTATTTTCAGGATGTATAGGAGGATTCGGTATTATGGCACATATCAAAGTTGTCAGACGCTCAATGCGTCCTGAGGAATGGACAGATCTGCGCTTTGGCTGGCTTAAAAGACATATTTATGATAATAAATGGGAAATCAAAAATCTTCAGATTCGTGATGCGCGCCAGATTTCCGAAATGGAGTTTGAATATTATTCGGATGAATACAGACCGCTTAATAAGGGTGATATGTATTTTACGCCGGACGGCACTGCGTTTATAAAGGCAGATGTTGATATTCCCGACGAGCTTCAGGGAAAGGAACTCTGGTTTTCTCTCAAAACGGCTGCTGAAATCTGTGTCAAGGTTAACGGTAAATATATAGGTGGCATTGATCCGAACAGGGAGAGAATGCTGCTTTCACCTTATATTGATGATACAAAAACACTTCATTTTGATATGATGGGATACAACCGTTCAAAGCCGGATGATGAAAGGAATCCCGAGTCTCTCTCCGTGCGCGGCTGTCGCCAGATTTTTGAGGGTGCTTATATATGTACGGTAAACCATGCGGTGCAGGATCTTGTTTGGGATTTTGAGGTGCTTTTGGATATTGCAAAAAGTGAGCTCTTTAATGAGGACTACAGGAATTTTCTCAACAAAGAGCTTAATCATGCAATGAATCTGATTGATTTTGAAAGTGACTGCCTTTCGGGAGTTGACGAATGCCGCAAATATCTGGAAGAGGTTGTCTTTGCCAATGATACTTACAAAGGCAGTGGTGATGTGGCGCTGATTGCGCATTCACACCTTGATATTGCCTATTATTGGCGCAGAATTCACGCGGTACAGAAAAATCTGCGTACTGTTTTAATTCAGCTTCGTCTGATGGACAGATACCCTGATTTTAAATATACGCATACTCAGCCGTATGTCTATGAAACACTTGAAAAATATTATCCTGAGGTGTTTGAAGAACTTAAAGAGAAGGTTGCCGCAGGTCAGTTTGAGCCTGTAGGGGCAATGTATGTTGAACCCGACTGTAATGTTCCGTCTGCCGAGTCTCTTATCAGGCAGTGTCTTTACGGGCAGCTCGTATATAAAAGAATGTTTGGTAAAACGGTCAACAACGCATGGCTACCCGATGTTTTCGGCAACAGTTGGATTTTGCCGCAGATTCTAAAAAAATGCGGCGTGGATTATTTTGTGTCAAACAAGATGTCCACATGGAATGATACAAACCGCTTCCCCCACAATAATTTTATATGGAGGGGAATAGACGGCTCTCAGGTGCTTGCCTGTGTTCCGCCCACTCATTTTATAACATGGAATATGCCTTCACAGATACAGGAAAACTGGGAGGCGTATATTGATAAGGACAGCGGCGGACAGACAATGAATATGTTTGGTTACGGCGACGGCGGATCAGGCTGTACAGAGGAAATGATTGAGCTTATGCACCGCTTTGATAAATTGTCCGTTATGCCCAAATGCGAGCATATGGGCGGTGCCGAGTTTCTTGAAAAGAATCTCGCGGACAATGATAACCTTGAAATATGGGACTCGGAGCTGTACCTTGAAATGCACCGCGGTACATTTACCACAAAATCAGATATGAAAAGTGCGAACCGCCGTCTTGAGTTTAAACTCAGAGATGCGGAGATGCTCTCTGTCTTAAGGGGAGAGGATCGTTCAAAGGAACTTACGGATATTTACAAAAAGCTTCTTATTAATCAGTTTCACGACATTCTGCCCGGCTCTCATATCAATCCTGTTTATAAAGATGCAATGGCAGATTATGCCGATATTGAAAAGAAAGTGGATGCCATAATAGGCACGGGCTCAAAGTATTTTAATACGCTTAATTTTAAAAGGGATGCGCTCACATTTGTTCCCAATAAAAGGGGTACATCAACACGCTGTGGAGTCAAGGGCAATTGGGTGATACCAAACATTCATGCGCTTTCATCCGGCAGCATAAGAGCGTCAGGATTTAAAGGCGATTGGATAACTGTGGAGGACAGAGTTGAAACGCCCTACTACTCCATAAAATTCAACGACGACGGTTCAATTTCATCGCTTTATGATAAGGAATATGAGCGCGAATGGGCGGACGGTGATTTTAATAAGCTTAAAATTTATACCGATTGCCCGGGAAATTATGATGCATGGGATATTCTTCCCAATTACAGAGATAAACAGATTGATATTTCTGTTCAAGAACCGCTTTCATTATGTGAGGCAGACGGCGAGTGCGCTTCTTTTAAAACAATTTTATCAACCGATAAATCCGAATGGATAAGAATTATCAGAGTATTCAGGCGCAGCAGAGGTATAGAGGTTGAAAATATAGTGGACTGGAACGAAAAACATAAGCTTGCAAAAGCAGAATTTTCCTGTAATGTTCTCAGCCGCAAGGCGCTGTGTGATCTATCCGCCGGTTTTATAGAACGAGATACGCACAAAAACACATCATGGCAGCAGGCAAGGTTTGAAACATGTCATCATAAATGGGCGGATTTGTCTGAAACAGATGGTGGTATCGCAATTATAAATAACGGCAAATACGGCATAGGCTTTGATAAAAACAGGATGTCACTTTCATTGCTGCGCGCCACAGTCAGACCCGATGTTATAAGTGATACAGGCAGGCATAATTTCTGCTATATGATTATGCCGCATGGTAAAAACGCCGTTGATGCACATATCAATAAGATTGCATTTCAATATAATATTCCTCTGATCAAAGCTGATGTGGAGTATACAGGCAGCAGTTTTGCTCCGCTTTATATGCAGGCTATGAAAAAGGCGGAACAGTCTGATATGACCGTCATACGCCTTTCCGAACAGGATGGCAGACGCGGTCGAATTAAGCTGGATAAAAAGGTTAAAATTCTTAATATGCTTGAAGAAGTAATAGGTCAGACGGATGTTATTGCGTATAAGCCTTTTGAAATCATAACTATAGGAGTAGAGTGATGAGTACAACTCAGATAGTCTTGATTACCGCTGTTGCGGTACTTGTTTTAGGAATAATCGTTCTTCCGCTGTTCAACCGCCGGCAGTTCAGGAGGCTTGATCCTAACCTGCAGATTAGAATTATTATGAAAGAGGCAAAAGGACTGATCTATTTCAAAAATGTCTCAAACGGCACAAGCGGAAACTTGTACTATGTCAAAAACAAGCGTAAGATTCTTGTGTTTCCATGGGTTCTTTCACAAGGAAATATGCTTGTCACAAGGCAGGATCCCTTTAAATGCTGGGATTATCCCGCAGAACATGAGCCGCTCAACAGCGATGAATTAAAACAGCTTCTTGAAGAGATTGAAAAGTATAACAAAAAAAATCCGATAAAGCTTATATTCAAATAGAATATCAAATAAATGCAGGAGACAAAGGTTCTCCTGCATTTTGCTTTGTTGATAAAAGATGAGAGGATAAAATCTTCTCATCTTTTTATGCATCAATATTCAATTTCACCTTTATATATAAGGTTGCAGTCGCCTGTAAGGATTACCTTTTCATCGGTATATTTTACAATGAGATCACCGCCGCGCAGCTTTACGGTGATATTTTCACCTTTACTGCAATAGCCGTTTTCAACTGCACATATAACCGCAGCGCATGCACCTGTGCCGCAGGCGGGTGTTTCGCCGTTTCCTCTCTCCCATACTCTCATTTTAAGCGTTGTGGGGTTAACAACCCTTACAAATTCGGTGTTGACTCTTTCAGGGAAAATGTCGGCTGTTTCAAACTGAGGACCTATCTTTGATATGTCAATTTTATCCACATTATCAACAAACACAACGCAGTGAGGATTACCTATTGAACAGCAATTTATTCTGTAAGGCTTTCCTCCGATAATGGTATCATAATCCATTACCTTTTCGGAATTTATGCTTACGGGAATTTTGTCGGGTGCAAGCTGAGCTTTACCCATATTGACAGCGGCCGAGGATACCTTTGCGTTTCTTGTGAACAGGGAAAGTTCTCTGATTCCGGATGCCGTTTCAACGGTTATTTCGGTGCTGTCAACCATTTGATTATCATAAAGATATTTGCCAAGACACCTTATTGAATTTCCTGCCATTTTTCCCTCTGAGCCGTCTATGTTGAATATTCTCATTTTTGCGTCGGCAACTTCGCTTTTCTCAATCAATACGATACCGTCTCCGCCAATGCCGTGGTGCCTGTCCGAAAATTCAATTGAAAAGCTCTCAGGACAGGTGATGATGCCGCATTGATTATCAAAGAAAATGTAATCATCGCCCGTGCCCTCCATTTTGGAGAATTTGAGTATGCCT
This sequence comes from uncultured Clostridia bacterium, assembly GCA_947628175.1. Lineage (GTDB taxonomy): Bacteria > Bacillota > Clostridia > Oscillospirales > Acutalibacteraceae > Eubacterium_R. The sequence goes on along the minus strand of CANQZA010000007.1, from coordinate 19,737 downwards.
TTTTCTTTGCGCATATTGTTTATGTCAACAAGCTCCGTGTTGGTCTGTTTGTAGTGTGACGCTATGATGTCCGCAACGGCGTTTGCCGTATCAAGTGATGTTATAGTTGCTATACCGAGCTGATTTGCTCTGTTATGCAGTTTTATATAATCGGTGATTGATTTTTTATCACTCTTGCCTGTATAGACGATGTAATCAAGCAGACCTGATTCAACCAATTCCATAATTGAATTATCCTCACGCAGCTTATTGACGACATTGACCTGAATACCGAGACTTTCTATGGCTTTTGCGGTTTCGGGCGTTGCCCAAATTCTTGCACCGAGATCATCAAGCTTTTTGGCAAGGCCGACGATTTCAAATCTGTCCTGCTCGGTGACAGTAATAAGCACACCGTGGTCGTTCTTTTTATGAAAATCTGTTTTGAAGCCGGCTGAAACAAGCCCCTTGAAGAGCGCCTCAATCAGATTCTTGCCTACACCGAGTACCTCACCGGTTGATTTCATTTCAGGACCGAGCTTTGAATTCACATCGTTGAGTTTTTCAAAGCTGAATACCGGCACTTTTACCGCATAATAAGGCGGCGTGCGGTACAGCCCTGTACCGTATCCGAGTTCGCTGAGACTGGATCCGACCATTATTTTTGAGGCAAGCTCAACCATGGGAACACCGGTAACCTTGCTGATGTAAGGTATTGTTCTTGAAGCTCTCGGATTAACCTCAATAACATATAGCTCATTTTGATAGATAAGATACTGAATGTTTACAAGTCCCTTTGTTTTTAGTGATAGGGCAAGTTTTTGTGAAATGTCGCATACCTTCTCCAGCATCATATCATTAAGATTGTACGGCGGATATACTGCTATCGAATCACCTGAATGAACGCCGGCTCTCTCAATATGTTCCATAATTCCCGGGATAAGAACTTCTTTTCCGTCTGAAATACAGTCAACCTCAAGCTCCGTTCCCATCATATATTTATCAATGAGCACGGGATTTTCAATTCCCTGCGAGAGAATGATTTCCATATACTGCTCAACATCGTCGTCAGTATATGCGATAGTCATATTCTGACCGCCTATGACATAGGAAGGCCTCAGAAGAACCGGGTATTCAAGACGCTTTGCGGCACGCAGGGCACCTTCGAGCGTCATAACGCTTTCACCCTTTGGTCTGTATATGGAAAATTTTTCAAGAAGAGCATCAAATCTTTCACGATCCTCTGCGATATCAATGGATTCAGCGCTTGTGCCGAGAATGTTTATGTTGTTGTCATCAAGAAATTTTGTCAGCTTGATTGCAGTCTGACCGCCGAATGCGACAACAACGCCTATCGGATTTTCTACCTTGATGATGTTCATGACATCTTCTTCTGTCAACGGCTCAAAATAAAGTCTGTCACCTGTGTCAAAGTCTGTAGATACCGTCTCGGGATTGTTGTTAATCAGTATAACTTCATATCCGAGGTTTTTGAGAGTCCATACGCAGTGAACGCATGAATAGTCAAATTCAATGCCTTGTCCTATTCTGATAGGCCCTGAGCCCAATACAATGATTTTTTCTTTTCCGCTTTGTTTTAATGTCCTTGATTCGCAGTGCTCATCATAGGTTGAATAAAAATAAGGAGTCTGAGCTTGAAATTCAGCGCCGCAGGTATCAACCATTTTGTATACGCAGTCCCGGTGATATGCCAAGGAATTTTTGCTGATTCTCTCAAGCGCCTTATCCGTATAGCCAAGCCTTTTTCCCTTTTTATATAATTCCTTTGAAAGAGGAACGGCGTCGATTTCTTTTTCGTAGTCGGCAAGATTTTTGAGCTTACTCAAAAACCACTCGTCAATCCTTGTAATCTCGTGTATTTTTTCAATACTGATTCCTTCTTTAAGCGCTTTGAAAACACTGAAAAGTCTTAAATCATCCTGATCGTGGAGTTTGCTTACAGTGTCAAGGCTGTCAAGCGCTTTGTTGTTGAGGGTGTCAAGACCTATCTCCGCGCCTCTGACGGCTTTCATAATTGCCATTTCAAAATTGGGTGCAATGCTCATAACCTCGCCCGTAGCCTTCATCTGAGTACCGAGCTTTCTTGAGGCATTGACAAATTTGTCAAACGGCCATTTGGGCAGCTTGACAACAACATAGTCAAGTGTTGGTTCAAAGCAGGCACAGGTTTTTCCCGTGATATCATTTCTGATTTCATCCAGAGTATATCCGAGCGCAATTTTTGTAGTTACCTTTGCAATCGGATAACCTGTTGCTTTTGAGGCAAGTGCCGATGAACGGGAGACTCTCGGATTTACCTCAATAACCGAATATTCAAAGCTCTCGGGATTAAGTGCAAACTGACAGTTGCAGCCGCCTTCTATACCGAGCTCCGTTATAATGTCAAGGGATGCAGAGCGCAGCATCTGGTATTCCTTGTCCGAAAGCGTGACAGCGGGTGCGATAACAATGCTGTCTCCTGTGTGAATACCTACAGGATCAAAATTTTCCATTGAGCATACGGCAATTACATTTCCCACACTGTCACGCATAACCTCGAATTCAATTTCTTTCCAACCCGCAATATACCTTTCAACGAGTATCTGGGTAATGGGAGAGAGCATCAGTCCGTTTTTTGATATGATTTCCAGTTCTTTCTCGTTGTTTGCAACGCCGCCGCCTGCACCGCCGAGAGTAAAGGCAGGCCGGATGATAACAGGATATCCTATCTGCCGGGCAATTTTTTCGGCTTGTTCAACAGTTGTAGCTATATCGCTCGGGACAACAGGTTGTCCGATTTTTACCATTGTGTCGCGGAACATCTGCCTGTCCTCCGCCTTGTCAATTGCCTGTGCGTCTGTACCGAGAAGCTTGACGCCCATTTTATCCAGATAGCCGTTTTTGGCAAGCTGCATACCTATTGTAAGGCCTGTCTGTCCTCCAAGACCGCAGAGAATGGAATCAGGTCTTTCTTTTTCAATGATTCTCTTGAGTGTTTCCTCGGTAAGAGGTTCAAGATATATGTGATCCGCGAGCGCCTTGTCTGTCATAATCGTTGCAGGGTTCGAGTTGACAAGAACAACTTCGATGCCCTCGTCTTTTAAGACACGGCACGCCTGCGCTCCCGCATAGTCAAATTCTGCTGCCTGCCCTATAACAATAGGTCCGGATCCGATCACAAGCACTTTTTTTATATTTTTGTTAAGAGGCATTATGATTACCTCCCATCCTGTCAATAAATTTGTCAAAAATAAATTTTGTATCATGAGGACCTGAGCAGGCTTCAGGGTGAAACTGTACTGAAAATGCCATTTTCTCATCATAGTCAATACCTTCACAGGTGCCGTCGTTGGCATTGATATAGCTTACGCGTCCTCCTGCGGCTTCCACGGACTCGTTTACAACAGTATATCCATGATTCTGTGCAGATATAAAGGTTCTTCCCGTCTCAAGATTTTTAACAGGCTGATTGATGCCTCTGTGACCGTATTTGAGTTTTGTGGTTTTTGCTCCCTGTGAAAGGGCAAGAAGTTGATGACCGAGACAAATTGCAAAAATCGGTTTTTTGCCGACGAGTTTTTTCAGTTCCGCTATGGCCTGTGTATTCTCCCTCGGATCCCCGGGGCCGTTTGAAAGCATGATTCCGTCGGGATTGAGCGAAAGAATGTCCTCAGCTTTTGTGTCATAAGGAACAACTGCAACATTGCATCCTCTTTTGTTGAGCTCTCTGATTATATTGTTTTTTGTTCCGTAATCAATGAGTACAACATTGAATTTGTGCGTGTCGGCAGCACTCATGAAAGGCTTTTTTGACGATACTGATTTTACGGCATCTGTAACTTTATATGCTTTTACCCTGTCATAATCTACATTTTCGGGATTGTCAGTAATCACTGCGTTTATAACACCGTTCTCGCGGATTCTTTTTGTGATTTCTCTTGTGTCAACCCCATATACACCGACGATATTGTTGTCTGTCAGAAATTTTTCAAGCGTTTCGTCACATCTGAAGTTTGACGGATTTTCACAGAATTCCCTTACAACATATGCACTGACCGCGCAGCCCCTGCTTTCCATATCGCTTTTTATAAAGCCGTAGTTACCGATCAGGGGAAAGGTCTGCATAACAATCTGCCCATAATAACTCGGATCGGTGAGCGTTTCTATATATCCGCCCATGCCTGTTGCAAATACAAGCTCGCCGAGCACCTCTCCTGAGGCACCGAAGCTTTTTCCTTCAAATATACTGCCGTCTGCAAGGCAGATGTAAATTTTTTCATTCTTCATCTTTATCAACCTAATAGTTTAACAAGTACTGCTTTTTGCGCATGAAGTCTGTTTTCTGCTTCGTCGAATATTTCACCTGCGTGCTCCTCAAAGACCTTTGCGGTGATTTCTTCCTCCCGGTGGGCGGGAAGACAGTGAAGCACCATAGCGTCTTTTTTGGCAACTGCCATAATTTTGTCGTTAATCTGGAAAGTGTTGAATACCTTTTCCCGCTCTGCCTTTTCTTCTTCCTGTCCCATTGATGCCCAAACATCCGTGTATAAAACATCGGCGTTTTCGGCACACTCGGCTATATTGCTGCTGCACATAAAATCACCGTTTTCATATGCCCATTTGACTATTTCGGGATCAGGTCTGTAATAATCAGGGCAGGCAACAGCGCAGCGCATTCCCATTTTAACTGCCCCGACAATCAGGCTGTTTGCCATATTGTTTCCATCGCCTATAAAGCATAACTTAAGCCCGTCAAAGCTCTTTTTATATTCTCTTATTGTCATCAGATCAGCAAGAACCTGGCACGGATGGCAGTAATCGGTAAGTCCGTTGATAATAGGAATAGAGCCGTATTTTGCCAAATCCTCAACCTCCTTCTGCGCAAAGGTTCTAATCATAATTCCGTCAAGATAGCGTGAGAGTACTCTTGCAGTGTCTTCAACAGGTTCGCCTCTTCCTATCTGCAAATCACGGTTTGAAAGAAAAAGTGCCTGACCTCCGAGCTGATACATTCCCGTTTCAAAGCTCACCCGTGTTCTTGTGGAGCTTTTTTGGAAAATCATACCGAGGGTTTTTCCTTTTAGGTGGTGATGTTCAATACCGTGTTTTGTCTCGTATTTAAGCTGGTCTGCAAGATTTAAAATATCAAGAATATCATGCTGCTCAAGATCCTGCAATTTTAATAAATGCTTCATTTTTCAATTACCTCTTTCAAAATAGTTAATCCTTTTTCCAGTTCTTCCATGCTGATGTTAAGCGCCGGTAAGAGTCTTATTTTGGTTTTTGCAGTAAGCACCAAAAGTCCTTTTTCAAGGCATTTTTCTGCAATTTCCTTTGAATCGTCGTCTGTTTCAATCCCAAGCATAAGCCCCATTCCGGATATGGATTTGACCTTTTCTGTTACGGATAAAAAGTCTTTTATGTAAGCGCTTTTTTTTCTTACATTTTCAAGGAATTTTTCATCTATTCTCTCTACTATTGAGCATGCGCCCGCAGCACATACGGGGTTTCCTCCGAAGGTTGAGCCGTGGCTTGAAGGGGAGGGGCAGTTCTGCACTTTTTCCCCAAACAGTACAGCCCCCATAGGAAGACCTCCCGCAAGGCCTTTGGCGGTTGAAACGATATCCGGCATAATATCAAAATGTTCATATGCAAAATATCTGCCCGTTCTGCCGTTTCCTGTCTGTACTTCATCAACAAGCATTAAAATATCCTTTTGCTTTGCAATGTTTTCAATAGCTTTAATAAATTCATAGCTGAGATTGTTGACGCCGCCCTCGCCCTGCACACACTCAAACATTATAGCGCATACATCATCTGTTGCCATTTCTCTCAGCATATCCATATCATTTGCGGTGCAGTATTTAAACCCGGGAGTAAACGGACCGAAGGTCGTGTGAAAGGAGTCCTGTCCCGTTGCCGCGAGTGTGGTTATCGTTCTTCCGTGAAAAGAGTCCGTCAAAGTCAGAATAGTGCTTCTGCCTTCGCCGTATTTGTCATATGAATATTTCCTTGCAAATTTTATTGCACCCTCGTTTGCCTCAGCACCGCTGTTGCAGAAAAAGACCTTTTTCATTCCGGTTCTGTCACACAGTATTTTAGCGAGCCTTGCGCACGGCTCCGTGTAATAAAGATTGCTCGTATGCTGTATCATTGAAAGCTGTTTCTCAACAGCCTTTTTCCATTCGTCATCACATATTCCGAAGGCAGTAACGCCGATTCCCGAACCGAAATCAATATATTCCTTACCGTTTTCATCGTAGAGCGTTGAGCCCTTGCCCTTAACGATTGTCACATCAAATCTGCCGTATGTGTTTGCTATATATTTTTTATCATATTTTTTTGTATTCATTTTATCACCTGCTCCTAAACATTGTACCCATACCTTCATCTGTGAGAAGTTCCATCAGTATGGAATGCGGAACTCTTCCGTCAATTATAAATGCTTTTTTTACGCCTTCTCTTATCGCTTGGGTCATCGAATCAATTTTGGGTATCATTCCACCGCTGATTATTCCCTCGGCAATAAGCGCGGGTGTATCAGAAATATATACTCTGTGAATAAGCGTGGAGTCGTCATTTTTATCCCTGAGAAGACCTGCTATATCTGTCATAGAAACAAGTGCCTCTGCGCGCAGTGCGCCTGCAACGGCCGCGGCAACCGTGTCGGCGTTAATATTATAACAGTTGCCGTTTTCATCATATCCAATTGATGAAATGACAGGGATAAAACTGTGCTCAAGAGCTTCCTCGACAACATCCATATTCATTTCCTCTATTTTGCCTACATAACCGTGGGAATCATTAAGAGGAGTGCATTTTATCATGTTTGCATCCATACCCGAAAGTCCTATCGCGTGACCTCCCATGTTTCCTATCTGGCATACAAGATCCTTGTTTACCTTTCCCGCAAGTACCATCTGTACAACATCAATGGTATCTCTGTCGGTCACTCTGAGGCCGTCTTTAAATCTGCTTTCAACATTCATTTTTGCAAGCGTTTCGGTAATTGCGGGGCCTCCGCCGTGAACAAGCACAACCTTTATCCCTACTGTTGTAAGCAGAACAAGATCGCGCATTACAGCCTCCTTGAGTTCTTCGTTTATCATTGCGTTTCCGCCGTATTTTACAACAACAATTTTTTTTCTGTACTTTTGAATGTGCGGAAGTGCATGAGCAATGATTTCCGCCTTCTGAGCATTATTAATATTATTCATTTTCTATCCCCTTCTTTTATGGAATATCGCACAGTGACAGCATTTTCTAAGTTCTGTAATCACCGTTTATTTTTACATAGTCGTATGTCAGGTCACAGCCCCATGCGGTGGCCGTTTCATTGCCCTGATTAAGATGAATTAAAATGTAGATTTCGTCGTCTGAAAGTACGGTGCTTGCTTCTTCCTCTGAGAATTCGATACCCTCGCAGTTTTTGCAGACGCTGATGATTCCTTTATTTGATTTTATGTCAACACTCACTTTGCTTATATCAAAGTCTGCATCGGTATAGCCGATTGCACACAGTATTCTTCCCCAGTTCGCATCCTCGCCGAATATCGCAGCTTTGAAAAGGGTGGAGCATACAACGCTTTTTGCAATTTTTATGGCAGTATTTTTATTAGGCGCTCCGCTGCATATACATTCAAGCAGTTTCGTTGCGCCTTCGCCGTCCTTGGCAAGCATTCTTGTGAGATTTGCCATAACCTCATAAAGTGCTTGTTTAAAAATATCAAAACTTTCACCTTCTGAGGAAATTTCGTCATTTCCGGCAAGTCCGTTTGCCATAAGCGACACCATGTCGTTTGTGGAAGTGTCTCCGTCAATGGAAAGGCAGTTATATGTTACCTCTGTAATTTCGCTTAATGCCTTTTGCAGAAGATTGGACGATATGGCACAGTCTGTCGTGATGAAGTTGAGCGTCGTCGCCATATTCGGGTGAATCATACCGCTTCCCTTTGCCATTCCGCCTATATGGCATACACAGCCGTCCAATTCAAATTCAACCGCATATTCCTTTTTTACCGTGTCCGTTGTCATAATAGCGGTTGCGGCCTCAAGATTTTTCTTGTAGCAAAGACCCCCGGCTAAAATGGGAACAGCCTTTCTTATAGGCTCAATGGGGAGTACCTGTCCTATAACACCCGTTGAAGCGACGATTACCTGCTCCTGAGGAATTCCGAGCTCCTGTGAAACAAGACGGCACATTTCCTGCGCCTTTTCCACACCGTCAGAATTGCAGGTGTTTGCGTTTTTGGAATTAGCGATTACTGCAATTGCCTTGTTGCCGGATTTTTCAAGATTGCTTTTTGTAACGATAATTGGCGCGCCCTTAACCTTGTTTTTTGTGTAAACAGCCGCGGCGTTGCATACAACATCGCTTACAAAAAGGCAGATATCATTTTTGTGTTTTATATCGGGGTTTTGATTGTCGATAGACGGTGTTTTTATTCCGCAGTATGTGCCGTTTGCTTTAAAACCCCTTGCGGCGCATATTCCCCCGTCCGTAACTTTTATATCTATATCGGTTTTCACAGTATTTTATTCTCCTATATTCAGTCCTGTTGTTTCGTCCATTCCAAGTGTTATGTTCAGGCATTGCAATGCGGCACCGCAGGCTCCCTTGCCGAGATTGTCAAAGCGTGAGGTGATAAGGATTCTGTCCTCATTTCCGTTAATCTCAATTTCCATATCATCTCTGTTTGCAAAGTTATTGGAGCCTATCATTGCCTGTGTATATCCGGGTTTTCGGACTTTCACTATTTTTGAGCCGTCGTAGTGCATTTTAAACATTTCATAAATGTTGTGTATGGTATATTTTTTGCTCATGGAGTCAGTATATAAGCCGATGGCTACAACCATTCCCTGAGGATAGTCACATATGATCGGTGAAAAAACAGGCTCCTTGCTGAGACCGCTTATCACCTTCATTTCTTTCAAATGCTTATGCTGCTGTGTGAGCGCATAGAGACGGGGTGAGTCAAGCTCTTTGTCTCTGTTATCATCTTCATATTGCGCAATTCCTTTTTTTCCTGCGCCTGTATAACCGCTCAGCGCATAGCATACAATGTCGCAATCTCTGCTGATAAATCCGTTTTTGATGAGCGGATATACTATTGAGTTGAATCCGCTTGCGTAGCATCCGGGAACGGCTATTCTGTCAAAGGTTTCTATTTTCTTCCTGAAATCGCTTCCGAGCTCGGCAAAGCCGTATGCCCATTGCGCAAGCGTGCGGTGAGCAGTTGAAGTGTCAATTATTTTAACTCTGTCGCTTTTTATCATGGATACTGCTTCAATGGATGCTGCATCGGGCAGACAGAGAAATGTAATATCACTTTCATTAATCAGTTCTGCCCTTTCGGCAGGATCTTTTCTTTTGCTTTCATCAATCTGCAAAAGTTCAATATCATCTCTTTGCGATATTCTTGAATAGATTTTTAAGCCTGTCGTTCCGTCTTTACCGTCAATGAATACTTTTTTCATTTTTATACAATCTCCGATTTGCTAAATTATATCTTACTTATTATACACTTGCTGCTAACAATGTCAATACAATATTGAAAAATATTATAAATATACACAAATATGAATAATTATACAGAGCAAAATTTATGTATAAAAACGGCTATATGTAATTTTTTGTTGTTCCATTAATCGTACACTTTATTGCAAAAGTGATATTTTTCCATAATATGAAAATGTGCAGGGAGTCTCAGCTCTGATAAAAAGGGTGAACGGTATCGCTGACAGCCGTTCTCCCCGCGAAAGGAGATTTTTTATGGATAAAGAGGTTTTCGTTGCACTTATCGCAATGGCAGGCACTCTGATAGGCTCATTCGGAGGAATCATTACCTCGTCAAAGCTGACTTCGTATCGCCTTGAAAAATTGGAGCAAAAGGTTGACAAGCACAATTCCTTTGCTCAGCGTATGCCTGTAGTTGAAGAAAAAATAAAAGTTTTGAATCACAGAATGGATGATATGGAAAGGAGCTGTTTTGATGAAAACAAGTAAAATCACAATTATAAGAACTATAATTTTGTTTATATCGTTAATCAATGTAATTCTCGAAATTTTCGGAGTTAAGACAATCCCTGTTGATAATGAGATTATCGGTCAGGTTGTTTCGGCGTTGCTTTTGCTTTACAGCACGGTGTCATCATGGTGGCATAATAATTCCTTTACCAAGGAAGCCGTTCAGGCTGATGAAGTACTCAAGCAGCTTAAGAAAGGTGAATAATAATGTATTATTATAATCAGAATGACTACCCGGATATAAAATATGACCGTCCTAATACGACGGTCGTTGAAACGGTCAAAACAAGCGGATGCGGAGTATGCGCCGCATGTATTGTATTCAATAACCTTGCGGGCAGGGAATTGTATACTGTGAATACAATGGCCCAATTCAGCGTTAAAAACGGAGCGAGAGATAACAGCGGAACCAATATCAATACGCTGTTTACCGCACTCTGCAAGAAAAACACGGCTTTTTCCCTGAAAACAACAAACAGTGAAGCAGAGGTTGTGAATCATCTTAAAAAAGGCGGAATAGCAGTCTGCAATCAGGGCGATTCCTATAATGTGTTTTCAACGGCAGGTCATTTTGTTGTTGCCTATAAGGCAAAAGACAATGACAGTATTGAAATTCTTGATCCGCAGATGTACAGCGGAAAGTATGATGCCTACAACAGACCTCAGAGAATTGAAAAGAAAACCGAACACGGATGTATTGTAAATGTTAAGGAGCTTGCCAAGGCAACTGCCGACAGAAGTCCCGCGTATTTTCTCGTCAGCTATAAAAAACCATCAGCTAAAGCGCCGTCTGTCAAGAACGGCACATATGCTCTAACAAATGTTAGGGGAGTGTACAAAGGTTACGGTGCAAAGAGCGGACGAAAAAAGGTCAAGGATCTTACTGCCGACGGAAAAAAGCATGCCACAAGCAAAAAGAAAACGGATGATGCTTACTTGAAAGCGAAGACATCTGTTACAATACTTGAGACAAAGCTTCTTGATACGGGCAATCTGTGGGCAAAAATCCCAAGCGGTTATATCTGTATCTGGGAAAAGGATAAGGATAAAACCTTTGTAAAATAAGAAATCCGGAGAATTTTCTCCGGATTTCAGCCTGTTAAAAAGGCCAAGCGAAATGTCTTGCCCATCTTCGTGAGAAGGCCGCTTTTCTGTATCAGTAGATTTGTATACATCTGAATCTGCTGTAATTATATAGTCTCAGGGGTTTATCCAGAACATCAAAGGTATGTGCGCATACCAGAATTTCAGGCTGTGTCTGCGTTATAAAAAGAGAGTGTGAGAATTCAGAGCCGTTATATGAAAACTGTATTATATCCGCTTTTCGGGCGTCGTGCAATGATATTTCCTTGCCCTTGGGGCCTGTATCTTTGTTATTTGTTAAAAAAGCATATAAATACTCAACAGATGTCCAGGCGCCAGACCTGTCATTGACGGAAATATAATACCATCCGGTATCCTTTTGATAGTTCATTTCATTTTTTCCCGCATAAATGCACTGCGATACGAAATTCGTGCAGTCGCCTCCGATTTTCTCAAAATCATAAAAGGCAGGATTTCTCCCCAGTGCCCATTTTTTTGCGTAATCTACAGCAAGATCCCTATTGTATGGCATAAAATCACTCCGAAATATTATTTGCTCTGCAATACTATATGCGCAGAAGTTCAGAAAAATCAAAAGAGGCTGTCTCACTTTTTTTGTGTGACAACCTCTTTTTAGTTTAATATTTGATTTCAATACTGTTTTCCCCCGCTTTGCCGTCATATTCGACAATGCCCTTTTCGGGAACATAAATCTGTGTCTTTGTTTTTTCAAATATTTCCTCCTGTTCCCAGACAAGACGGAAAATCCTCTCCTGCGACTTAGTTTTGATCTCCCTGATTTTACCGCACACAGCAACCGGATACGGTCTGTTGAAAACGCGAAGCAGTTTCCTGTTATTGAAATCAAGAGACCAGTAAATGCTGCTCCATTGGTTTTTTTCTAATTGTGCCATAATATAATCAATATGCTCTATCCATTTGAAACCATTTGGTGCGTTGCCGCCCCATTCGCCTAAAATGACAGGTACATTCATTTTAATCTGATTTTCTCTTATACTGTCAAGGATAAACTGAATTCTTTCATTGCTCGAATAGTTATTGTATAAAGGGGAGTCAATAAAAATATCGTACGCGTGAGGGGAGTAGATACAACTTTCATCTGTTTTGATTTCAAACGGTATTCCCAAGTTGCAATAATAATTGTGTTCAAAAAAGCTGAAGGCACTGTTTACTTTTGCAACACTTCTGATTTTGTCAAAAAACGGCTGGTAGTATTCCATATTAAAGGAATCTGTGTATTGGTTAAGATTCTTTACCGCATTGCCGAAATTTTCTCGGTTATCCATTGTTCTTATGAGGTGTTTCAGATTATTTTTATTTTTAATAACAGTTACAATTTTTAATACAGTAAGCGCAAATGCCGTCTTGTTACCTACTGTATGAAAATATTTTTCAGGCTCTATAGTCTTGTTAAACGCTGTTTTGCAAATATTTCTTATAAGATTAAGAAATATAGTTCTGCCGTTTTTCTCAACATACGGTTCGTTCATATAATCAAGACCTATAATATTGCCGCAACCGTCGAGCCTGTCTGCAAGGTATTGCCATGCTTTTATGAATTTATCCTGAATTCCGTCTTTATTGTTCCAGAAGTTGCTGAAAGCATGTTGGACGCCGTCCATATAAAAATAGCCCTCTGCCCATATTGCAAATGGTCTTTTTCTCTTTATGCTTTTGTCAATTGCCCACTTCGGAGCGCCGTCGCCGTAAAAATACCTTGAAAATAAGTCCTGGTGCATATCAAGGAGAACATATATGCCGTTTTCACCGCACTTTTCAATAAACTCTTTTAAGGCGTCAATGATTTCATCGTTGTACTCTCCCTCACGGGGCTCAATGACGCTCCAGGTTATACCGAGTCTTACAATATTAGCTCCGATACTTATGAGATTGTCAATCATTTGGGAATATGGAATGATCTTCCTGAATTTTTTGGCGGAAATATCGCCCTTAATACAGATGTTTATTCCTCTGAATAATCTTTGCCTGCCATGCGCATCTCTTATGACCTGACCGTCGCAATAGAAGTTTTCCATTTTTTTCTCCTTTTTTCTCTGAAAACGATACATGAATGTATTAATTTTACAACTGATCCCATAACGAATATATCATTTATTTGACTTTTTTTCAAGGATAACTTAGAATGTAAATGAAGCTTGAATTCGGAGTAATGAAGAATGTTTGATTTTGAAGAAACTTTTGAAGAGATTATCGGCACGGATGATTTGTTTGAGAATGACGATCTTGTTGTTACACAGATTATCTTGAAAAGCAGCATGGACGGTTCGCTTATACAGCAAACCGAAATCGGTATAAAAAACGACGCCGGAGATATTGTGAAAATGCATACCGCCAAAAGGCGGTTAATCATGACCGACGCATATTCTGATAAAACCTTTAGCGGTTAAATATGGACCGTGCTGTAGATTGCAGCAGTTGAAAATTTGGTATATAATGAGTTATAATATTTATGTACTTTACAGATAATGATTTCGGAGGTTGATAGTATGGAAAAGGCAAAGGTATATTTTACAAGTGAGATTACACCGCAGTCACTTCAGAAGATATATCACGCACTCGGAGTTGAACTGAAAGGCAGAGTCGCTGTTAAAATTTCTACCGGTGAACCGGGAGGTCATAATTTTTTACAGCCTGAGCTCATTAAACCTTTAGTAGAGGAATTAAACGGTGTTATTGTTGAATGCAACACAGCGTATGAGGGAAGGCGAAATACAACTGAGGAGCATTGGAAGGCAATAAAGGAGCACGGCTTTACTGAAATTGCCGAATGTGACATTATGGACGAAGACGGTGATTTTGCAATTCCTGTAACGGGCGGAAAGCATCTGACTGAAAATTTTGTGGGAATCCATCTAAAGAAATATGATTCCATGCTCATTTTATCACATTTTAAAGGGCATCTGATGGGCGGCTTCGGCGGAGCGTTAAAGAATATGTCTATCGGCGTTGCATCCTCGCACGGCAAAGCGAATATCCACGGTGCGGGCAAGCCGGAGGACATCTGGACCGCCGATCATGACTCTTTTCTTGAAAGTATGGCAGATGCAGATAAATCAATAGTTGAATATATGGGCAAAGAGAATCTTCTGTATATCAATGTTGCAAACAGACTGTCCGTTGACTGTGATTGTGACAGCAATCCTCACGAGCCGGAAATGGCTGATATAGGTATTTTCGCCTCAACCGATCCCGTTGCTGTTGACCAGGCCTGCTATGACGCCGTCATCCATTCTTCCGATGCGGGAAAGGCGGCTCTTATTGAGCGTATGAATTCGAGAAACGCAATTCACACGGTTGAAACTGCTGCGATACACGGTATAGGTGTTAGGGAATACGATATTGTTAATCTTTAGATGTTAACAGTTATCTTATAGTGAAATAAAAGCCGGTGCATCTTGAATACGCCGGCTTTGGTTTACATAAACAGGGAATAATATATGTCAAAAAAGAATAACGATAAAAAAACAAATGCAATGCGTATACTGGACAGCAAAAATGTTGCGTACTCAGTCCATTCATATGCAGATACAGATGCCGTAAGCGGTATAGAGGTTGTGCGAGCTCTCAACCAGAATCCCGAGCAGGTGTTCAAAACTCTTGTTACAGTATCAAAAACATTAAATCACTATGTGTTTGTAATACCTGTTGAAAAACAGTTGAATTTAAAAAAAGCGGCGAAATCCGTAGGGGAGAAGTCAATTGAAATGATAAAGCAAAAGGAGCTTTTTTCACTGACGGGATATATTCACGGGGGATGCTCTCCCATCGGAATGAAAAAGTTTTTTCCCACTGTATTTCACAAAACGGTGCAAAGTCTCGATACCATTATTTTCAGTGCGGGTGCAATCGGATATCAGATTGAAATGAGCTTTGACGAGCTTAAAAAAGTAATCAGATGTAAAACCGATGACCTCGTCGATTGAGGATTTATATTTAAAGGGAGTGATTTTATGATACGGGAGGCCGTTTACGAGGATTTAGAGCAGATGCTTGATTTGTATTTGCATCTGCACGAGAGAAAAAAGCCTGAAAAGGACAATCATCTGATGTCTGTCTGGGATGAAATATGTAAAAATCCCGACTATCATTTGATTGTTGCGGAAAAAGACGGAAAAATAGTATCCTCCTGCACCTGTATCATTATTATGAATCTCACAAAAAATGTACGCCCGTATGCCTTGATTGAAAATGTCGTTACCGATAAAGCGTACAGAGGTCAGGGATTCGCAACAGAATGCCTTGCTTATGCACGGGATATTGCAGAAAAAAATAACTGTTATAAAATGATGCTCCTCACAGGTTCCAAGAAAAGAAGCACATTGAGATTTTACAGAAAAGCAGGCTATAACAGTATTGAGAAAAAAGGATTTATACAGCGCCTTTAAAAAATAAATAACTGAAAATTTTTTTGGGGGAAAAACAAGCTATGCCGAGCTCAATTGACGATTATTATAATCTTGTTCATAGTCCGTGGGGAAGAATGTTTTACGATATTCTGTGGAAACAGCTTGATCTTGAGCACAAAGAGAGACTCAACATACTTGATTTTGGCAGCGGGTTCTGCGTTACATCGGATCACTATGCAAAAAAGCATAATGTTGTTGCAGTGGAGCCTGATTTGCAAATGCTTGAAAGACGCTTTCGCAATAACAGCTATCATGTTATTCATGGCGGCTTGGAGGCGCTTGAGCAGTATGATGACGGCTTTTTTGATGTCGTAATTTGTCATAATGTTCTTGAGTATGTATCTGACCAATTTGGGATTTTTAAGCAACTGTCGCGCATATTAAAAAAGGGCGGTATGCTTTCTTTGATAAAGCACAATTGTACGGGCAGAGTTTTTGCATATGCGGTATTCGGTGACGATCCGCGTCAGGCGCTCAGTTTGCTTGAACAGGGCGACGGCAATTGTAAAACCTCTTTTGGTATCCGCCATTCCTATGATAATAAAACCGCATTACAATGGGCAGAAAAAAGCGATTTAAAAAATACAGGTATTTTCGGTATCCGAACCTTTTTTGCTCTCTCCTCAAACGACAGTATCAAATTCACGGATGAATGGTATGATAATATGCTCGAGCTTGAGATGAGGGTGTGTAATCTTGCCGAATATAAGAATGCCGCTTTTTTTAATCATTTGACTTTCGTAAAAAAAGAAGGAGAATCATTATGCCGTCATGGATGACACATTTCAGGATTGCCGATCTGCTTAAAGACAAATTTATCAATATTAATACTGAGTATTTTTTAATCGGCAATATAGCACCTGATTGCGGTGTTCCCGTCGGCGACGGATATAATCCTCCGACACAGGTGACGCATCTTACCAAAAAAGATTATATAAATAAAAGTGACTGCGACTATGAATATGTCTATAATCAATATGTGAAAAATGAAACCGATATCAATAAAAAGTCTTTTTATATCGGCTATATGGTTCATCTGATGACCGACTGCAAAAATGCTCCTTATATTATTTTTCCTATACAGGATAAGTTCGGTCCAATTTCGGGGAACAGGCAATTTTCCCGGCAGATAAAAGGTGAGTGGCACAATATTGATTTTGCGTTCTGCGCCGAACATAAAAGCCCGTCCTTTGAGCTGTTTAAAACTTTTGACGGATTTGATGAGCCGTATCCCGATATTTATAAAAATAACGAAATCTCTTGGCAGATGAAAAATATCGTCTCTTTTTATGAAACTATCAAACCGCTCGATATTACCTATAAATATACTTTTCCTCAGGATATGGAATTATTTGTCATTCGTACGGCCGTAGAAATATATGATGAAATCAAAAAGCGTTTTCCTGCTGCTT
Source organism: uncultured Clostridia bacterium (assembly GCA_947628175.1). Taxonomy (GTDB): domain Bacteria; phylum Bacillota; class Clostridia; order Oscillospirales; family Acutalibacteraceae; genus Eubacterium_R. The sequence continues at coordinate 2,788 of CANQZA010000007.1, read as the reverse complement.
TAACTGCCTGAAAAGTTTTTCTTAGTAATACCAAACGCCCGAAAGCATTTGCTTTCGGGCGTTTGGCGTGGATTAAACAAATTAGTCCTCAGCTGTTCTGTGGCTGAAGAGAAGGCTTATGCACCAGATTGCTGCAAGGCCTACAAGGCTGTAGATGATTCTTGATAATACAGAATCCTGACCTCCGCAGATCCATGCTACCAAATCAAACTGAAAAAGTCCGATTAAGCCCCAGTTAATTCCGCCGATGATTGCGAGAATTAAAGCTATGTTATTAATGATTTTCATATTTATCACTCCAATTATAAAAGTCGTTAGTAGTATTGCACCGCTAACGACTTTTTATACTTAAATATTTGTAATTATTATTTCACATTTTCCCTCAACCGTATATTTGCCGTAATTTGCCGGAACAAAAAAGCTGTTTCCCTTTTTGAACGGCACTGCATTGAGTGTACCCGATCCGTCTGTAACCAGAATATGGTTAAAGCTTTTTTCGTCAGTGAAAAGTTCAATTTTTTCTTTTACATTATAATGATGGACTGTAAACAAATCACATTTTGCGAGCAGGGTGGATGTGTAAGCACCCATGTCAACACATTCTCCCATCGGACCTACCGGGTATTTTGGAGGTTTTGTTACCGACACATCAACCGCCTTTTTTATGTGCAGCTCTCTCGGTTTGCCGTCGGCACCCACTCTTGCATAGTCATATACTCTGTATGTAGAGTTTGAATTCTGCTGTATTTCCGCAATAAGCGTTCCTTTGCCGATTGCGTGCACCGTTCCTGCTTCAATGAAAAGCAGATCGCCTTTTTTCACTTTTACTCTGTTTAAAACATCAAGAAGCGTATTGTTTTCAATCGCATTTTTAAATTCATTTGATGTGATTTCCTTTTTAAAACCGTAAATAAGCTCTGCGTCTTTGGCGGCGTCAAGGACATACCATATTTCCGTTTTGCCGAATTCATGCTCAACTCTTTGAGCATAATCATTATCGGGGTGAACCTGTATAGACAGATTGTCTTTTGCGTCTATCAGCTTGATTAAAACAGGAAAATAGGCAAAGTCAAGGCTTTTTGTGCCGACAACTTTTTCCTTCCCATGGCTTTCAATTATTTCCGCAAGCGTCTTTTGGTCAAATGCTCCTCCGTCAATAATGCTTTTCCCGTCCTTGTGGCAGGACAGCATCCAGCCTTCGGCAATTTTGTCAAGATCACTTTTGAAACCGAAATCTTCTTTTAATCTTTCGCCGCCCCATATATAATCCTTGAAAACCGGCTTCAATTTTAAAATATCCATATCCGTATTCCTTATCAAAAGTATTGTTTTTTTTATGATACCAAATTTTTACTATACTTTCAATTAAAAATAGTGTAAAATATACTCATCTTTTTCGGAGAATTTTTGTTATGAATGTGCTTGATGTTCAAAACTTAACCTTGTCTTTCGGTGAAAACCTGCTTTTTCAAAACGCTTCATTCAGTATAAAGGAGGGTGAAAAGGTCGGTTTTATCGGTGTTAACGGTGTGGGAAAAACATCACTTTTTAAAATTATTACAAAAGAATACTCTCCTGACAGCGGAAATTGTTTTATCTCAAAAAATGTGCGCCTTGGATATATGCAGCAGCATACCTGCTCAGACAGCAGAACAATCTGGGATGAGATCATAAGCGTTTTTGACGATTTGATTTCGATTGAAAAAGAGCTTGATGAAATTTCCGAAAAGCTGAAAGCCAATCCTTCACAAAAACTCATTGAACGGCAGGATTTTTTGACCGATACATTCAATTCCGAGGGTGGTCTTACCTATAAGGCAATGACGCGCAGCGCGCTTATGGGGCTTGGATTTCGCGAGGAGGATTTCGGCAAAATGACATCTGTTCTTTCAGGCGGTCAGAAGTCAAAGCTGATACTTGCCAAGCTTCTTTTGTCAAAGGCGGATTTTTTACTTCTTGATGAGCCCACAAATCATCTTGATTTAAGCTCAATTGCATGGCTTGAGGATTTTTTGAAAAATTTTTCGGGAACCTGCTTTATTATCAGTCACGACAGATATTTTCTTGACAGTATCACAGATAAAACCGTTGAGCTTGAACATAACAGGTTTCGCACCTATAAGGGCAATTATTCACAATTTCTCGTAAAAAAACAAGCAGAGCAGAAGGCGGTCGAGGAAAAATATAAGAATGATATAAAAGAAATTGAACGCCTTGAGGGAATTATTGCCCAGCAGCGCCGATGGAACAGAGAAAAAAACATAAAAACTGCCGAAAGCAAGGAAAAGGCTGTTGAAAGAATTAAGGCACAGCTTGTTGTTCCGGATAAGGCGGCGCAGAGAATAAGATTTGATTTTACACCGAAATGCGTTTCGGGTGAAGATGTCCTTGATGCGGAAGGGTTAAAGAAATCTTTTGACGGCAGAGTGATTTTTTCACGGGTTTCATTCAATGTAAGAAAAGGCGAAAGAGTATTTCTGTTAGGCGATAACGGGTGCGGAAAAACGACTCTTCTTAAAATTCTGACAGGCGATTTGCCTTGTGATGAGGGCAAATTCAAATTCGGCGCAAATCTTATGACAGGGTATTTTGACCAGGTGCAGTCAAAACTTGATTTGTCAAAAACAGTCATTGAAGAGGTCTGGGCAAACTATCCGTTTATGACGGAAACACGGGTGAGAAATGCGCTTGCGGCATTTTTGTTCAAGGGGGATGAAGTGTTTAAAAAGCTTGAGGTATGCTCAGGCGGAGAAAGGGCAAGGGTAGCGCTGCTGAAGCTGATGCTCGG
>CANQZA010000006.1 GCA_947628175.1 uncultured Clostridia bacterium | reverse complement strand
AGATACATCAAACTTATTATTGCCGGAATACAGCGAAGTGATAGCGTGGATGCCGTTCCCCATACCCGTATGATGATGAAGCCTGCTCTACAGTTGAATAAGTGGGTTATATAGGGAGGTAGGACATGAGAGATACATACAATGATTGGAACAATGACGATCATCCATTACCAGAGGTAAAAAAGTGCCCTTTTTGCGGGACACAAGGAATACTGTGCGATAATGGATATGAAGAACCAGAAATTGACTACAACACCGGAGCTTATGTTGGTATGGATATTTCAGAAGGAGATGTTTTCTGGGTTGAGTGCGACAACTGTAACGCACAGGGAGGTTATGCCGAAACTCCAGAAAAAGCAATAGAAAACTGGAATAAGCGATACAAAGCGGAGTAATGTAAATGGGACTGATAAACTTTATAAAGGAGGTGTGGATATGGAGAGATTGACGGAAAGAAAACATGATGGTACAGGAATTAGTAAAAAGCCTGTCGTTGATAACAATATTCAAAAGCATGGAATCACTAATTATGGAAGGCAAATAATTACAAAACTTGCCGACTACGAGGACGCAGAGGAACAGGGATTGCTTCTGAAACTCTCCTGCAAGGTTGGAGATAGAGTATATACCTGTTTTAAAAACTACTACAACGAGATACGAACGGTAGAAGCTAAGAGGATTGAACTTGGCAATTTTTCACTCGGTAATGTGCGCTATCTGGTTGAACCAATAGGGCGGAGAGGAAGTTTGTTTAGGTATTACGAAAGAGATTTTGGAAAAACTGTATTTTTAACACGAGAAGCCGTCGAGCAGGCGTTGAATGAAAGGATGGAATACGATGGTATTAGTTGACTACTTACCGTGCAGACAATGCGAAAATTCCGAAACATGGGGGATTCTTTGCGTTAAATGTGGCAAGTGTGGAAGAAAATTTGAAGATGGTATTCTCGTGAATGGAAACGAATATCCCGGATATGACTCGGATATGGAGGATGATTAAATGTACGGATATATTTCTGGATTTTCAGACACGGACGATATACATTATTGCCCGTATTGTGGAGAGGGATATTTAACATGTCATGCGGATGGCACTGCAACTTGCGATGAATGTGGCAAAAGGTTTGGCGTGATAGAATGCGATGAGGAGGATTAAGACGTGGAAGATAAAAAATTTGTTCTTGAATTAAACGAAGCCCAGCTCCGGCTTATCAAAGATGCGCTTGAGGAATATTTCAGAATCAGGATGAATCAGTGGAACGGTCTGGCAGATAGTCTGGCGAGTAAGAACGTAGATTTTTCACAAGAGAATCCGAATCATAGACAAATATTTGATGATTTCATCACGCGCCGTAAATGCGTGAAATGTACGTTTGAAGCAGTCGGGAATATGTTGTGGGGATATGGAAACAATCCGAAAACACACGAACAGCTTACAGCTGAAGATATATGGCAAGTGATTCGCTGTACATTATGGAACGAGAATCACAAGCCGGGCGAAGATACATGGTGCGTAGATTCCAGACCGCCGATGAATTGTAGCGGAGAGCCGTTGCCGAAGTGCAGGAGGGTTGAGGAATGACCGAGCATGAAGAATTGAAGCGCAATATAGAACAAGCTGTTCTTGTGAAGCAGGAACTTCATAGGCTGAAACGTGAAATATTCGATTTGAGGCGCGATATTGACTATATAGAGGAAAGCAATCTGGAATATTACAACAAGGATATTCGGATAAGGCTTTCTGAAAGCGAAATGCAGATTCTTGTTGAAAACAGAGAACAGATGGTAAATGAATTGGAGGCCAAAACGACTAATGACTGAACATGAAAAACAGGAAATCATTGAAGAAATCAAAAAGAGCCTTGCAGAAGAAAAATACATGCACAGCACGGACGGCACACATACCGTGTTGAAAGAACCGAGAGATAAATGGTTCCGTGGCAAAGATTACAGTTGGGGCGGTTCAGTGATGGGAGAAGCGTTCGGAGGCGGTACAACAGCATCGCAGGTGTGGGATATGATACGCAGGCTGACTTGCCTTATTCACGGTAAACAGTACGTGCGGCACCTTGTAGGCGACGATGCGGCGGCGGAGACAGCCGAGAAACTATGCCAGTTCATTTACGATTTGAGGATGGAGGTAAAAGGTCATGTTTGATGAGAAAGAATGCTGCGGAAATTGCCGTTTCCATAAGCACGAGCAGATTGGTGACGGATGGGTATGCGTGAATGATGAAAGCGAGTATCTTTCAGATTTTACAGATTATAACTTTTGCTGTGACGAATGGGAGGAACGACAATGAACAGTGACATTAACTATACGCTCATGGCCTTAGTGCCGATTTTGAAAATGAACCATGAAAATGTTGAGAAGATCGAAGCCGTTCAAGACTGGTACAAATCCGGAGGCAGAGAGTACATGAAAGAGGTTGCAGAAATTACATACGAAAACGGACATAGGATATATGCCGACATTGGAGCAGACAGCAATCTCACGGCGGTATATGACGTGATTGCGGTAATACAGGGAATAAAGCCGAGAAGTTCAGCGATTAAACGGATTGAACGTAGCGTTTATGAAATGCCGGTGTCTGAATGGGAGAATTTCTGCAACGGCAAGCCGTGTCCATATACCAATGAATGTAACGAAAATGGTATGATTTTGTTTTGCAGAGAGAGTAAAGGAAAAAGAGAGCGTTACTACATAAGAGGCAGGAAACCGGAAACTGATTTTTATTCATTCAAATACGTATGCAGGCGTGATGATATTCCAGTTGGTGGGTACACAAAAGAATATCTTGAAAAACTCTATAAATCGTCAAAAGAAGCGTTTCCGGACATGATACCGCCGTCAATAGATGTGTGGATTGACGAACTGAAGGAAATGGGAATGTACAAGGAAGATGTGAAAGAATGAAAGGGCAGTTAAGCATCTATGATTTTCTGAAATCCGAAGCTGAAAAGAAGAATCCGCTGAAAATTTTATCTGTTTGGGATAAAATAGCAAAGGTTATTTTGGGCGAATGCAGGATTGCGACAATAACAAAGGTTGAAGGATTGCCCGATTATCCTTTTTATCGGACCGATGTTGGCGTCTGTTACGAGGTTAAAGACGGCGAAAAGACAGTTGAAGAGCTCATGGCGATTGCTGAACAGGAACGGAAAAAGTATAAAACAATCATTCCGAAAAATCTTTCCAAGCGCATAACCGTTGAGTATGGACCGAGAGAACGCGGAGGAAGAGCATTGTGGGCGCAGATCGGAATTATTGGGGACATGCTTTTTTGGAAACATGATGTGACGTATCAGTTTTTAGAACCATATGACAGCGAAAAGAAAATGATGAAAGAGTATGAGAAGCACAGAAAAAGAATTTTGGATAAAATGGGCGGATATAGAGGGAATAGACTTGTTGACGAAGAAAAGCCAATGAGGCGGTTATATTGGTCGAATCACGGATTTTACGCAGATGCGGAATATGTTCAGCACAACGGATGAAAGGGGCGAAAATTTGACAGAAGGACAGATTTACAAACTGACAATTAAAAGGGAAACAGGAAAAGAAATCAAGCGTATGCGCTTGCTCCGCAAGTACAGATATTTTGTGCTGTTTGAGGACGCATACGGCATACGGGAATGCTTTTTGTGGTTTGAACTGAAAGGAATGAAAGGAGACAAGGAATGAGCGAGTTTAATGTTGGCGATAAGGTATATGCAGAAGTTGTGATTATCGCAAAAGATAATGGATTTTATGCAATTAACGCAGACGGAAATACGGAAAATCCATACGTGCATTTTGTGATTTCGGAAAAATATTTACATAATATTCCAGAAAAGACCTATGAGGACGGGTTAAATGAAGCATGGGAAGTTGTTAAAAGAATTGGTCTTCTTTATGAAGACGGAGGATTTAAGACGAATGAACTTATGGAGATATTTGGACGTGCAACAATTTGCACGATTCTAAAGGAAAATACCCTCAAAGAGGCTGTGGAAAAAATTAGGGCATGGGAAAATTCAAAGGAAATCCATGTTGGTGATATTGTAACGGATTCTTACGGAAATAAAGATGTAGTCACTGGGGTTGGTGGTCAAAAGGAGACGGATACAATATGCATACTCCGCACAGATGGTTACGCAGGAACGGTATATAAGCAAGAACTCACCAAGACCGGACGCACAATCAACATTGAAAGCCTGCTGAAGCAGATTGGAGGGACGGAATAATGCAATGCAATATTTGCCCGCTATTCCACTGGTCGAATAGTGAAAGCGGAGAAAGCGCAAGCTGTGATATATTCGGTGATGGATGGGATAGCAGGTTCCAGTATGAGCGGAATAAACAGGTGTGGGGTTGCTATATCGAAAAGGCGTACATCAGGAAAGTCGAAAAAGAACGAGACGCTTATTACGAGAATATGGCGCAGATAATGGGTGAGAGCATGTCAGAGATTGGAGGTAAGAATGAAAATCCTTGAAGACATGGCGCAAAAAGCCAATAAGCACGAAAACAAGAGGAAATATTTTGCCGATAACGGCATTGAATGTATCCGTGTTCCGTTGCCAGTCGGGGACTACATACTGTCAAACGACAAGGTGGAAGATGTTCTGAAACGGAAAGAAAAACGTGGTATTCCGGTCAAAAAAATGGACTTACTGGGAACCTATGATGTGTGTGTTGACACAAAATTTTCATGCAGTGAGTTGTATTCAGATTTAATTCAGCAACATGCCCGCTTCCATGACGAGGTGCATCTTGCTATGAATAACAACATCCGGCTGATTATTCTTGTCGAGAATAAAGACGGTATCAAGACGGTTGAGGACTTGAAAAACTGGAAAAATCCGCAGATGTTCCGTTATTACAAAGAAAAGCGGAAAGCGGAAATGAACGGTCAGAAATCGCCGAAGCCACCTGCGAGCAACATACAGCTCATTAAGATTATGCACAGCATGTCAAGAGACTATGGGGTGGAGTTTCGGTTTTGCCGACCAGAAGAAGCTGGAGCAGAGGTTGTAAGACTGCTGAAAGGCGGTGAGGATTGATGGATATTCGCACAGCGATTGAAAATTTGAAGCACATTGCTAGCGAAATCAGATTCGATACTTCCGTTAGAGAAATCAAACAAATTAAAAGGGACAAAATCAAAAGTATTGGCATGGCAATAATGGCACTTGAAGAGCAGGAGCCGAAAAAGCCTCTTTATTATGGAGACGGCTACGCAGACGGCGTTATGGTCTACGACATGGCGAATTGCCCAGAGTGCGATCATACGTTTGAAGAAGGATATGATGGATGGGGAGAGAATTGCTGTCCAAATTGCGGACAAGCACTTGACTGGAGCGAGGATGAAAGCGAGGTGAAAGAATGAACGGAAAAGCAAGCGAAATAACAGTTGATTATCTTCTTGATTTGCTGACAAAATTACATGATAACGGGAATGGCGATATGAAAATACGTTGCAGTGATGGGTTTATCCATGAGGACGAAATCGGCATAAATCACATTGATAATGAAATCATGTTTAGGGGCGCACTGTTTAATTTTCCTATTGCCGAAAAGATAGGCGCATTTAAGAAAGATATTGATGCGGCATACAGACGGTTTTACAGAGCAGATAAATAAATTCAAGATACTTCCGATAAAATTTCTAATACACACACGAAAAAAAATTCTAAAACACACATACGAGGGCATATCGCCCGTAAATCCAATTAAATAAAAATCTTTAGAAAGGAGCCAGCCTTCGATCGAGGAAACGTGTACACAGGCTTCTGAAAAATGGGAAAGAAAATCAAATGTGAAATTTACAGGGACTCTATGCAAAACTACAAAAAGTATGGTATTCCACCTGCGCAACTTGTGATCGCCGATATTCCCTACAATGTCGGAAATAACTTCTACGGCAGTTCTCCGCTATGGTACAACGGTGGTGACAACAAAAACGGCGAAAGTAAGTTTGCAGGAAAAGCTGCTTTCAATTCAGACTTTAATTTTAATCTTTACGAGTATTTTCATTTCTGCTCAAAGATGTTGAAAAAAGAGGATAAAAAGCCGGTGCAGCGAGGGCGCAGTAGTAACTCACCGTGCATGATCGTATTCTGCTCATTTGAACAAATGCACACGCTGATACAAGCCGCCGCAAAGCACGGATTTGTAAACTACATACCGCTTGTGTTCTGCAAAAATTACAGTCCGCAGGTGCTGAAAGCAAATATGCGGATTGTAGGCGCTACGGAATATGCGCTTGTCTTGTACCGTGGCAGATTGCCAAAATTCAGAAACGGGGCGAAGACAGACGAAAATGGAAAGAACATTCCCGGAACCGGAAAGATGATCTTCAACTGGTTTGCATGGGAACGTGACGGGAAGGAGATACCGAAAATCCACCCGGCGCAAAAGTCCGTGAAGATTCTGAAACGTCTGATTGAAATATTCACAGACCCCGGAGATGTTGTGATTGACCCGTGTTTTGGAAGCGGAACGTCAATCAGAGCCGCCGTTGAACTTGGCAGGAGCGCATACGGTTTTGAGATTGACCGAACATTCTTTGAACGGGCAAAGAATGAAATGCTTTCTGGAGTCTTTAGCGGCACAAAGGAACAATCTGACGGGCAGATAAGTATGTTTGATTTTGCCGGAATGGAGGTTTGAAATGATTGAACTAAATTCATTCATATGTGGTGACTGCATGGACTATCTTCCGCTGTTTCCGGACAAGTATTTTGACCTTGCGCTTGTTGACCCTCCTTATGGAATTGATATAAACAGCAGCGGAAGGCTTAGAAAATACAACGAGGAAAGGAAAAATTGGGATGACGATATTCCCTCAGACGATTATTTCAAACAGCTTTTTCGTATAAGTAAAAATCAGATTATATGGGGTGGCAATTATTTCCATTTACCGCCTACAAAATGCTTTTTGATATGGGATAAGAAACAGCCGGAAAATATATCATTTGCATCATGTGAATATGCGTGGACAAGTTTTGATGAAGTGGCAAAGACTTTTTATATGTCTCCCATGAACACAAAGGAATATCGAATACATCCTACACAGAAACCCGTTGCGCTGTATGATTGGATTTTGACGAAATTTAGATCAAAAATTCTTGTGGGGGGGGGCAGAGCAAAAGTGATTGATACGCACACAGGTTCCGCTTCAAGCCTTATAGCCTGTTACAAGAACGGATATGACTACATAGGATTTGAAAAGGATAAGCATTACTACGAACTGGCAAATAAACGGTTGGAAGAATACAAATCACAGCTCACTATCTTTGATTGCGGGGTGGAACGGGTATGACTAAAAAGAAACCGCCGAAATGCTGTCATCCGAACTGCGAACAGTGCCCATATGCAGACTGCCGGTATGACGGTATGCAAGCGGAGGACTATCAGGACAGTCTTGTGGACGAACTGCTGTTTCCTGTTTCCAGAGAACGTCAAATGGCAAGAGACAGGGCGAACCGCTATGCCGAGAAACACCGGGAGGAAATTCGGCAGTATTCCCTTGAACATTACCACGAAAATCGAGAGGAATACAACGCACGCTCCCGGCAATGGCAACGAGATAACAAAGACCGCAGGGCGGCAATGAAACGCAAGCGGTGGGCCGAAAATCCGGAATATTACCGCAAGAAACAAAGGGAGTACAGAAAAAGAGCGAAAGGCGAACTTCCGCCCGTTGAGAAAACAGAGGATAAGGTGTTTGGCTTTATTGTTTCCTACATACAGGCACATGGCTATTCTCCGGGCATAAAAGAGATTGCTGACGGCGTAGGGATAAAGTCAAACAGCGGCGTCACCTATCAACTGGAAAAGCTATATGCGCAGGGCAGGTTGGAAACCGACACTGAGCGCAGGGAACACCGTGCGATCCGGGTTCCCGGATACAAATTTGTAAAGATTGAAGAAACGGAGGAAAGAGAATGACAGTACTGGATTACCCTGGAACCGGAAAGGAAAATTCAATTTCACTGGATTATCTGTCAACCGTGACAGGATTAAGCAAGCGTAAAGTCCGCGAGGAAATCAGCCGGATAAATACCGCCGGAGAGGAAATCATCTGCACAGAGGCAAAAGGAAACGGCTACTACATAGCGGCAAGCATTGAAGAAGCACAGGCGTACAGGCGGTACAACAAAAGTTACTGGCTGTCTGGAATTGAGAAGGACAAAGGCATTTTGAAGTGCATGGAACGAAAATTTTCCGGTCAGATAGCTATGGATATGGAGGGGTAGATTTGAGCAAATTTATGCAAGTGGTTTTGAAATATCCGGGTGCCAAAAACCGTATAGCTGGTTGGATATGCAGCCATATACCGACTCATGATGTGTATGTGGAAGCCTTTTGCGGGAGCGCCGGGGTTCTTCTTAACAAGCCACGCTGCCATATTGAAACAATCAATGACCTTGAAGATGAGGTTGTAAATCTGTTTTCAGTTATGCGCGATAAAGCCCAAGAGAATGAATTGAAAGAGTTTCTGAAAAAAACCCCTTACGCAAGAGAGGAATATAACAGGGCATTTTTGCCAGCAGATAACGCAGTGGAACGGGCGCGAAAGTATCTGGTTCGGTGCTGGATGGGATTCGGTGCTTCTAACCGATATAAGAATGGCTTTAAAACGGGCCAGCAAGCCCACTCTCCGTCTCCATCTAAAGCATGGGGCGAATTACCGGAAATTATTGATCAGGTATGTGAACGCCTGCAGGGGGTGCAGATCGAAAAACTGCCGGCACTGGAACTGATGAGGCGTTATGATACCCCAGATGTCTTCATGTATCTGGATCCGCCCTATCTTCCCGGTACACGAAAAGGTTATCTATATTCCCATGAAATGACCGTACAGGACCACGAAGAATTGTTAGAAGAATGCTTGTCGCACCCGGGAAAGATCATGATCTCAGGATATGACAATGATCTGTACAATGAGTATCTGAAAGGGTGGGCAAAGGTTTGTTGCACGGCACAGGCAGAGCGCGGCATCCGGCGAACAGAAACTCTTTGGATGAATTACACAGAGGGGCAGCAGTTATCAATTTTTTAAGGAGGAATAAGATGTGAGAGAAATATTATTCAGAGGAAAGCGTGTTGATAACGGAGAATGGGTGTACGGGAATCTAATAGCATCAGATGATGCAATAGACGGTTATGAAACTATCATTATACCGAAAAAAAATAGCAACATGTACACTGATAAATCGGAAGAAAACTGTACTTTTGAAAAGTGGTATGTTGTTGATCCTGAAACCGTGTGCCAGTACACGGGCTTAAAGGATGAAAACGGTAAGAAGATGTTCGAGGGCGATATTTTAAAACTAACAGACGAACCAAATGGGGCGGAATGTACTGCCGTTGTAAAATTTGGCAATCCAAACGGAGAATATAACTGGGGATTTCAGCTTGTTAAAATAGACGGAGATAATTTAAATATTGATATATTGCTCTGGGTTGAAATGGAGGAAACGGGAGCATATGCAGAAATCATAGGAAATATTTTTGATAGTTCGCAACTGTTAGGAGGAACGGAATGACAAGAGAAGAAATTTTGAAAGTCGCAAAACCTATTTTATTTAATACAGAAATGGTTCGGGCGATTCTGGACGGCAGAAAAACGGAGACTCGGCGGGCGGTGAAGTTCCCGCCTGGATTGACGGGAAGTCATGCTGTTGGAAAAGCAGGTAAAAAGGATAATATGCTCGGGATTATGTGGGCCTGTGGGATTAAAAGACCACCATACAAGCCGGGCGATTACCTGTATGTGAGGGAAACGTGGAACGGCCTACCTGCAGACAGAATATGCCCAGCAGAGTTTTGGTATAAGGCAGATGAAGAAATACTTAATCCAGACGACAAGTGGCGTCCATCAATTAACATGCCGAAAGAAGCGGCAAGAATTTTCCTGCGGGTGACAGATAGGAAAATAGAGCATTTGCAGGATATTACGGAGGAGGGTGCGCTAGCAGAGGGTGCAATCAACACGTTTGGTTTTATAAGATCACCGGAAAATGAATACGCCGAACCTCCGCATACCGCAAAGAAAGATTTTGAAAAAATATGGGATTCCACAATCAAGCCAAAAGATCGTGACAAATACGGCTGGCAAGCAAATCCGTGGGTATGGGTTTATAAATTTGAACGTGTGGAGGTTGACGAATGAAAAACTTTATCAAACTGTCCGTGATTTCACTTTTCCTTGTGGTATCACTGGCAGAAAACACTATGGCAAGCCAGCTTTTTGCTGGCGGAACAATGTTACACAAAATGCTTGAACGAAACTTGATTGACCGGAACGCAAAACCGCCTGAAAAGGTGGACGAGCCGTACATAATACTGATGGACAAGTCCCTGAAAGTGAACTTTGCGTACACGACTGAAAAGCAGATGTATGTCACTGCGCAGAATGGGCTGAACGTCAGGGCAGACTACAACACGAAATCTGCCGTTATTTCGACCGTCAAGTACCGAGAGCCGATAACCATTGACGGGATATCCACAGACAAGGCGTGGCTGCATGTAAAGAACGGTGGATATGTGTCCGCTGAATATCTGTCGGCAGAACAACCGCCAGAACACGCAGAACGCCCTGTAAGCGATTTTAATGTTGCGGACGATAATTTTACCGAGGAAGAACCAAAAACGGCTGAGACGGGCACACAGGACGCAGGAGGCGGCAATCTGGTATCTATTGGCACGTTCAAAATCACGTTTTACTGCAACTGTGAGATTTGCGGCGGTCACTCATCGGGGCTTACATATGCCGGAACATATCCGCAGGCAGGCTGGACGATTGCCGTTGACCCGTCCGTGATACCGCTTGGGAGCATGGTGTACATAAACGGCAACCAATACCATGCTGAAGATACGGGAGTTTACGGCAATACCATTGACGTGTACATGGACAGCCATCAGGCGGCTCTTGATCGTGGCGCGGAGTATGACGAGGTTTATATTGAGAGATAGGAGGTAGGAATTTGAGAAAACCATTGAAGAAATGTCCGTTCTGCGGAGGGCAGGCAGAACTTATAAAGACCGCAAATGCATGGTACATCCAGTGCCGGAACTGCTCTGCAATGATGGGTAGGGGATGCTGGACCGTAACTGCGCATAGGACTTTGAGTTTTGAAACGGAGGAAGATGTGGTGAAAGCATGGAATGAGAGGGCAGTTATTCGCCGCCCTCTAAGTACCTTTCCAGTATTGTAATGACTTGCATGTTAAAACTTCTGTTTTCCTTTTTCGCAAGCTCTTCCAATCGAGCCTTTAGATCTTTGGGTATTGTGATATTGGTACGCGTTTTATCCTCCTTGATAGCCATGTTGAAATCCTCCCTTTTGTTTTGCGATTATTGTACCACAGCAAAAAGGTGGTGTCAATAAAATGTTTTGGTGGTATCATTTAAGTGTTGCAAAAGTGGTGCTTTTGTGATATAATAATGGTATCAACAGAAAGCGAGGTAATAACATGAGAGTTTTAGAAGATTTGAAAGTTGGAAAGTCGGTTAAATACAGGTTAAAAGAGTTTGAGTCTTTACCTGACAGAGCAAAAGAAATTATGTTTGCGGCAATGGATGATCTATCTATAGAAAATGATGGATCATTAGGAACATATTGGGCCGTAGCTATGGGCGATTATTTGGAATGTGAAAGTCCAATTGAAAAAATTCTATATGTTGCCGTTGATTTAGTTTTTCTTTTGAGATTGAAAGAGTTTGGAAACTGGAATTTTGTTGTTTATCCACAAGAGGAAATATACCACAAAGGAAAAACATACAGAGCCGACTTTATGATGATGGCGGAAAAATACAAAGGTAATGTACAAGATGATGACGTGATATATTTTGTTGTTGAATGCGATGGTCACGAATACCACCACACAACAAAGGATCAAGTCAAGAGAGACAACGAAAGAGATATGCAAATCAAACTCGCAGGATATGATGTATTGAGGTTCAGCGGTTCGCAAATTTTTAGAGACCCGTTTAAATGTGCAAACGATATAATTGATTACGCATTGACAAAAATAAGCAGAAAGTAGGTGATTGGTTTTGGCAGAAAGAAGAATGTTTGCAAAGACGATAATAGACAGTGACGCATTTTTGGATATGCCTCAGTCTTCCCAACTTCTCTATTTTCATTTGGCAATGAGAGCAGATGATGACGGATTTATCAATAACCCGAAATCCATAATGCGAAATGTGAAGTGCAATGAGGATGACTTGAAATTGCTTGTAGTCAAGAAGTTTCTCATACCATTTGAAAGCGGAGTTGTGGTGATTAAGCACTGGAGGATACATAACTATATTCGCAATGACAGATACAAAGAAACCAAATACAAAGAGGAAAAATCCAGTCTTGGATTAGATGAAAACAACGCATATACACAGTCCGAAAACCTTTTGGTAGACAAAATGGATACCACTGGTATACCAGTGGTATACCAAATGGATACCCAGTATGGGGATACCCAGGTTAGGTTAGGTAAGGATAGGATAGAGTTAGGTAAGGTTAGGTTAGGTAAGGATAGGATAGATAATAATATACAGCCGCCGCTTCCTTGCCAAGAAGAAATAGAGAACATTTCCAAACCAAAAGATAATAAAAAACAAACAGAAGAAAAACATCATTATGGAGAATACAAACACGTTTTATTGACGGAAAAACAGTTAGATAAATTATTTGTTGATTATGGAGAAATTGAAACAAACGAAGCGATAAAGTTTCTTGATGAATATATACAGATGAAAGGGTATAAAGCGAAAGACCACAATCTCGCATTAAGAAAATGGGTTTTTGACGCGGTTGATGAGGACAAGCGGAAGAAAAGTAAAAAATCCGCCTACCAAAGCAAAACCGCAGAAATGCTTCAACAGCATTATTCCATGACAGAGGAATGGGTACGGGAAATGGAGGCGAGAGAGAATGACAGTTAGTGAGTTTGCAATTTTGGCTGACGCAATTAAGACATACTATCCGAAAGAAAACATGCTCCCGACAAAGGAGGCTATGGCACTGTGGTATGACGCCCTAAAGGACATTGACTACAAATCAGCGGAACGAGGATTAAAGCGCTACGTCATGCTGAATAAGTTTCCACCCGCCATATCTGACATACGGGAGAATGCAATTGGCGGTGCAGAGATCAACGAACTTTCGGAGATGGAGGCGTGGGCCAAGATCAGTAAAGCGATTGGCAACGCCAACTACCACGCCGATGAAGAATTTGCCAAACTTCCGGTTGTCCTGCAAAAGGTGGTAGGCAGACCTGCAAACTTGCGGGAATGGGCAATGCTTGACAGCGAGGTGGTACATAGCGTTATCCAGTCCAACGTCATAAAGACATACAGGATAGTGGCGAAACGGGCGAGGGAGGAAAATCGGATGCCGGAATCACTGCGGATGAAAACCGGATTGGAAGAAGAAAAAATGGCGGCGTTCCCACAGAGGGAATACGACATGATAGAACTAAAAAAACAGCTATACGGAGGAGGACAACCGGAATGAACAAGGAAAAATGTGTTTATTGCGCATATCTAAGGGACAATGTATGCGCCATAAAGAAAATGCCGATAAACTTCATCGGAAAAGACTGCTTGGCATTTTACAAAATACCAAGCGGAAAAGTGAAATTATGTGAAAACGGAAAAAGAATGGTTACAGTGGGGAGGTAAACAATGGGAAAGTCAGTTTTTATCACGGAAACACCGGAAATGTGCGCGGATTGCCCGCTGTGTAGCGAATACCTTCCGCTTTGCAGGGCAAACGGAGCGCCTATAGAAGAAAAATGGAAAGAAAACGGATATTTTGGAAAGCCCGATTGGTGTCCGTTGAAACCTGTTCCAGAGAAAGACGATAGAAAATTTTCAAGCTACAGGTGGAATTGGTATACAGACGGTTATAACGCTTGCCTGAAAGAAATCGGGGTGATATAAACGAAGGAACCGTGTAATAAACTGGGTGATGATTCGATGAAAACAATAATCATCAGAGATTGTGTGAATTTTTAGGAGGTGGAGACATGGGAAGATTGATTGATTTAGATGATATTGGATTAGAAAAAAGAAATCCTGATACCTGTATAAACAGAGAATATGTTAGAGGATGGAACGCGGCAGTTTCTATTATCGATCATGCGCCAACTGTTGACGCTGAACCTGTGCGGCATGGGAGGTGGTTAGACGAAAAGACCGGAGATCCGGTTCTGTTTGACAAAAAAGACGGTTGCCCGGAAAGAAGCTGCAAATGCAGTTTATGCGGAGAATGGCTGACGGCAAGCGACGAATATCCAGTTACGGGAAATTATTGCCCGAACTGCGGAGCAAAAATGGATTTGGAGGATAAAAATGGATGATACGATTTATGTATATGCGGACGGAACCGCCATAGAGAATGGGCGGAACGAGACAAAATGTGGATGGTCTTGCAAACTGATTTATCACGGGCACGAACGTATGAAGTCTGGCAGATGTGTTGGAAAGACCAACAATGAGATAAACATTATAGCGGTATTGATGGCCATGCGCAGCATCACGGACAAGTCTATACCGGTTGAAATATTCTCCGGCAGCGACTATGTTGTCAAAATACTAAACGGCAAATGGGATATACGGCATGACAAGGATTTGCGGAGAGAGGTGATGACGGAAAAGATGCGGTTTGTACACATCGAGTTTGCACTTTCGGATTACAGCAAAAAGACCAAACATGTGGCAGATGTGGTTTCGTGGTCGATGTACGAAGCCGAACTTGCCGGAATTTGAAAATTTTTGAAAGGAGTCCGGAGTCGCTGGCCAGCGAAAAGGACGTCCTGACTCCCGAAAAAATTATGGACGAGATATTGAAATATGCCATTGAAAATGGTATGCTTGACGTATCATACATCCGAGAAACGTTAGAGATGAACAAAAGGGAGGAAATCTTAAAGAAACATCCATACAAGGTATGGGAAGGGAAAAACGGGAAGTGGTACACATACATTCCGAAAAGTGACGGGGGAAGAAGACTGGTAAAAAGGGACGAAAGAAGAAAGGTGGAGGAAATTGTTATCGACTACTGGAAAAGTGTTGATAGCGAAAAATTCAAAAACCGTTTTGAAATATGGGTGGAACGTCAAAGGGCATGCGGAAGGTCGGACAATACGCTGTACAAGTACATGGCTGACTACAAAAGGTTTTTTGCCGGAGATCCGTTTGAAAACATGAACATAAAGGATATTAACGAAGAGCATATATCCTTGCTTATAAGGAGCATCCTTGAAAGGAAGAAAATCCCGTGGAGAGCGATAAAGGGTATGTTCGGGTATCTGAATGGCGTTTTCAACAAAGCGATCATTGACGGCATAATAGAAAAGAACCCATGTGCGCATGTAGACCTGCCGATGTTCCGAAAATTCTGTCATGAAGTTCCAAAGAGGAGCGACGCAGAGAGAACGGTATCTCCAGCAGAAAAAGAGGCGCTCATAAGAAAACTGGAGAAGATGGAAAACATCGAAAAGTACGCCGTGGAATTTTCCTTCTGCGTTGGAATGCGTGTAAGCGAAATCGCATCGCTGCGGTGGAGCGACATTGATTTCCAGAAAGGCTTCATCTTCCTGCACTGCTCCGAAAAGTTTGACCAAATAACGAAAGAGATATACATAGGTCAGACGAAAACTGGGAAAGAGCGAATTGTACCAATGACGAAAGAATGCCAGAATATCCTTCACCGGGTCAAGGAGGAAGAAGAGAGAAAAGGTACAGCCGGAGAGTTTGTGTTCATGGACGAAAACGGAAGGACAACTGCGAAGCGCATTTCAAACTGCATCAACAACAATACGAGAACGTCAGAATTTTGCAGTTACAAAACAATCCATTCAGTCCGCAGGACTGTAAACTCCAACATGAGACGAAACGGAGTCCCGGCAACGGTAGCCGCTTCCATACTTGGACACAGTGAAAAAGTGAATGAAATGAACTATACTTATGACGTAACAACAATGGACGAGAAAAAGGCAATTTTGGACAGGGCAACATCAATGATTTGATTACTTTTTGATTACTTTTGATTACCTGCCATCGTGAAAATGCCTTATTTTCGGGGTTTTTAGAAGCGTATTTGGGTTCAAGTCCCATCTTTAGCTTGCATAAAAATCGCCGAAAATGCGTCAACCACGCGGGTTTCAGCGATTTTTTATTTGCCAAAAAGTTGATTACCCGTGATTACCTCATGAAAAACGCGAGAAAGGAGGCTTTCTCGGATGTATGATTTTTAAATGTGCGACAAGGCGTTTATTTTGCCCATATTCGAGTTTTTATTATTCGGACGGTAATTTATACACGAAAGTAATAAAAATTGGAATACGGTCAAAATAGAGGGCAATACGGGCAAATTAAGGGGGCTATGAATAGTGAATTTACTGGAACACTACATCTTGAAAATTTATAGCAAGAAGGACGTTACAAAACAATATGAAAAAAGTGTTGGCAAGAAACTGGACGAAAAACTTTATGAGATAGAGATGAAAGTGGACTGCTACGGGTCTGTTGGCATAACAAAGAGAATAATGGGCGAGAATGAACTTGCAGCAGCTGAGAGAAAAGGATATTACATGGCATGACTGAAAAGGAAAATGGTGGAGTAATGGGGCATGATGGAATTGAAAAAATTTGCAGAATAGCGGATACCTACGGCTACGATGCACAGAGCCGCCAGTGCATCGAGGAAATGGCAGAATTGACGCAGGCGATCAACAAACTGTGGCGCAAGCCGGGAAAAGACAGCATGAAGCATGTGGTGGAGGAAATAGCGGATGTGCAGATCATGCTGTGCCAGATGGTTTACCTTCTCGGAGACGACGGGGAGGAAATAGCAAACATGATAGACACTAAACTTGACAGGCAAATTAAGAGGATTGAAGGTAATGAGTGACAGAAAATACACGATATACGCGATTGACTTCGACGGTACTTTGTGTGAGTCTATCTGGCCCGAAATTGGAGAACCGAATATGGCGCTGATTGAACACCTAAAGAAAAGACGCAGACAGGGAAACAAGATTATTCTATGGACGTGCAGGGTTGGAGAACGGTTGCAGGAAGCTGTGGACTGGTGTAAAGGTTACGGGCTGGAATTCGACGCCGTGAATGAGAACTTGCCGGAAATGATTGAAAAGTACGGGAATGACAGCCGGAAGATTTTCGCGGATTGCTATTTTGAGGATAAATCTGCATGTAAGACGAAATATAACATACCATACAAGTCTGGAGAGTGAGGATAATATGCCATACAGAGTTTTCGTTGACGGGGAAGAAATCAAGCCGCCGAAAGATTTTTCAGAGATTTTGGATGCAGAAAAAGCGAAAAGGAAAAGTTTATCGCGGGACAGATGAAATCCGCCGTAGCTGATACAAAAGAGGAAAAAGAGAGGTACTATGCGAGTATTGCGGATGTTTTGGCATGGAAACCAATGCCTGAACCATACATGCCGATAGATAACTAACCAATTTCTTGGCATCACGAAAATGGTAGGAAGGAACACCATGCACACCACATTTTCCACGCAAAATGACATACTGAACGAGCGATACGTCTACGGTGCGGAGCTGACGGGACGTTTTGACTTCCCGCAGTTAATGGAGGCACATGCGAACGTGGAAGGTTTGCGTGCTGTTTCGTTCAATCTGGCCGGTAAAGAGAAAGACCCGAAACGGTGCGTTGCGCATTTCTTTTGTGATGATTACAGATTTCGCGCAATTTGGACACAGCCCGAGAAGTACATACCGATGTTGAAGAACTTCCGGTACGTCTGCACGCCGGATTTCTCTGCTTACGGCGATGCGCCGCTTGCGTTGCAAATATACCAGCGATACAGAAGCCGTGCTATGGCATATTATCTGTGGCTGAATGACATAAACGTGATACCAACTGCCGGGTGGGGAGATGAATCTACATGGGACTACTGCTTTGACGGACTGCCGATGCACAGTACACTTGCGGTCAGCACCAACGGATGTTTCTCGAAAGAGGGCAAGGAATGTTACCGGAAAGGTTTTGCGGAAATGTGCCGGAGGTTAGAGCCGGACAGGGTGGTAGTGGTCGGCAGTGAGATAGAAGTTGACTGCAACGTTGAAATACAGTACCTGCAATCATACGGGCAGGACATGACAAGGAGGATTGGCGGCAATGGGAGAACGGTCCGGATCGAGAAGAAAACGCAAGAGAAAGTCTGAACAGGACAGGGAAAACAATGCAAGGAAGCTGGCTGAAAAGAAAGGCTTGACGGTTGTAAAATAATTTTTAGTAATTTTTGCCGACAGCAGAAATGCAGTAAAACATTTTGCCTGTGCAAAATAACGAAGATTTTCGGAGGGGCGATCTCGATTTTTCGCTCCTTTTCTCGTCAATTTTTTTGCTCAATTTCCGGTCTGATCCGTGGGCGGACTTCTGCCGGTGATCCAGTGCGGGCGCCTGCGGACACCAGCCGCAAACCTGCCAACTCCAGCGAAGGCCCGCGCACCTCATGCGCCTGCTGATTTTGACAGACCGGCAGAGCGGCGGAGTATGATATAATATATTATTATACCACATAAGAGCAGATTATAAAAGCATTATTTTTTATAAATAATATAGCCCGTCTCGGCATCCCGCAGCGCAACGGGTCGATCTGAAAAGCGCGCCAATAAAAGCACAATTTTTTTCCGTATATCGGCACGGTTCCGGCTCTTAATCATTGTTTTGTGTCCCTGTAGAGCATTGACACAGCGGCGGCACAACTATTAAGGCATTGCCCGTCTTGAGCCTGTCCGCCTGCATACCTTCAGATGGCAAAGGGCGGTTTATTTTACGGCTACCGCATAGCCGCCGCAATAAGCCATAAATGGCATTTTCACGCCGCGCCGCACCATTTTAACACTAATCAATTAAAAACTGTTTACGGGGCGATTTCCGCCCGTGTACGTGACGTTATTGCAGGTAAACCCTCCCACGGTCACGAACCGCCGCCGCCCAGAGCGGGAGAGGGTGAAAATCAAAAATTAACATTTACATATACGGCCGGCCATGATTTGGTATAATCTTTAAGCTCCGCCAGCGTCTCAAACCAATCAAAAAGCATTGCGCCATTATCTGGATTTTGCCAGTTTGCTAAATAGTTGTATTTTCCATGCATCATTTTTGTTATATAAACTTTCATTTTTCCACTTTCTCCCCTTTTCCCTGGGGGCTAGGATTTTGGAAAAGGCAGCCGGGGCAATGCTCCCCGGTTCGCTGTCCTGCCTGATTTTATGCTGTCGCCTGCATCCGGCGCGCGTGTTCTGCCTGCCAAAAATTTTCAGAAGCTTCCTTGATTGCTTTTTCGTGATCCGCCAGCCTGCGCGCGTCGAATACTGTCATAATGCGGTATGCATAACCTGCGCCGTAACTGTAACTGGTCATGTCATAAGCTCTCTTGTTTTTCATAAATTTTTCGAGATCATGCATTTTACGGCTGACTTCTTCGTCAAAATAGAAATCAAATGCTATTTGCAAACCGTCAACAGAAAACCCATCATTAAAATATAAAGGATTTCCATATTTTACCGCCTTGTATTCGATGTTGTTTTCTCGTAAAAATTCAATTATCTTTTTCATTCCATTTCCTCCGTTTCGTTTTTTTGCGGTTTACCATCATCAGCGGGCAAGTTACCATCTTGCCCGGACGCCCTCGCGGGCGTTTCGGCTTATGAAAAATATAGATTGTATGCCTCAAGCCTTTCTTCATATCGCATTGTCAAAACCCTTTCCAGTGCAAACTGCAACGGTTTCAAAACTTTAGCGCCGGCTCTGATCGCTCTTACAAGTGTTAAAATATCATCATTTCATTTGTCATAAATGTAACTAATGATGTTATCATATTCTTCGGCCTTAATTCCTAAAATTTCAAGATCTTCTTTGTATGTTCTGTATTCTCTCATTGTCTTTCCCTCCTCAAACATGTTCAATTTTAAATCTGTCTTTGCTTTCTACTGGCATTACAAGATTTATAAAATCCTCCGCGTTTACATAGCTTTCAAACTGCGCCACTTCTCTTTCGTATTCCGGCTCATATTTGCTCGGTTTGATTTTGGCTATAACTTTCCAGTTCATCATTTTTCTTTCCCTCCTTTACGCTTCCGTTCTCATAAGTTCCCGCTTAACTTCCAAAATTCCAAGATGCCTATATTTGAGGGCCTTTGTTCTTTCGTCATCTTCTCCGAGTCTTTCGGCGGCGTCCATATAGTCGGCATATGCCATTTTTTCAAGTTCTGCGATCTTTTTTAACATTTTGTTTATCCTCCCGTTATTGTTTTTTATTTTCCTCCGCTCTCTGGTTTTCAGCACCTCTGGCGGCGCTCGGCTCGTCGGTGATGTTTACTGGCTTGTGTTGCGGTGGGTTGTTTCTATGGTTATAATATAGCATATATAAAGCACACATACAATAGTAATAATAACTAAATATAAAGCCCACATATTGTAACATTTGCATAAAGCACACATTTTGCTTGACAATATAGCACACATATAATATAATTAAAAATGAAAGGAGGCGCAAAGCATGGCAGAGTACACGGAAAAACAACGTCAGCAAAGGAGAGAAGCAGTAGAACGGTATCAAAAGACCGTTGACAGGGTGAACTGTCAATTTCCGCTTAATACAAAGGAAAGAATAAAGGATTTAACCGGGAAAAGTTGTAATGCGTTCATAAAAGAAGTTGTTTTGAAAGAATTAGATAAAATAGAAAGAAAGCAAGCAAGGGCAAAATAAAACACACATATTTTTAAAATAAGTATTGACAATTAAGCACACATATTATATAATATAATTGTCAAGAGGAAAGAAAACTTGACAATTACCTGAAGGGGAGCGGAAAGGCGAACCGGACGGAGAAGAAACAAATTTTAAATAATAAACCAATACAGGAGGAAAAGAAAATGAAAAACTATGAAAAGTATTTTGAGAAGAACGGGAAAATCTACGGAGTAAGTAGCAAGTTTTCCTTTGGGCGCTGGGAGCATTATGGCTATTGTTTCCGCAGTTTGGAAGAGGCGGAAGAGTGGCTGCATACAGAAGAATATGATTTTCGGGAGCGGGAGCTTATGAGCAAAACGGCAGCGGAAAAACTGTGCGGGAAAAATAAAATAATGGAATATGAAAAACGATAAAGATTAACGGGGAGGAAAATTAAATGAAAAAGATCGCAACAACACAATTATTTAACACAGAGGAAGAAATTTATTTTAACGAGTATGAGGACGGCAGCTATAAAAAAGTGGTTGATGAGGTTGAGACGGAAAGCAGTCTGGAAGAGCTTCAAAATCTGATTAACACCGGAAAATATCAGGTGACAGAAATGACATGGTAGAAAAAGAAAAGCCCCGGTTTTGGCCGGGGTTCTTTCCTGCGCGGAACCGATGGGGCAGCCGCCGCGCTCGGCTGTTATAGAAAAGATAACACAGAAGAAAACAGATGTCAAGGGAAAAATTTTTTAAATTTTAGGGTTGACAGAAGCACCGCCTGCGTGGTATCGTAAAACCGCCGACGGGGCGCGGGAAACTCATGGGAGTAGATCGGGCTTTGAAAATCGGATAACCGGAAATTTGATGCAGGCTTTTAGAATAAGTCTGTATTTTTTTATGCTTTCTCGCACGCGCGTATATAAATATCTATAAATTTAAGCAATAAAAATCTATTGACATTTATATTATAATCTGCTACTTCCATAGATTTTACAAAGCCCCAGAGGCAATATATTATATATTTATATATAGCGGGCCGGAGGATGGGGAGAGCTGCCGATGCTATGGAGCGGGATAGCAAAGCATGATCTGGTTTCCGGGACTGTTTAATATTATAATATATCTTGTATGCAAAAATCCGAAGTATACCAGATATTGAGAAATTTTTATTTTGAGTATTGACAAAGTATGATAGTCTGTATTATACTTTGTGAAAATTGATGCTTTTAAACACAGAACACACGAAGAGCTAAAAGGGGCATGGAACGCCGGCGCATGAAAAGCAGTGCCGGAGCCCGTACTGGCTACGCGTGTGTTTTTTTATTTGCCGGGGTAGTGGTGGAGATGTACAAGACGGATGACGGGCAGGAAGTTTACGAGAACGCAATAGAAACGCTTTTTCTGAAATATTTCACGGATCGCGGAATTGACCCGTACAAAGATAAGATTGAGCATAACAGGGCAAATGCCGCTTTTATGGATATTTATGATCATCTGTTTAAACCAGATAAAAACATGGTCAGAAAAAATAATAAAAAAAGTTTATTGGATTATTCAGATATTGATACATTAAATGACATTGCTAGAATATTTATAAAGCTGTGTAATGAGTTTAATTTAACACCTTGGTTATACATGTATTCTTCACTTACAGGTATAGCGGAAGATACTTTAATATCTTGGGGTAATGGAGAGTATAGAGGGAAGATATATTATGATATGCAAGGTAATGTTATTAAGGATATACAGTTGTATAAGGCCAGGAGAGAGGGAGAATATAGGGAAGAGGTAACCGATAGGCACTCCGCATTAGTCAAAAATATTCGCAAAGCAGCCACAAATTCAAAGAAGGCAAGACTGTCTGACAGCGATATAGGCAATATTACGCAGGCCAACAATGACGAGGAGATCGGATTGCTGTACGCCCAGAAGGAAGCTAAGGCGATAGCAGAAGCATGGAAGCCGCCGGAACGGCCTTTACAGATCGCCCAGCGCAGGCAGAAAGCCCCTCCATCATTGCCGGAATTTGAATTGTCAGACAATGAATAGCCATGAAAAGGGAGTGCATAAGACTATGAATGATTGAATTGTGTTAAATAGCCGAACAATAAGAAAAATAATGGGCAAAATGCTTTTGCTGTCTTAATTGTTCAAACACTTTACAAAAAGAGCGTGACGGAAAATAGATATTTTGCGACATGATGTGTCGCAGGAGACGGAAATGCCTTTGTTTACAGGGTTTTGAGCAGCTTCAGAAAGACGGGCAGGGGCAGGGCGTTAAAAAGGCCATAGGGGGGTCTGGTGGAGGGCCTGCATATCGGCTAGGTTAGTCCAACGAACAAATCCTTGTTTCTATTTTGTCCACCAATATTCCAGCCAACACATATTAATCGCAACCACAAAAAGGACTGATAGCATATGAGAACAGGAAGACCAACACAAGACCCAAAGATAAAATCAGTCAGGGTCAGATTGAATGAAACAATGGTAAGCCAACTGACGGAGAAATCAAGAAAAGAAGATAAACCGGTCTCTCAAATCATCAGGGAATTTATCGCAAAAGGTTTGGCCGAATAGAATAGTTTTAAAATATAGCGACTACATCACCCAAAACACAGAAAGGCACAATCACCCATGAAAAAACTTTTAACCATCATCCTTCTGACAGCCACAGTCCTTTTTGCAACCGCCTGTTCTTCATCAAGCGTCGTTCAGAACGCCGGAGACGAAAACGCAGGCCAGACGATGTTTGAGCGGCACAACCTTGACGACGATTATTCAATCCTCGTCGATAAAGAAACAGGAGTTTGCTATCTGGAGTACATACTTGCCAGCCGGTACGGCATAACTGTACTGCTCAACGCAGACGGAACTCCGAAGATTTGGGAGGATTGAGAATGGGAACTAGATTTCAGCAAAACGAAGAAAATGAAACGGTAACAGTGCCAAACAAAAATATTAACAACAAAGTGAGGAAAAAGGGCGTTCTTAAAATGCCGCTCAGATACTTCATAGAACGCTTCGTCATTCACAACACGATTGTTCGTCTCTGGAAGCCCCGCGCCAATAATCACGGCCACGAAATGCTACTGACTGAGGACGGGAAACAGACTTGTATGGAATGGCAGATTTTAAACGGGGAATGCCATAAAAAATATGCGGATTGCCATGTCATAGGCGTTACGGATATTGTCTGTGAGCATGACAAGGAAGCAGTAAACATCGTGGTTAATGCGGAATGACTGGTGTTCAAAAATTTTCCGGAAAACAAAAAAGGTGGTGTAAAATGAAAGTGACATGCGAAATAAAGGAATATTCAGAGATGGTCGGGAGGAATATAAAAATAAATAATCATTTTAGCTACAGGAACCTTCTTGAGATTGAGGTTGACGGGAAAAGGTACGTTGTTGATGGACGGGAAATGAAAACCGCCATAGACAACTGCATGAATACGGGAGTGTAAAATGCGAGAGCCAAAGATTGACCGCTGTTGCTGCACATGTGACAGAAACAAGAGAAAAGATGGGGAGTGCTATTGTGAAGTAGACGGCCATTACATCAGCTACGAAGAAACATTTGAACATTCCTGTCAGCAATATACATTGGACAAGCGATACAAACAAGGTGGGGAATGGTACAACAAAGATGATTGGGAAAAAGAAAATGCAAAATAACATTAATAACGAATATATAGTGCAGAACAGATTGACCGGGAAAATACACCGTATACGTGCGCTAGGGTGTGCCACAACGCAGAAGCATATCATTCTGTACGATAAACAGTACCACATTATAAAACGTTTTAGAAAGTGTTTTTACAGGCAGTACGCAAGCGCAAAATGACTGGAGGGACGGCACAATGATAGTAATTTTTGCTATTTTGTATCTTTTTACTGGCGTTATGGTATCTTTGATGATCGGTAAAAGAATTGATTTAACGCCAATCATTCTATGGCCGATCGTGTTGCTGTGCGGAATTGCCATTGCGATAGGCGAAACAATCAGGAGGAAAAAGCAATGAACCGTGTTATTTTGATTGGCCGGCTGACTAAAGACCCGGACGTGCGCTACACAAGCAATCAAGATGCTACTGCGGTGGCAAGGTACACATTGGCGTGCGACAGGGCGTACAAAAAGAAGGGAGAGCAGACGGCGGACTTTATAAACTGCGTTTCGTTCGGGAAAAATGCTGAATTTGCAGAAAAATATTTGAAAAAGGGCATGAAAATCGCAATTGAAGGCAGATGGCAGACCGGAAATTACAAAAACCGGGACGGAAACACGGTTTACACAAACGATTGCGTTGTGGAGCGTCAGGAATTTGCAGAGAACAAGAACCAAAATGCGGAGCAGAGCCGCAGGCAGGAACCGAAACCGGATGTAAATGATTTCGTGAGCGTTCCAGACGGGATAGATGAGGAATTACCATTTGAGTGATTGGAGAGAGTATGTGCGAATATTGCGAAGAACAAAAGGTGTTGAAAAGTTGTAATTTTTGTGGAAGCGCTTCGTTGCGAATAAGCGGTAATTTTATTGATGTGTACGGAGATGAAAATAAATTCAAAATTTTTAAAAGAATATATCGTCCAAGTTTCATAGTAAAATACTGCCCTATGTGCGGAAGAAAGCTGGTTGAAAATAAGAATGTCTAAGAATAACAACCTCATAAACGCCATGAAAGTGCTTGCCGGCCGGAAACGCGCTGAAGCCGTTTCAAAAGCCGCTGATGATATAGTGCCGCAGGTGTATGCGGCGATTGCAATAGCATTACACAGGGAATACGGTTGGGGATATACACGGATTAACAGGGCATTTGCACGTTCGCAGGAAATTTGGGAGAGTTTTAACGGCAGAATGGACGAAATGGTGAAAATGTGCGAAGAAGAGACGGGAATTTCATTGGAATTGGGAGGCAAAAATGGATAACCAAAAAGCAAGATACCATGTGGAAATTTCACAGCCGGATATATCCGGAATCGGAACGCAAGTAAAGATAAATGGAGAAAAAATACACAGAGTAAGAGGAATTGATTATAGCGTATATGTCGGTGAAACGCCGGAAATTAAGTTGTACATAAACGGAAACGGAAATTTTGATTTGCAATGTGACCGTATAATACTGGATATTTCTCCTGAGAACATAAAAGAAGCTACGGTTATTCTGCGAAATGAACTTCTGAAGCACGGGGATTTATACAATGCGTTTTGCGAAAGTGTAATGTCTGCAATAAAAGAGATATTAGCCGTCGGAAAAACTTTTGACGATGAAAAACTTGTAAAAGCAATAATGGATAGGGTTATCGGGGAGGATTGAGCATGAGGAAGTTAAGAAGAAGCGTAGCAAAGTACAGAATGAGTAAGTGGGTTCAAAGAATTTTTAAGAAAAAATTCGATGGAAGCTATTTCTCAAACCATTGGCGCGAATATGTGTGACGGAGGTATTTTATGCGCGAGATAAATACGATCATAGCGTTTTTGGATATTGTCATGGCGATTCTTGCATTTAATTTTGCGGTAAAAGCAAGCCGTGAGGGAGGAAAGAGCAAGACAGGAGAGTTTGGAATTGTACTCATGGGCTTGCTTTACGCCATCAGCGCAGTCCTGCTTTTTACGACAGGGAGGCGCATATGGTAGACGTAAAATACATAAATGGAGATCAAGAAATTTTTGAAACAAAGGAAAGTATTTTTTCTCCGTGGAAATACGACAAGGAAAGTGAAAGCTACGCAATTCCGGCCATTGACGGCGACATAGAAATACCTAGGGAATCAGTACAGAGATTACAACACATAAAGGTAGAATAATTTTGGGCTGTCGCCAAGCGGAAAGGCACAGGACTTTGACTCCTGCATTCGTTGGTTCAAATCCAACCAGCCCAGTTTGACATGCAAGTTTTTGTATGTAACCTCGCCTCCTAGCAGAATGCTGATTAAAGAGCCTGTCACAAGGCTCGGGAGGAATTCCCATTTGTGGATGTTCCGCGCCGTTTGCGGACGGAAAAGTGGTGGCAAACAAAAAAAGATTCCGGGAAATAAAATGCTGTGGAAAATTCTAGGTAAGTACACAGTACGCACACATCACTAAATACCTACCGGAATGCAAACTCTTGGGAGGGTGTGTGCAATTAAGGCCGGTTCGTCTAGGGGCTTAGGACACCGCCCTTTCACGGCGGTAACGTGGGTTCAAATCCCTCACCGGTCATTTCCGCAGTTACGTCACTGCGGCATATCCGGCCTTAGTCTGAAAAGACCCGCACGGAGAAATTAAATGAGTCGCCTGCCCGGAGGCAAGTTCGCAATATCCGGTGTAATACCCATCCATCCGAGCGTGGTTTGGGCTGAGGTTTCGCCATTTGGCGTTTTCGTATTTTCTTCCAAATACCGTGGTGAGAGTCAATCCACAAGACAGCCACGGAAAAAAACTTTCTTGTCAAAGATGAAACGGTTCTGGTGAGGTGTGGTAGTCCAGAGCGTGGCAAGAAGCATTTCGGAGTTATTGTTCGGAGCGAAACACGCTGTCCGGGGAGTTTTCAAGAAATGCAACAGGGCGGTGGCGGAATAGACAGATGTAATTCTGGAAAAATAGTAGACGCTTACAAGGTAAGTCCGTACGGCTGCATTGAGCGGCCGTCCCGTGATTAGGACATGCGTGGTGCAAATCCACGCCCGCCCATTAAAAAGGATGGTGAAATCAATGAAATTCTGCTTTTCGGATATGGTAGTCGTAGAAAAGAACTTGATTGGATGTGTCGTAAAAAGCTGGTGCGGTTCACTGAAAGGAGCAGAGCCGGAATACGAGGTCTATGTCCGCATGTATAATCAAATCAAAGCCTACAAGGAATCCGAAATCGAGCGGTATATGGTACGGCACAAGTATTTAGATGAGCAAGAACTCAAATGGAATCGAAATGCCGTTGTGGGGAACAGCGGATTTGATATGAACATGTCAACAGATGAATTTATAGAAAGTTGCAAGAACGATTTTGAAAATGAAGAAGATTTTGAGCAGTTCAAGAATGCAGCGAATTCATTTGCTGGATTCATGAAAGAATTTTGGAATAACAAGGACGGGAAATAATTCTTACTTGAAATTTAAAATGGAGTGAAGAAATGATACACCGTGAAGAATACTACACTTGCGATAGGTGTGGCGCAGTAATCGATCCAAAAGAATTTTGCGGTATTCCAATTCAAAGAACGCAAGTTTTTAATTTGTTTACAGACGAAAGAGAACTGAAAGCATACATGAGTGGAGATATAAAAACGATTTTGAACAATCAAATTGGAATGACGATAAATGAATGCTACGAATACAGGCCAAAAGAGTATCACTTGTGCTATAAGTGCAGGAAAGATTTTGGGAAGTTTATGAAAAATGAAACGGTTTAAAAAACAGAATAACCTAAAACAAAAAAATAAAAAGCCTATGACCTTGCAGGAAGCAAAAGAACTTTTCCCAGATTATAGGTATGCGGTTTGTGATTGGAAAAGCGGATTACCATTGTTCCTTTGCAACGATTTAGAAGAAGGGAAACAGCAAGCGAAAGATAACTTTATGTATGGTGGAAAGATATGCGAAGTTGTGGATTTGTGTGCGCCGATTGCAAAAAAGGAGAAAAACAAAATATGACAGCAGAAGAAATGAAAGTTGTAATTAACGAGCGAGAGTATGAGGCGTTGCGCCGTTTTGGATTTTCGGATGATGAAATTTCAAAAAAATACATAGTTGCAAAACATTATGAGATTAAAAAGGGCGACACTGTTGTTTTGAAAAATAATAGAAAGGCAGAAAAGGAATAAAACGCACGAGTGCTAAAAAGGGGAGAGAAAAGAGAGAAATGAACGATTTCAAACTTTTTGATGACGACGAAGTGAAAATTTTTAACAAAGAGGCTAATTTATTAAAAAAATTTTGCGAACAATCCACAGGCGAACAACTATCATTAGAAGAAATAAAATCGAAATATCCAGAACATAGATATGCCTTAATCGATTTTAGAAATCCGTTAGGTATATGGTTATGTAAAGACGTTTCTTGTTTAGAAAAATTATTAGAAATATTGCAAAGATTTGGCGTTTTTGTCGGATGTATGGACTTGATGGATGATGGATTCGGAAAGCCGTGCAAGGGCATAATAAAAGGATTTGATGATGAATATTAAAGAAAACGATGATTTTTCAAGGAATATGAACCAACCAGAACTCAACACCGGACAGGCACACATACGGTTCGACAATAAGACTGGAAAGGACTGGATTTGTTGCCCGTGGTGCGGGAAAAAGGCATTTCCGGTCAGCGAGGGCGCAGAGATCAAGAATCAGGAATTTAAGTGCCGGGGGAGCAAGTGCAAGAAGACATTTTGGGTGAATATTGGAGGGGAAAGGAATGATTGAAAAATTCACGCCGGAAGAATTAGAACAGATATGCAAAGAACTCGGAATAAAACATAATCCAAACAGAATAAAACTAAACACTATTGACATTGATGAAAAGGACAGACTTCTTGAATTGGTGAAAGAGAAACCTTTTAAATTTTGCACACAAAATATAAATGGGAAAGTGTATGAGTCTTGCGTTACTCTTATTTCCTTTGCATTAAACAATGTTGTAAAAACAAGAAATGGATATGTAAAAGCAGTTGACACACTCGACAGAAGAGATGTAGACGAATACAAAGAAATGTTCGGAGAACTTATTTCTGTCATAGAAAAGCATAATAGACCTACAAAATAGAAAAATAATGTGAGCGCCAGCGTGATACAAACGCGCATTAAGAGAGCCAGATTTACCTTGAAAGGGGTGAACTGGCTCTTTTTTGCGTTATGGGGAAATTAAAAACTGGAACATTTGAATGGTATAAAAATGAAATAGACCAGGTTATAAAATCAGATATGCGCATTTACCAAAACCAATACGACGCATTCCAACTCCTGTACTGGCTTCAGCACGATGTTGGGTTCACTGAAAGAAAAGTGCGAGATTACGCCATGAAGGTCAGTAATTTCACGCATGAATGGGCGGATTACATGCGGGACGAGACCGGGAAGGCACAGTTTGATGAACTGTATTGGAGACTGTTGCTGATGGAAGCAAGAAACCAGCAGGTGGATAGCGGCCTTTTGTATCTGGAGAAAAACAGGGTTGCGAAAGAACGGTTTTATGAGCCGAGGCGGGACGTGTTTCTGAAACACAATATCACACAGTCATTGCAAGACATAATGGATGATAAAATAGACATACTGGTAGTTGCTTTGCCGCCCGGCACGGGTAAAAGTGCGATCGAGGTATTCTTTTTGTCACTTGTCGGAGGATGGTTCCCAAACGATTTTAACTTATCTTCCGCACACAGCAGCACATTAACGAGATCATTGTATGACGGAGTTTTGGAAATTATAAATGATCCTGTCGAATATACATGGCATGAACTATTTCCAAAGGTAAAGCAACAAGGCACGAATGCAAAAGAAACAACTATAAATCTTGAAAGGGCAGGAAGATTTAAAACTTGGACGTTCAGATCAATAGATGGTTCCCTTACAGGCGCGACGCGATGCAATAAAATATTGACGGCAGATGACCTTGTATCCGGAATTGAGGAAGCTCTGAATAAAAGCAGAATGGACACGCTGTGGGTTAAGGTTGTGAATGATCTGTTTTCCCGTATGCTAGACGGATGCAAAAGGATTCTCTTTAACACAAGATGGTCGGTTCATGATCCTTCCGGGCGATTAGAACAGATGCTTGAAGGAAATCCAAGAGCGAGGTTTATAGCGGTTCCTGCGTTGAATGAAAACGATGAAAGCAATTTTGAGTATGAAATAAACGGATTTTCAAAAGAGTATTTTTGGCAACAAAGAGAGTTTATGGACGAAATATCGTTTAACTGCCTTTACCAGCAAAAACCCATTGAAAGAGAAGGGCTTCTTCTGAATCCGGGCGAACTTAGAAGATTTTATTTCTCAGAAAACGATGTTCCGGATGGAGAAACAAATTATATCATCGTTCCAGAAAGAAATCCGGACGCTATATGGGCGGTCTGCGATACAAAGGATACCGGAACGGACTATGAGTCAATGCCGATTATCTATCAATACGATAAAGATTTTCTTATCATGGATGTTGTTTTTGACGACTCAACAGATTACACGGAACTGGACAGAAAAACGGCAAACATGTTAATAAAGCACAACCCACACAAGATTGTTTTTGAGTCAAACAGCGCGGGAAGCAGAGTGGCGTACAATGTACAGCAGCTTATAGACGGCGAAATAGATACAGAAATAGAACCAAGACACACACAGGCCAACAAAGAGACAAAAATCCTTGCAAATTCCGGCTGGATTAAGAAAAATATGGTGTTCGCCGGATCGAGTTTGTACACTCCAAAATCAGATTACGGCCTTTTTATTGGGAATGTGGTTTCTTACACAACAAAGGCAAAGGTTCCGCACGATGACGGGATCGACAGTTTGGCGACGTTTTCTGAAATATACAGGGAAATGACGGGGCAGGACGAAGATTACGAAACTGTTGTAGGCAGAAGGTTCATATAGGAGGACTTAAATGGTATCAAAAAGCATCTTAATCCAGTATTCAGACTTGCAGCAGGAAATTAAGTACTTGTCAAAAGAGATTGACAAACTAAAAAATGAAAAAGTGAAACTGGAGGCGAGAAAAAAACACGATATGGTACGCGGTTCTGAAAAAAACTATCCGTACATAGAACGAAGTATCCATATCGAAGGACTTACGAACATAGACGAAATGACTCTAAACAGGAAGTTAAACGATTCTTTGCGAAAACTAGAGTCGAGATACGAAAATCTTTTGCAAGTAACAAACGAAACATTGGATTTTATAGAATCAATAGACGATAGTCATATGCGAATGATAATCACATACAGAATTATTGAAAATTATTCATGGAGCAAGGTTGCAGATTCTATAGGTGGAGGCAACACGGAGGATGGCGTACGGAAAGCATTTACAAGATTTATGGAAAAAGAGTAAAGTTGTCCGATATGTCCGCTAAAAATATGATAATGTGTAGTGTAGAAAATAATGCAAGGCGCAGGACAAAGACAATCCTGCACCCTTTTTATTGCCAAAAGGCGGTGATGGAAATGTCAGAAGAAGCAAAAAATACGGAAAATGCCGAAAAAGAAACGGATGAAAAGACTGTTATTTCTGTTCCGTTTAAGCTGGCTGGAGCAGTTTTGACCGGAAGAAGAGTTATATACACGGATGAAACTGAAATCACGTTAAAAAACATTGCAAAGATCATAAATGACACAATGCCCGTCCATGAGGAAAACAGGGAAGAAATACGAATGTTGAACTGCTATGAAAAAGGTGATCAACCCGTATTTTACAGAGTAAAAGATATTCGACCGGAAATCAATGTAAAAGCAAACGCAAATTACGCAACGCAGATTAAGACGTTTAAGGTCGGATATGAATTTGGCTCACCGATAACATTTGTTCAGAGAGGAAAGCAGGATTACAGAAAATCAGATTCAACTCAAGACGATTTAAGGATTGCAAAGCTGAACGAAATGTTCTTTGAGCAGAAAAAGCAGTCAAAAGACGTGAAACTTGCGGAAGATTTCAAAGTTGGCGGCCTTGGGTACATGATGGCATACCCGAAAAAGAAGAAAAAGGGCATATCACCATTTGACTTGATCGTTTTAAATCCGATGAATACCTATGTGATAAGATACAACGACGCATATCAGGAAAAAGCGGCCGCCGTCACCTACATTCCAAAAAAGGACGGAAGCAAGAAAATCACTGTATATACAGACGAATGGATTTTTGAAGGGGAGTCATTTACCGGAAAATATAGAAAAACTGCAAATCAGATCGGCATAATCCCGATTGTGGAATTTGTAAACAATTACAACCGTCAAGGCTGTTTTGAAACGGTAATTCCTCTTATGGACGCGCTCAACATTACAAATTCAGACAGGGTAAACGATGTAGTTCAGTATGTTCAAAGCATTTTGTGGTTGCATAACTGCAAGGTAGACGAAGATCAGAAGCAAGAGCTGGTAAACGGAGGCTTTATTCAAACTAAGACAACGGCAGATGGCAGAGAAGCAAAAGTAACGTATGTTACGTCTCCTTTAAATCAGGGAGAAGTACAGACGCTTGTAGACTACATGTACAATCAGATTCTTGAAATTGCCGGTGTCCCGGGAAGAGAAGCATCTACAGGAGGAAATACAGGAAGTGCAATCCTGCTTTCAAACGGCTGGCAAATTGCCGAGACGCAGGCCAAAGCAATGGAACTGATCTTTGGAGACGCCGAAACCGAACTTTTGGAAGTCGTTTTGGAAATCATAAAGAACACGCCGGACATGCCGGACGATCTAAAAACGCTTGGGTTGTCTGATGTTATGCCGAAATTTAGTAGAAACAAGACTTATGAGCTGACAAGCAGAGTAAATTCGATGGTTACGATGATAAATGCCGGCATAGACCCGAATAAGGCAATCTCTGTTGTAGATATTTTTGATGATTCACAACAAGTAGCCATTGACTCTCTTGAAAGAATAAATCAAATACTGTTTCAAAAAAAATCCGAAGATACAACAAGTGAAAATCTTTTGGAAAATACAGATGAAAAAATAGAAAACCCGCCAAGAGACAGGGTTCGGGGAGAAGAGTAAAACATTTTGTTAATTAGAACGGCGCATGCCGTTCTTTTTATATGTGCTGGAGAAGAGCACGAAAATAAGGAGCAACGCCGCCAGTGAGGCGTAAAACAGCTGGCAATAGAGAAAATTGTCAAAAAGCAAGGGCAGTAAAGCCGAGAAAAATCAGGAGGTTAAATTATGACAGAGAACGCAAACACAGCAGTAACAGAAACAAATGGGGCGGAAACTCAGGAGAGCGAAGCTGAAATCAATGTGGAAGCAAACGCTACTGAAGAGATGACCGCAGAAAATCAGGAGCAGGAGGCCGAAGCAACACACAAGAGCGTTGAGGACATGCTTTCGGATGCGCTGGCAGAAATCACAAAGCTAAAGCGAGAAAGAGACAAGGCAAGCCGGGAAGCTGTGAAGTACAAGCAGGAGTCTTTGGCGAACAAAAGCGAGTCAGAAAGAAAGGCTATCGAAAAAGCTGAAGAAGATGCCCGTATTAAGGAAGAACTTGCCGAACTCCGAAAAGAAAGCGCACTTAATAAATTGGAAAAAAGTTTTGTTGCGCTTGGCTATTCTGAAGAAATGGCAAAGCAAGCAGCCGAAGCACAGTACGAGGGAAACACAGACCTTTTGTTCCAAATCCAGAAAAAGTTTTTCACAGAGAAGGAGAAGCAGATTAAGGCAAAGCTGATGCGCGACATGCCGGCACCTTCTATCGGAAACGATGATACTATTTCGGTGACGAAAGAACAGTTTGACAAGATGGGCTACAAAGAGCGTGTTGAACTGGCAAAAAATCACCCGAAGGTATATGAGCAGCTCACAAAATAATTTTTCAACCGGTTGTAAATATGGAATGCGGCCGCTGACCTTAAAAATTGAAAGGAATGATAATTATGGCAAAAGTAAGCACTTCTACAGGAACCTATCTTGAAAACCTGTTCAATCCGCAGGTGGTTGGAGATCTTCTGAACACAAAACTTGTTGATGCGATGAAGTTTGCGCCACTGGCGACAATTGACTACACGCTGGAGGGCAGACCGGGCGATACTGTGACGCTTCCTTACTACGAGTACATTGGCGATGCCAAAACCGTTGCAGAGGGCGAAGATATTGAAATCAAGCAGCTCAAAGAACAGACAAAATCCGTAAAGGTATCAAAAGTCGGCACCGGCGTACAGCTTACCGATGAAGCTGTTCTTTCCGGTTATGGAGACCCCATCGGACAGGCCACATATCAGATGGCGCTTTCCATCGCTTCTAAGCTGGACAACGATCTGCTTGCCGCGCTGGATAATAACACCGTCGTTTACGAGATTTCAAAGGCTATGACGGCAGATGACATTGCGGATGCTCTGGCTCTTCTCGGTGAGGATATTGACGGCGACAAGGTACTGCTTGTCAACGGAAAAGCTTATGCCACACTGCGGAAAGCAAACGCATGGATTCCAAACACCGAAGCGGCGGCGGACATCATCATCAGAGGAACTGTCGGAATGATTCACGGCTGTCAGGTTGTTGTGACAAATAGAATCAAGGCGTCCGAAGAAGGTGTGAGCAACTTCCACATTGTGAAGCCAGGAGCGCTAGCGATTTACATGAAGCGTGATACGCTGATCGAAGTTGACCGTGATATCATCAACAAATCCACGGTAATGACTGCGGACAAGCATTTTGCACCTTACCTTGCGGATTCTTCCAAGGCAATCAGAATTCAGGAAACGGTGTCCCCTTAATTAGTTCTGACATTTTGACTTTGTTTCCGGCAGGTCAGAACTTATTAGGCAAGCAAGCGAGTGATTTAGTAGGAGAAGATATTGCCGTACATAAGGACGGAAGCGTAACCGGCACATTGAAAAATGTTACCGGTTACGAAAACTTCTCTTCAAATGCTGAGGAACAATCCGGCCATTATTTCCCGTTTAAGCTTGTAAAGTCCGGAACTGTAATGACGATTGAGAAAAACGGCGTAGCAGTACCAAACAAAGAAAACATTTCATATGACCCTGAAATCATATTAAGGGTTGAAAAAAGCGACAAATTTACGATAAAAGTTGGAACGGAAACGGCAGATGAAACGGCCGTTACGCTGAACTTTGAACAAGCGGATTTTGAGGGAGGTGATTAGTTCATGGGCATGTTACTTAGGCGAAGAATAAACGAACTTTCCGAAGAAAAAGGCGAAAACAAGACATTGGAAAGTGACGAAGGAGAAAAACTGACATATACAGATTTTCCGTATTCTGATAAAAACACACAGATTGAAGAAAAAGGGCATTTGTATACAAAGGATGAACTTGAACAAAATCCTGTGCGGATCATCAAAAAAATTGCTGAAGAACTTGGATTTACCATCACAAAGACGATTAAGGATGATGTAATTCAGGAGTTTTTGGAAAAGCAGGCAGAACTGTAAGGAGGCGGGCAAGATGGTGGAAGAACTTTTGGAGAAAATAATATCGTACCTGGGGGCCGATTATACGGAAGATCAGGAATCCATCTTGCTTGTAGTGATTGACAGGGCGATGGAGTCTTTTAAATCGTATGTCAACTATCCGAAAAGTTTTACAGATGAAAAGATACAGGATGATTTGAAAAAACACAAATACTGTCTGTTTGACCTGACGATGTATTGGTATGCCAAACAAGGTTTAGAGTTTCAGGATACCCGTTCTGAAAATGGAGTTGGTATTTCATTTCAAAATGAGTCTGAAATTTTTTCACTTCATGGCATTGTACCATATGCTGAAATTTAAGACGGTGCGTGGCGTGGTTTTTCCGTTGCATAACGTATGCCTCCCTTTCCCACGCCGCAGGGGCGTCCTTTAAAGTGTGGTGGGGCGGACGCATTTTCAAAAGGGAGAAAAAATAAATTTGCGAGGTGTTTGAGTTGGAGAATTGTAACACTGGATGTATTAACGAACACCGAATAATGGAACTTGAAAAAGATATACAAAGAAACCAGCAGACCCACAAGGAATTTTTTGACAGATTTGAAAAAATCAACGAAAGAGTAGTCGGGTACGAAAAGGACATGACGTATCTGCGGACAACGGTTGCGGATATATCAAAAGATGTCAAAGAAATCAAGGAGAAGCCTGGAAAACGCTGGGATACAGTTGTGGTTTGCATACTTACATCCGTGATCGGCGCGATAATAGGATTTCTCCTGAACGGCGTTTTGCCGTTTTAAAAATCCATCAAAGGGAGGCTGATGGATTTATGAATATGAAGAACCAGATAAAAGTGGCTGATTTCACGAAGAAGGAAATTGAGTTGTTTTTATCGGAATGCAACTTTACGGAGCAGGAACGTGAGCTGTTCTTGCTTCGCTCAAAATATTACACGTTGGAGCAGGCGGCGGAAATTATGAATGTAAGCAGTAAAACCGCCTACCGGCTCAACAAAAAGTAAAGAAGAAAATAATAAAAGTCTGCGAACAGCAGGCTTTTTAATATAGATTTTGTGTCCAAAAACTGGCTATAAGGCGTCCTGTTGCCGGACCTTCCCAAACCTTAAAATTAAACCATAAAAAGGTAAGGGAGGGGACGCAATGAGTTTTGGAAACCCGTACATGAACGGATACCAGATGCAGGCTCCGGTTTACCAGCCGCCTATGCAGGACAGGCTGGCACAGTTGCAGAATCAATATCAGGCGGCGGTTCCACAGCCGCAGATGATGCAGATGCCGCAAAACGCCCAGCAACCGTTGCAAATGCAGTACGTCCAGCAACAGCAGCAAGCCGTTGGTCGGTTTGTTAATAATTTTTCCGACATTACAGCAAATGATGTTCCAATGGACGGAAGATGGGCGATATTTGCAAAGAACGATATGTCGGAAATACAGGCAAGAGCATGGTCTCCGGAAGGAAAGATCGTTCCGGTAATCTTTAAGCCTGTAATAGAAGAAAACAATGATAAAACAAAAGAAAATGAAAAATTAAAAATAGATTTGTCGGATGAAACTACCCAAGCATTTATGAGGCGGTTTGATGACATCAGCGACAGGCTGGAAAAGGTTGAAAAAACTATTTCAAAACAGCCTTCCGCTACTTCCAGAGCAAGGAAGGGGGCGGATGCAGATGAATAATCCGCTTGGTTTATTGCAAGCGTTACAAAACCCACAGGCATTTATGCAAAACGTAATGTCTAACAATCAGATCATGCAGAATCCGATGGCAAAAAATGCAGTTGATATGTACCGAAAAGGAGACACTGCCGGTTTAAAAAGCATGGCAGAAAATCTTTGCAAAGAAAGAGGTACTACTCCACAGGAAGTACAAAACATGATAATGAGCCATCTTGGAATGCAATAACAACTTTCTGATGTACATATTAGGGTTGTGCGCACGTTAAAAACCGGTTCCCTATTTGTAAATACGAACAAATAGGAGGACACTAATATGTTTGAAGGTAGTTATGGAGTACCTTATTCAGTACCCGTCGCGCCTTTGACAGCTGGTACATCCGGGAACAACGGAAACGGAATGTTCGGAGGAGACGGCTGGTGGGCAATTATTATCTTCGCCCTTATC
Organism: uncultured Clostridia bacterium; assembly: GCA_947628175.1. Classification (GTDB taxonomy): domain Bacteria; phylum Bacillota; class Clostridia; order Oscillospirales; family Acutalibacteraceae; genus Eubacterium_R. The sequence continues at coordinate 19,181 of CANQZA010000006.1, read as the reverse complement.
TTCGGATGGGGCAGAGGCGGATACGGTGGATTTGGCGGTGGAAATGGATCCGATGGTGGCTCTCTTACAAGAGGAGAGTTATGTCAGGATATGAATTTCCAGAGCCTTGAAAACGCTGTGAGAGGCGTACAGTCAGGCTTGTGCGATGGATTCTATGCGATGAATACAGGGATGCTGAACGGCTTTTCTGGTGTTCAGAATACGCTGTGTCAGGGGTTTGCTGAAATCGCCGCACAGGGAAACAACAACACAAATGCACTGCAACAGTCTCTGAATGCAATGAACATTTCCAATCTTCAGACTGCGAATGCGCAAAACATCGCAGCTTTGCAGAATGCGAATGCATTGCAAACACAGATTTCCGATTGCTGCTGCAAAAACGAAGCCGGTCAGCTTGCAATCCAGAACCAGATTGTAAATCAGACATGCCAGCTTGAAAACACAATCAACGCAAACAGCCGTGCGATACTTGATTATCTTTGTCAGCGGCAGATTGATGAACTTCAGAGCGAGAACCAGGCTCTCAGGCTTTCTGCAAGCCAGCAGGCACAGAACAATTACCTTATTAGCCAGCTTAAACCGCAGGCTGTCCCGGCATATCCGGCAGCTTCACCTTGCGGACTTGGCAACTGGTCTCCTGCGGTTCTGGCAAATGGCTACGGGTATAATGGCGGCTGCGGTTGCGGCTGCGGTTCCGCATACGCTGTAGCATGATGCGAAGCCAGGATTTTTATGACAGGGTACAGATATTAGAATTTTTATTGCAGTTGATGACACTTGACTGGGCGACAAAGGACGCATCAAACAATCAGCTGATGGAAGAACTGCAAAAACAAGACAGAGAATATCTGGAAACTATCATAAAGCAAAACAACAAAATAATTGAGTATCTATCTAACGGTAGCGATTAGATTGTCTGCTTGATAGCAGTTATTACGCATGAGGGCAGGCATGAATGAATAAATAGCCTGCCCTTTTGCCTTGAAGAAAAGAGGTAAAAATATGGCTATAGAAATAACAGCAACAGCAATACAGACTGTTCCAGTAAATCAAAACGTTTTGTTTACAGATGAACCCGTATCATCCTGTAAATGCAACATCATCCACAGAGAAGGTAGCGGAATTGTTACATTGCGAGGCGGATGCAATCAGTGCAGAGCGCTGTATAAGGTCAGCTTTGGAGGAAATATCGCTGCTTCAGAGTCTACGGCGGCTATTTCCGTTGCGATTACTTTGGACGGTGAAGCACTGGGAAGCGCTACGGCGATCGAAACACCGGCAGCAACTGGCGCTTATTACAACGTATTCGCATCGGCGTTCATATCCGTTCCGAAAGGATGCTGCGCAACCGTATCCGTGGAAAATATCTCCACGCAGGCAATCACCGTGCAGAACGCAAGCCTGATTGTTGAGCGCATAGCGTAGGGGGTGTTTGTATGCATATTAAAAACATTCATTGCATGATCGAAGAACTTGCCGAGGGACTTAAAAGCAACGTCACAAAATCCATGAAACCGGAAGAAGTAGAGGTCGTTGGAAAAGTAGTTGACATGCTGAAGGATTTATCGGAAGCGGAGTACTACAGCCGGATAAGTAAGGCGATGGAAGAGTCCGAGGAAGAGGACGAGCAGGAAGCCAAAGCCATGCTGAAGCGCATGAAGGAAGAATGCGGCGACGAAGAAGGCGATCGGATGCACCGCATGGGTTACAACAGCCGCCGGTACGCAAACGGACGCTACGCTCCAAAAGGACGTGGAAGACGCATGGGCTATATGCCGCCCGAAATGCGGACGCCGTACTTTGAGGACGAGGACTACATGATGGACGACATGAACATGATGCGAATGGGTTACGGAACCGGAAACCGTGGCGGCAACATGAACATGGGCAATATGGACGGTGGAAGCCGTGGTGGAAACAACGGCAGTTACGGCTATTCCGATGGACGGAGCGAAGGTTCCCGTTACGGAAGATCATATGATAACTATCGCACTGCCCGTAGGCACTACACTGAAAATCCCACAGCTGAAAACAAGAAGATGATGGATGAGTCCGTCGATGAGGCTTGGGAAGATGTGGAAGAAATGATTCGCAAGATGTACAGTGATGCCGAGGCACAGGATAAGGCAAAACTGAAACAAAAGGCAACGCAGTTTATTCAAAAACTGTAAAAACAAAAGGCTCCAGCCGGAAGGTTGGGGCTTTTACTATGGGAGGATTTATGCAGGATTGCAAAATAAACATCATTGGAACAGAATATCAGATATTGACACAATCAGAATACGAAAACCCGAAATTAAGGGAATGTAGCGGACTGTGCGAGCAGTATTCTAAGAAGATTATTCTGAACGATTTTCAGACGCAGAAAGATGATGTAATGTGCGTGGAGAATCTGGATGAATTTATGAAGAAAGTTCTCAGGCATGAGATTTTCCATGCATTTTTCGGAGAATCCGGACTGAGAAGTTGTAGCGAGTTTGCTGAAAATGAAGAACTTGTGGACTGGCTAGCCATCATGTCTCCGAAGATTTTCAGGATATTTCAGGAGTTAAATATATTGTAGGTGATACAATGCTGAAGCGATTTGTAATGAACGGGAACTTGTGGACAGTTGAAACCGTTCCGCCATCTTCATCGTTCTTAGTAGATAGAACAAATGAATACAGGGTAGCGACAACAGACCCGGATTTGCATAAGATATTTCTTTCAGAGGATTTATGCGGAAGTTTTAAAAAGCGTGTACTTATCCATGAACTTACCCATGTTGCTTTATGGGAATTTCAAATTGTAGACAGAATAGCCGTTTACTGCTATCCAGAGTACCGTATAGCGATGGAAGAAGAAGTATGCAATGTTCTTAGTGACTACGGCGAAATGGTGTTTAGAACGGCTTACAAGGTGCTTGGCGATAGTGCTATGAAGATTGTACCGTTTGAGATTGAAAGGCTGGTGGCGTAAAAATGAAAGCAAAAACAAATTGCGTAGTGGACGGTCAATTTTATCACGTTGGAGATGAGATTTGGGATTTAGGCAGTTTTGAAGCTGTGAGCGTGAACGGAAATCAGAGGCACTACGAGGGATTGAACGCAGATGTTAGCAAACTTCCACATTATGTCAGCAGTGGGAGCTCTGCGCTATGCTTGGACACGGGAGACTATTACAAATACAGCAAAAATAAAGATACGTGGTACAAGCTGTAAATTGAACGGGGGTTGAAGTTGCATGAGAGCGGACGATGTTTACGCAATTTTAAACAGGAAGATTAAAAACGGCGGCGGTGGCGGAGCAGGCGGAACGAACGATTACAATGACCTGCAAAACAAGCCCTCTATAAACGGCAACGTGCTGTCCGGGGCCTTATCTTCTGAATCCCTTGGAATCAAGGACGGATTTTCACCGACCATACAGGAGAAAACAAACACGGAAACCGAATACGTCCTGACCATCACCACAGAGGAAGGAAGTTTTGACACGCCGAATCTGAAAGGAAAAGACGGTGGCGGCGGAACGGGATTGCCATTAAATAACTGCACCGGGATTACAAAGCTGACGGGAGACAAAAAACTGAAAATAAAGTGGACTGACCCGGAGGATATTGCAATCGAGGGAATTACGCTTGCGTCATGGGCGGGAACAAAACTCTTGCGCAAAGAGGACGGTTATCCGCAGGGCGAAAGAGACGGTTATCTTGTCGCTGACAGCAAGCAAAGGAATCAACACGCTTCTGCGTGGTTTACGGACAGCGGCCTTGAAAACGGAAAAACCTACTATTACAAGCTGTTTCCGTACACTTCCGGCAACATGTACACCAATGACGAAGCGAACCAAATTGAGGGAACGCCGCAGGAGATTAAGTTGGACGCCGTTACCGGAGCAACCGCAACTGGCGGAGATGGCGTAGTCACGCTGAAATGGACTGACCCGGAAGATGTGAGCGCAACATCCGAACTTGACGGGACGACGTGGGCGGGGACAAAGGTTGTAAGAAAGGAATTGTCTGCACCGGAAAGCCCGGAGGACGGCACCGTAATAGTTGACAGCAAAGAAAGAAACCAGTACAAGGAAAACGGTTTTGAAGATACAGAAGTTGAAAACTGGACTAAGTATTTCTATGCTTTTTATCCATATTCTTCTGACGGCACATACGGAACTGAAACGGTTATTTCCGTTACGCCAATGCCATTCAGCAAGGTTTTGGCAGAAAATACATGGGAGCAGATTGCAGAGGCGTCTGAATCTGGAATTGCCGAAACATTGTGGGAAGTCGGAGATGAGATAGATATTACGTTGACAGGGCAATACAACGAAACAGTGACTTTACAAATTTATGGATTTGACCACGACGAAAAGACTGACGGAAGCGGAAATGCCGGAATTACGTTTGGAACGAAAAATTTGTTAGAAAACAAAATAATTATGAAAAGTTACATGTATGATCATAGCAATGCGCACACAACTGTGCTTCCAGCTATTTTGGAGTGCTTTCCAGAAAATTTAAGGACAAAAATTAAGGAAGTTAAAAAACCGACTATATTAAGTGCATCAATTTCGGGAACGCCAAAAAGCGTAGACTGCAAATTGTTTTTATTTTCTGAAGGGGAAGTATTCGGAAAAAATGAACATGCCTCAAACGTGGAAGGAGCAAAATACGAAATATTTACAGATGATGAAAGCAGAATAAAAAGATTAAGCAACGGAGCAGGAGCGGCAACTATATATTTTCTGCGGTCTGTCGCCATTAAAAATGTTCTTGAAGTGAACGTTTGTGCCGTCTCTCAAAAAGGTGCGGCTGATTTTACTAGAGTAGAAAATGAGGCAGGTGTAGCCTTCGGATTTTGCGTCTAACCATACAGAAAGGCGGTCGGTATGTACAGATTAAAAATCAACAACGAAAACCAATACACGGAGAAAGTGGTCTACGTGCGCAAGCAGGACAACGGCGTAATCGTCATTTGTAAAAACGGAGAACAGGCGCACGGGTTTTTGAGCGCAGACGGCTCAACAATTTACACTTTTGCGGATTCCCCAATTGCCGCCGACTACGAACAGGGCGAGGTGCAACAAATCAGCCTTGACGAGTTTGCAAAGGAGCAGAGAGAGCCGCTGGAAGAAAATGTGCAGACCCTAACGGACTGCATACTGGAAATGAGTCAGGTTATTTATTCATAGCAAGGAGGCGGTCTTTGTGATTGCGAAACTTTGGGCGGAACAGATTATTTTGGGCAGAAAGACGTTTGACGATGTGCCTAGGTTGCTGAAAGACCAGGTGCAGGAGATTTTGATTGAGCGGGGGCACATGGTGTTATGAGAAGCCCAATGAGTCAGAGACAGAAGATATGGTTTGCCAGCATAACCGAAAAGCAGGACGGCATGGACACGGTGAATGAGTACAGCAAGCCGGTGATGAAACTTTTAGCGGTGAGCGCCACAAGCGGGACACCGGATGAGATCGCGGCGGGTTTAGTTCCCACATATGACCGGTACATCACAAGCTATGACAAAGATTTTCGACCACAAGAGGGCGATGTACTGTGGGTGGACGTTGTACCGGATATTGACGAAAATGGCAGTCTTTCAATGAAACCAGACGGGTACACACCCGTCACGCCGCCGGATTACGTTTTGAAAAAGGTTATTGCCACACAGCGAGGAATTGTCAACCGCTACGGCATAAGCAGAATTGGGGGAAGTCACTGATGGCAAAGAAAATCAGCTTTAACCTGTCCGTGGATTCAATCCAAAAGGCGATTGACGAGGTGGAGCGGTACAAGCAGAGGCTTATCAGCAAAAATGACGAGTTTGTGCGGCGGCTGGCGGAAGTTGGGATACCGGTGATAGACCAGCGCATTTCTGCGGCGCAAGGAGACTCTGATAAGAACCACAACACCTACATTCGGATAAACTCTTTCGGGAGTTATTCGCAGGCGGTTTTGGTGGTGGAAGGAAAAACCATTTTATGGATTGAATTCGGGGCTGGCATCCACTACAACGGTGCCGCAGGCAGTAGTCCACATCCGAAAGGGCAGGAACTTGGCTACACCATCGGTTCCTATGGGAAGGGACAGGGCGCAAATGATTTTTGGTTTTACACGGCAGATACCGGCGAAAGCGTCATGTCCCACGGTACTGAAGCTACAATGCCGGTTTATTCTGCCGCTGTGGAGATACAAAGGCGTATACGGGAAATCGCAAGGCAAGTGTTTCAGAGTTAAAGGGAGGAACGAGAATGGAAAATATTGGCGGAACAATCTGCTTGAATGAACTAACAGACGAGCAAATAAAATCGTTTAAACGTGCGGAAATTAAGGTACCAAAAGTAAAGGCAAAAATTTTCTTTTGCGGAATGCATGTTCTTAATGCGATTGATGATTCGGATTTTGTCATGCCAACGCCGGAACAGAGAAAGAACCTAAAGGAAATGCTTTGCATTGAAGTTGAGGAAGTGGAGGAGCAAGAATGAAACCAATCGTTATTTCTGTTTTCGAGGATAAAGACGGCTATATAAAACTTAAAAAAGACGAGTTTGAAGAGTATATACAAAAAGCATATGACGGAGGATACGAGGATGGGAAAAGGACAAATTACACAATTCCAAATTATCGCAACAACGCTCTTATAGATGGAAGTCCAATTTGTTCAGATATAACAGCCTTAAATCAAAACCATACACATGCAACTCAAAACTCATTTGCGAGGTGATAACATACAATGCCGACAGTAATTGAAAATCCGGCCTTGAAAGTGTTTGAGCGGTGGAGCGCATACGCCAAGGCAAACACGGACGTTGGAAATAACTTGTCAATGGATATGAGCCGTGTGCCGTCCTCATTTCCGTATATGAGAATGGCATACATGGGTGGTCCACAGACAAGCGGAGATTTAGCCGGTGATGAGTGCGCTATCACGCCATCGTTTCAGATCGAGAGCTTTGCAGACGGTCAAAAGAAACTGGACAAGGTTTACAGCCTTGACAGTGTGAGTCATCAGGTAATGACCGACATGGGATTTCGGCGTACATATCAGGGGCTTGTAGAAAACATTGACGAAAGCATTGTGCGGCTTGCGAGCCGTTATAGCCGTGTCTACACAGGACAGCTTTTAGGAGAATAATACAACAACTAATACTTCAATAAATTAACTAATACTTCAACTGATATTTCAATAAATCAACAGGCAATAACCGCATATGCGGATTGCAGATACATGAAGTCAGGGAGACAGCGTAAGCCGTCTCTTATTTTTGTGCGAAAGGAAGTGAGAAATATGAAACAGAACTTTAAACAATGGCTGAAAGCGGCCGGAATCAGAGCGATTAAAACAATCGCCCAAACAGCAGTTGCCACGATCGGCACGGCGGCAGTCATGGGGGCGGTGGACTGGAAGATGGTAGCATCCGCCTCTGTGTTGGCCGGCGTCTTGTCTTTGCTTACAAGCATTGCAGGATTGCCGGAAGTGGAAAAGAAAACAGAGTAATGCAAAAAAACAGAAGGGAGGCGGCGTTTTGCTAAAGCGAGTTTATGTATTTGAATATCAAGGAAATTTCAAAATAGGCGTTAGCAATAACGTGAGTAACCGACGCGCCGCTTTGGCGTGTGCATGCCCCGGCATAAAAGAAATTTACAAAAGTGAATACATTTCAAATCCTTTCAGTGTTGAATGTCTTCTTCATAAAATTTTTTCTGATTTTTCTATTGGTGGAGAATGGTTTTCTTTTGTTGATATTGAAAAAATCAAGGGATTTGTTGATAAATTCGGCATTGAAGGAGATCTGGAAGAAGAAAAACGCAAAAAGCTTGCAATTAGTGAAAACATTGCAAATGCATTTCACGAAATGATTAGTGCAGATTTCAAAAAAGACGATTCGGAAAAAGAATTGGAGGATTTGAAATCCGAAAATGAACAAATCGAAAAATTTATAATGGCGGTGCATGGATGCGACATTCCAAATATATACTCAGATTTAATTTATGAGGTTTTGTTTGGAACAGACACACAGGGAATGATTGATAAACACAAGAAAAACAGGTTTGAAAGTTTTAGAAAAAACCTCACAGATGAACAAAACAAAAAAATTGACGATCTTATGTCACTTATCGGAAGTTTGATAAATTACTATTGGAAATTTCCACAAATTGAGGAATTTATCAAAACAAAAATCAACACAAGCACAAAAAATGATTGAGTAAATTCGCTCCGGACAGGGGCGTTTTTATTATTAACCGGCGCGACAAAAATGAGTTGTGCCGCTGACCGCATGAGATAGCGGTAGAAAGGAGTTACAAGATGGCAAAAGCGACTCTTGCTGGCATTAGCACACTTGGTATGTTACTCGGATATGGGGTTGAAACAAGTACAGGTACAAAGCCATTAACATTTACCAATCTTCCGAGAGTAAATTCCATCGGCGGAATTGAACTGTCAACAGAAACCATTGACGCTTCTGCATTGGAGGATGAGGTAACAAGAACAATCGCAGGCAGAGCAGATACGGGCGGTGAATGGACACTTTCCTTTAACCTTACGGACGAAACAGCGACGATATATCAAAAAATGCTTACAGAAGCCGCTGAAGGACTTGCAGAAGGACATCGCACCTGGTTTGAGGTTTGGAGTAAAAATCTCAAATCCGCATTTTTTATTGTCGCACAGCCGGGCGGACAAATTCCCATGCCGGAAATCGGGCAGAACGAACTGCTTGTCTGTGAGCTTACACTTGCACTTGATGAGTACATCGGCTTTTCGAGCGAAGGCGTTGTTAAACCTGTTGACGCAGAAGAATAATCATTCAAAAAATAAAGGGAGGCATTTTTATGTATAAGATTTTACCTATCGGCGGGAAAGATTACAAATTGGAATACACGGTCGAGGCGTCTCTGTATGGGGATTGCACCGAGGCCCTTATTGATTTTTTCGGAAAGGCGTTTGGAACGTCAAATGCGGAAGAATTGACAGAAGGAATGTCAGAAGAGCAGAAAATCGCCGTAAGACAGGCTTTGCTTAAAAATAGTATCTCCGGTATCAGTAACCTTCCGCAAACGGCGCTGACAGTATTTTATGCGGGTCTACTTGAACATCACGGCCCAGAAGGCGACGGAAAAGTCACAACAAAAGCAGAAGCAAAGGAGCTTGTACGTCAGTATTTTGAAGATCACAAAGATGATGGAACCGGAAACTTTTTTGATCTGATGTTTATTTGCGTAGAGCAGATGGGAGAAGATGTTTTTTTCGACAAGACAGGTCTGTCGAAGGTTCTGGGGGCAGGACAGACAGCCCAGAAATCATTAAAAAGACCACAGGATCACAAAAAACCTTCCGGGAAATAATACTGAAAGATGTCTATAGAAACGCTGTAATGTGCGGAATGACAAAAAAAGAATTTTTACATTCTACACTGGCAGATATACAAGAAAGATTAGAAAAGTACAAAAGAGAAAAAGAATATGAAATGAAATTGATGGAATATCAGTCCTGGATTCATGGGATTTTTAACAGGGCGGCTATTGTTAGCTCTTTTAATAAAAGAGCAAAATATCCGGAAAATCCGTTAGAAACAGAACAACCTGTTGATATTTCCAAATTGTCTCCGGACGAACTTGCGGATTTGCAAATCAAAGAATTGCAAAAACTTGATTTGTCTGCAAGGGCGGCGCTTGGAGTTGACAAAAAGCAGGACGGATAGGTGTCACAGCCTGTCCGTCCTTTTAAAAACATTAAAAAAAACTTGCATTTTTTCAAAAAATGTATTAAAATGATTAAACCACTCAAAATCACAGAAAGGGAGTGCTCGTATGAGAAATGAACAAAAGTCGAGGCTGAAAGCGGGTAATAACTTCCTGAAAGCATACAAACGTGGATTAAAATTGTACAATACAAAAGATTGGCCCGATCTCTCAAATGAATGGGAGAGAGATTATGAGGCACTGAGGGGCGATTGGGAAAATGTCGGAAATTCAATCACCAGAGCAGCCAAAGATTTTAGAAGAAAAAACAGATACGCCGGAAGTTTTGCCAGTTGGCGAGGATAAGCCCGCTGAAGAAATAAAGGTTGTTGGTATAGTTTCACAGAGATACAGCGGCCCGATTCCACATCCAGATATTTTGAGGGGATTTGAGGAAATTCTTCCAGGATCAGCGGATAGAATAATTAGAATGGCAGAAAAGCAGTCCGAGCATCGCCAAGAAATGGAAAAGAAAATGGTTCATGCAGAGGATAGGGACAGCTTATTGGGAGTAATATTTGCCTTTCTAATGGGATTGGGATGCCTTGGAGTTTCTTTGGCTATGGTGCTTTTTGTTCCAAGTCAAGCGGGAGCAATAGCGGCAGCTTTTCTTGGCGTTACTGGGATCGCCTCCATTACCGGCGCGTTCATTAAAAATACAAGAAGTAATAGAGAAAAAGAAAAATAATAAACAAATATGTAAGTCGGAACACCCTAGATTCTAGGGTGTTCTTTTTATGCTTTTTACCGGCTATCAAAATGGGTGATAGTCGCTGACCTCAAAAAGTTTGGAGGTTGTTTTTTATGGCAGATAATACAATTGACAGATTATCATTAGAAGTTTCAAGTGACGCTTCAAAAGCAGTAAGTGGAATTGACAGACTTGTAAGAACACTTGATAGATTGTCTACATCCGTTAATGGGATAGATACGACAAAATTTTATGATCTTTCCAATGGGCTTAATAGGCTTGGAAACATCAAATTTGACCCAAAGCCAATAACCAATATGCTCAACGCCATAACTAGGCTTGGCGGGAAATCCGCAACACAGGCAGAGCAGAACATACCAAAACTCACGAGCTTGCTGTCTGCGCTTGTTGCGGAAATGAATAATGTTGGCGGCATAAAGTTTGATACAGGAGGACTTACAGACATTGTTTCTTCCATATCTAAACTTGGAGGAAAAGGCGCCACAAACGCAATTCCTAACATTAAAAATCTTTCAGTTGCGTTAAAGGACATGATGGCAACTCTTTCAAAGGCACCCAGCGTAAGTCAAAATGTTATAAACATGACAAACGCAATGGCAAACCTTTCGAGAAATGGAGCGAATGTCACAAACGCAACAAAAGCGCTTACGGGTGGAATAGGCTCATACACGAGCAAGGTTGATAAGGCAAAGAAAAGCACAAATAGCTTAACTTCCAGTATCGCAAAATTATACGCCGGATATTTCACGATCACAAGGGGCATAAGGGCACTTGGGAGATCTTTTGAATCTGCCTCTGATTATATCGAGACTTTAAACTACTTTTATGCCTCTTTCGGGCAAGTTGCAAACAGGACAGATGTGGATGCATGGAAAAACTATGGATTTGCATCAGCCGAGGCTTATGCAAACTCTTTCCAGCAAAGAGCAAGAGAACTGTCGAAGAAACTCACCGGTTTTAACATATCCGAAACCGGGGATTTGACCAGAGTTTCAACAGCAAGCCTCGGCCTTGACCCGGACAAGGTATTGCAGTACCAGTCTACGTTTGCGCAGATGGCGTCCTCAATGGGGGCGGCTTCTGAACAGTCTTTAAAACTGTCGAACGCCCTGACAATGATAGGGGCAGATTTGGCTTCTGTTAGAAACCTTGAATTTGAAGATGTATGGCAGGATATGGCGTCCGGGATGGTCGGCATGAGCCGTACACTTGACAAATACGGCGTCAATATCAGAAACACAAATCTCCAGCAAGAATTATACAATCTTGGAATAGATAAAACTATATCTAAACTTGGACAACAGGACAAGGCTATTTTAAGAACGATTGTATTACTGAACAGTACGCAATACGCTTGGGGCGATCTGGCCAATACAATTTCGCAGCCGGCCAATCAGCTGCGTTTATTGCAGGCAAACTTTTCTTCTCTTTCAAGGACAATAGGCTCTTTGTTTTTGCCGATAGTGTCCAAAACACTTCCTTATATAAATGCATTCGTCATTTCTTTGCAAAGATTGTTTGCATGGATGGCAAAACTGCTTGGCATACAGCTTTCAGATTTCAGTTCATCCGTTGGCGGTTCTGCTTTTGATATGGGAGAACTTGCGGACGAGTCAGATGAAGCGGCAGAGGGCATTTCGGACGCAGCAGACAACGCAAAGAAACTTGAAAAAACTTTGTCCGTCCTTCCGTTTGACGAACTGAACCAGTTATCCGAACAGCCCGCATTGAGTGACGCAGACGCTTCTGTAAATGTAAGCGCTGATATTGGCACAATGCCAGAACTCAACAAGGCGCTTGATGAAGCATTATCCAACTATCAAAAGGTATGGGACAAGGCATTTTCGGAGATGGAAAACAGGGCAAATATGCTTGCAGATAACATTTCTGATGTGTTTAAACGTCTTGCAAAAGCGGCAGAACCAACAACGGACGCTATAAAACGCCTTTGGAGCGACGGATTTTCTAAATTGTCTGCGTTTAACTGGGATACAATTAAGGATTTCTGGAATAACTTTTTAAAACCTATGGGAGACTGGGTACTTTCTGACGAAGCAGGGCTTCCTAGATTTTTTAATATCACAAACGATCTGCTCAACGGAATTGACTGGAACAAATTAAACAGCTATTTAGAGGCATTTTTTACATCTCTGCAAAAACCGGCGCAGTTTGCATGGACTGCGCTCATGGACTTTTACGAAGAATTTTTAAAGCCTGTTGCACAATGGACTATCGGAGACGCATTACCGCAGTTGATCTCTATTCTTACAGATATGAATAATGAAATTGACTGGAACAGGCTGAACGGATCACTCAAAACATTTTGGGGCGCAGTGGAGCCGTTTGCAGAATCCATAGGTGAGGGCCTGATTGACTTTTTTAGAGACTTATCGAAGGTCGGAATAAAATTCATCAACAAAATACCGGATGGGCTTGACGGAATTTCTTCGGCACTGAAAAAAATAAAGCCAAAGACAGTTGAAAATATTGGATATTCGCTTGGAATAGTTGCAACTGGCCTGATTGCATTTAAGGGACTTTCTTCTGTTTCAAACATTCTTACGAAAATATCTAGCGCATTAAGCGGCTGGAACGCACTCAAAAGCACGTTTTCATGGCTTGGCGCCGTAAAATACGTTGCAATCGCCGGAGGAATTGTGGGCCTTATAGCTGCGCTTGATAAGTTTGGATATATTGATGTTGATTGGGGTTCGATAGGCTCCGCATTATCGAATATTGTCGAAACTGCGGCGAAGTTTACAGCAGGAATTATACAGGGAGTATTGAATTTTGCAGACGGACTTCTTACCGCATTTGGCCCGGTTATATCTGGAGCGATCAATCTAGCCAGCAGTGCGTTGAGCGGATTTTTTGGCATTTTAAGTTCCATACCATCAGAGGTAATTTCTGGAATTACAACAGCCTTGCTTTCGTTTTTTGCGGCATGGGGCGCATACCAAGTAGCTGTAAAAATAGGAGAAGTTGTAAATCACTTAAGTAATTTTAGAAACGCTTTTCTTCTGCTGGGACAAGTTGGATTTGAAGGTATAAAAGAGGCTATAGGCGGCTTCTTTTCGTCGCTTGCCGCCCATCCATATGCGCTGATAGCGGCTGGAATAGCGGCTGTAGGGACTGCTATATTTGCAGCGTTTACAAATGCAAAGAAAAAAGTGGATGAAATGATAACCGCAAATGTCGGGGAATCCATAAAGCAATCTTTGACAAATCCGGGTGGTACGCCAATTGAGGAAGTAGCAGGAAGGTTTTCCGGTGCCTTGGACTCTGCCGCAAGTGGATTTACAAAAATAAACGAATCTTCAAGTCAATTAGATACAGCAAACAAAAATATAGAAGATACTTGGACAGAAATACAGAGAATTGAAACTGCTATGGATAGCGGGGTTTTGTCTGTTGAAGAAGGGAAAAAGCAGTTAGATGACTTGTTTGGGCAACTTGCGACTCTCACAGAAACAAAATTTCAAAATATGGAAACAACAATTTTGGCTGCATATGGAGAAGGCGGTGCGCTACATGCAGCAATGAAAGCTCTTGGGGTTGATGTGGAAGGCGCAATTGACACCGTTATCGAATACGGGTACAGAAATCAGCAAGAAGCAAAAAGAATTTCTGAAGAAATGCAAAAATATGATTACGGTACGCCAAAATATAAAGAACTGGAAAAGCAACTTATAGAAGTTGCAAAAGGCTACGATGATTTCTCTAAAGCCACTAGCGATTTCTCGTACGAAATAGGACAAATTGCAGAAAGCATTGACTATAGCGCAATTGTATTTGATGACGGAACTGTGGATAAAGAAGCAGTGCAAAGATATGCAAATCAAGTCAAAGATTCGCTGCAAAATTATAATAATAATTTGGACGAAGCGGCAAAGACAATATCTGCGAAATGGGACGAAATATATAGGTCTCCTACGGCCACAGAAGAAGAAAAGAAAGAAGCAAAGGAGAATTTGGATGTTATTCCGAGAGCGATAGAAGAATTAAAATCAAACGCGCAGCAAAAAGCAACAGAGTTTACAGATATGATGCAGGCAGATTTTGTTGGCGGTGTAAACAAAGTTATTGACCAAGCAGCAAAAGACTGGGAGAAAATGAGTTGGGACGAAAAAATTCTCAGCGGCTTTCAATCAAAGGACGAATATGTACAAAACGCTGTTAAACAATGGAAGACAAATACCATAGATCCACTGTCTGAAAGTATTGAAGAAATTATAGGAGGCATAGGTATAAAGGGTGCTGGATGGTCGTCTGACGCCGCTAAAAACATAATTGACGGCCTATTCGATACCATAACAACGTATTCATACGAGGGCGTGTCAACAGACAATATAAAGATGAAAGATGATGTAAATTCAGTTATAAATAAGGCATTATCTGATGTTGGCGCAATAGCAATCGACGCCGGAAAAACGGTTCCGCAAGGGTTCGGAAAAGGCATTGAAAGAGAAATGTCAAGCGCATTATACGCGGCAAAATCATTGGGGACAGGCGCTCTTGGGGAGACAAGGGAGGCGATTGATTCCCATAGTCCTTCAAAAGAATATGAAAAAATCGGAAAAGATGTTGTGCTTGGATTTAATCTTGGGATAACAAAAAACACAAGTTTAACCACAACAGCATTGTCGCAATGGTTGTCGGATGCAAAAAAAGTTTTTTCTGGTAGCAATACAGAATTTAAGAATTTTGGGGAAAACATATTTAAAAACTTCAAAGACGGAATAGACGGAATGAAGTCTCAAATATCAAATTCTGCGCAGGGCATAATAAACGCTGTTGCAAATACTTTTTCCGGAATAAACAATGATATGTATAACTATGGAAGAAACGCCGCACAGTCATTCGCAAACGGATTTTCTTCCGTTCACATACCGACGCCGCACTTATATATTTCCAGGTGGAATTACAACGATCTTGGAAACGGGAACAGGGTGGAAATACCTGAGTTTGATGTTGATTGGTATAAAACGGGCGGATTTTTTGGTAGTCCGTCTGTGGTCGGCGTTGGAGATGTGCCGGAGGTTGTTTTGCCCCTTGAAAATCAAAAAGTAATGAGAATGATAGGAGAGAGCATTACATCTCAAATGCCGAATGGATTTGTAGACAATAAAGCACTTCAAGGAGCTGTTGCGGCAGGATATTCAATGGCAATGATGAACAACCAGCAACCAATCAACGTGAATTGTTATGCGGAGCTTAAAATGGAGAATGATGAAGCACTGGCAAGAGCGGTTGCAAGAGGGCAAAGAAGTCTTGACTATCGGTACAATCCAACGCCAAAGTACGGTTATTAGCATTGAAAGCGGGGCGGTAGAGCAATAAAAGCTACCGCCCTAAATTTTTGTTGCGTTCTTTTACAAAAAATGGTAGGATAAAGTATAATTTACTATACATAAGTGTTATAGACATACTTAAGGAGGAAACGATATGAAAAAAATGTTTTTAATCTTAGTTGTAGCGATTATTTTTGTAGTTACCGGATGTCAAAGCGGAGGGATTTCACAAGAAAAGTACGACAAGACTGCGGAAGAAAAAGTTGAGTTAAAGGAAAATGAAGATTCCATCAATAATGGTTCGGAAATAAATGCGGAACATAATGAAGATATGGGAGATGAAGGGAATAAGTCTCCGTCTTTGCAGGAAACTGATATGACAAAAGATATTTCTGTAAAAGAATATTCTTACGATAATGGAGCTTGGGGAACTTATTACATAATGGAACTAACAAATAACTCGAAAAAAACCGTTTCTGTAGAGACTAATGTTATTGCAAAAGATTCAAGCGGAAAAACGATCGGGGCAAAATCCGATTCTAAACATGCGATAGAAAGCGGATATTCAGTTTGCCTGTTCCATATTTTTGAAGCAAATGATATAAATTCTTTTAGCTATACAATATCAGCAAATGAAGATGATTATTACGAACCAGCATTGTCAGATTTGTCTTATGAAGTTTCTGATACCGGAGAGGGAATTATTATTACATGTACAAACAAAGGTGATAGACCGATTGAATTTGTAGAAGGAACAGTTTTATTTTTCTCTAATGGACAGGTGGTTGATTATGACACAAATTATTTCACAGATAACGATTTGGAACTAAAGCCCAAAAATACTTTGGCAAAAGAGTTTGATTATTACAAAGATGTACCGTATGATGATTATAAAGTCTACTTTACAGGCAGAAGGAGGAAGTCATAATGCTTTTAATATTATAGCCTCATGTTTTAGTTTTAAAATAATATGATATATTATTTTCATAATTATTGCGGGAATTACAAGAGATGAAAAAGGGCGGAACGTATTGGTTGTTTTTTGGATGGTGGCTAGAACCGACAATCCTTATGTTTAAATTGTTTTTCTGGATGGCGGCGACTATATGTAGCTCTATCGCTTCATTGTTTGCGATTATTGGCGGAATTTTATCAGGAGTAAAGGCAAAAAAGAAAAATACAATATATAAAGGAACGAATACTAATTCGGAAAATATTTATAATGGCCTATATGATGATTTATATGACGAATTGCATGGCGAAATAGAAGAAGAGATGTATGATAAATACATTGCAGAACAGCGGAGAAATATTCAAAACAAACAAAACAAAAGAAAAGAGGAAAAAATTATGTACGACAGAAAAAAGGGGATTTTCCCTCCGGGAGCCTATGTTGTTGGAGAAGATATTGAAACAGGATCATATTTATTGACTGTTCAGGATGGAGAAAGAGAAGGGCAAGTCAGTTATTATGAAAACTATTCTTCATATAGAAAGGAAGAATTAAACAAATTTCAAGATTTTAAAAAAGAATACCATCTTTCATTAAGAGAGAAAGGAATGGTTATTGAAGTAGAAGGGGCAGATATTAAAAAAATATAATTTAGAAGAACAATAATATGCAAATATTATCTTGTTTGTTAAAATATAAAACAAGCTTTTGGGCGGCGGATTTTTCCGCCGCTTTTATTTGACAAATTTTCCCATCTATGCTATATTAAATAAGAACAAATGTTCCGACAGAAGCACGAGAGATGAAGCCATGAACATGTGGCACGTTTTTCGTGCTTTTATTTTTCCAGTGATGAAGCTGGCCAACCTTTACGGTACTACCCGCATGTGATGGCACATGTTACCAAGCGGACGGACAGACATACCCCGGGGCAGCTATGCTCCGGGGCAAATCATCGTAAAGGAGGGATTGCCATATGACAACTGGCACCAATTTTACAAATGATGGATCACCCTTAATGCGATTGAGGGTGAAGAACTACAGATGGGAAACTATACTGAACGTGATGGGAGGTGTAGTTGGATGAACGACGCTTCTTTACAAACAAAAAATGAGTCTTTGGTTGTTTTGAGCGGAAATGATGTTTTTACAAACAGCATGGTTATAGCGAAAGGAACCGATAACCAGCACGAATCTGTTGTTAGGTTAATAAAGGAACAAAGAAAAAGGCTTGAAAAGTTTGGAAAAATTGATTTTACCGATTTCAAATCGGGAAAAAGAGGAAGACCAACAAGAATATACAAAATGAACGAACCACAGGCAACACTTTTAATTACGTTTTTAGATAACACAGAGAAGGTTGCTGATTTCAAAACAGAACTCGTGCGGCAGTTTTACGCTATGCGCCAGTTTATATTTAAGCGTCAAACAAAGGGTTGGGAGCGCACTAGAGAACAAGGGAAACTTATAAGAAAATTAGAGACGGACACGCTAAAATCGCTTGTTGAATATGCAAAAAAACAAGGATATGATCATGATGATAATTTGCTCTATATAAATTACACAAAGTTAGCAAACAAGATATGTGGAGTATCCGGAAGAAATAATGCAAATTCAGAACAATTGAGCAATTTAAGTGTAGCGGAAAACATTATTCTACATTGCATACAGGCCGGAATAGAAGAAGGAAAGCATTATAAAGATATATACAAGGATTGCAAAAGCAGGTTGGAAATATTCAAAAGTATTGCATACATAGAGGTGGCGTAAGCCGCCTCTATCATTTTATCTTCAGTAAAGCGTATACGGTGATTATACCATACTTTTGAAATAATAGAAAGAAAATCGGAAAAACCTCTTGACTTTTTGTAGCTACGGTATTATATTTATTGTAGCGACAAAAAGAAGGGAGGAAAAATATGTCGCAAAAGATAGGAAGGCCCAAATCTGATAAGAAGAAAGATACAATGCTTAGAGTGCGCATAGACGAAGAAATGGTGCAAAAATTAGAAATTGCATCGAATGAACTAGGCATGACAAAATCAGAAGTAGTCAGAGACGGTATAGAATTTGAATACCAAAGGGCAATTAAAAAATGAAAAAATGGGAGCAAGCCAAAACACCACAAACGAAACGGCTTACTCCCAACCCCAAAAGAGGTATGCAAATATTATAGCACTGTATACCTCTTTCGGTCAACACAATTTGGAGAAAACAAGATTTTTACAAACGGATAAGCCCTACAATAGTAGGCAGAAAGAGGTTTCACATGAAAAGAACAGACATTGAGGAAAAACTGTTACAGGTTGGTATGCCCGCAGACTACATCGGGCTGGACTTCATCACGGAATACATCCTGCTGTTGTGCGAGGATAAATACCGCTGGATGACCGTTACGCAGATTTACAACGAGATTGGGGAGCGGTACGGCAGGTGCGAGAAAGCCGTATACACCGCCATCCACAAGGCACTTGACACCATAAGGCGGCAGGATAGCAAAGACATAA
>CANQZA010000005.1 GCA_947628175.1 uncultured Clostridia bacterium | reverse complement strand
GTGCAGGCGTTCTTACAGCTTTGAATAAGCTATATAATAATAAATTTACCGAGGATGAGCTGTGTAAAATCGGCGTTAAAATCGGTGCGGATATTCCTTTTTGTATAAAGGGCGGAACACTTCTGGCACAGGGAGTAGGCGATGTTCTCAGCAAAGTAAGACCTTTGAGACGGTGCTTTATACTTATTGCGAAGCCTGACTGCTCTGTTAATACAGGACATGCGTATCGTATGTTTGATGAATACGGAAAAACGCATACGCCTGATAAATTCGGTATGCTGTGTGCAATGCAGGGCAGAGATTTAAAGGATATATCCTCAAGAATGGAAAATGTTTTTGAGCAGTTTATCCAAGTTCCGAACAAGGTGGATATTAAAGATGTTATGAGGAAAAACGACGCTTTGGGAACCTGTATGAGCGGCAGCGGTCCTACGGTTTTCGGTATATTTGACAGTAAGGACAAGGCTTTGCTCGCCGCGGAGCAGCTTGAAGAATTTGCAAAGGATATTGCCGTAACAACACCCGTGTCAAAAGGGTGCAGGATTATCGGAGGCTGATTGATTTGAATTATAATAATGAAATGTTTATAAATCAGTTCAGAGATATACTGATTAAAAATAAGCCCGCTAAGATTTTATTTGTGTGCAGCGCGGAGTATGATCGTTTTGGTTACCGCCATGCCATTGATGGGCTTGAGACAGAGATTGTTCCTTTTTGTGACTTTTCGGTTAATCCCGAGGTAAGTGATGTTAAAAAAGGCGTCTTCCTTTTTAAAGAGCAAAAATGTGATTTTATAGTGACTGTCGGTGGCGGCAGTGCAATGGATACAGCAAAGGCAATAAAATTTTTTGCCGAAAGTAATGTTAAAATTCTTGCCGTACCGACTACTGCGGGAACAGGCGCGGAAGTTACACGGTATGCAGTATTGTATAATAACGGCGATAAGGACTCTGTACGAAGCTATGATATCATTCCGAATTACGCGGTTTTTGACTATAAAACGCTCGCGTCGCTTCCTCGTTTTCAGAAAATAGTTACCGGCCTTGACGCTTTCAGTCACGCTGTTGAGGCATATTGGTCTGTTCATTCAACGCAGCAGAGCAGAGAATATTCAGCACAGGCTCTTGATATATTCAACGGAGTGTTTATGAAATTCATAGATGGCGATGAATCAACCTATGAGGATATGATGAAATGTTCAGAGCTTGCAGGCAGAGCAATCAATATTGCCCAAACAACCGCACCGCATGCGCTGAGCTATAAAATTCACAAATTCAAAGGCTTTTACCACGGCCACGCAGTCGCGTTGTGCCTGTTGTATATTTGGAAATATATGGAGGAGAATTCTTCTTCAGATAAGCTTGACACTCTTCTTGAAGAAACGGCACGGGTCTCTCACTTTACACCTGAATCCTTCAAGAATTTGCTTATATCCCTCGGTCTGCATAATGATTTGACCTTGACACACGATCAGTTTAAGGAGGCGCTTGAAGGAGTAAATATTGACCGTCTTTCAAATCATCCGATGAGATTTTCCTTAGATGATATTGAGAAAATTTATTGCTCTTTTTTAGACATCGTTTGAAAATAACAGTTTTGCCTGATTTCACTTGTAAGTTTGAAATCAGGCATTTTTATAAATATTTGACAATTCTTTATGATGACACAGAAAGTACACAAAAATAGAATATTATGAAGATAACGGAGCGTGAATATATGATGTATAATATTTTGCTTGCTGACGATGAAGTGAAAATCAGGGAAACGATAAAGGACTATATGACGGCAAAGGGTATGAGCGTTGTTCTTGCCAATAACGGTAAATCAGCAATTGAGCAGTGTGAATATAACGAATTTGACCTTGTGATTCTTGATATTATGATGCCTTACACCGATGGTCTTACCGCCTGTAAAAAAATAAGAGAAATAAGCGATGTGCCTGTACTTTTTCTGTCTGCTCTTGGGGAGGAGCAGGATTTCCTCAGGGGATATAGCACAGGCGGAGACGATTATATCGTTAAGCCCTTTCCTCTTTCTGTTTTGTATGAAAAGTGTATTTCAATGATAAACAGGTACAGAGGAGTAAATAAGGATAATATTATGAGTGTCGGTTGTGTTACGCTTGACCTAAACAAAATCAAAGCTTTTTGTGCGGGCAAGGAAATATATTTGTCAAATAAAGATTTTACACTTTTAAAATATCTTATGGAAAATAAGGGAATCGTTCTCAGCAGGGAACTGATATTAAACAGAGTATGGGGATATACTTTCGACGGGGACGCGAGAGTTGTGGACACACATATAAAGAGAATAAGAAAAGCCCTTGGAGAATATTCAAAATGTATAAAAACCGTAATCAATATCGGCTACTGTTTTGGGGAGAGATGATAATGATTAAAAAGAAAAATCTATATTTTATTATTTTTTTTGGACTTGCTGCTTTTTTCTGCTTCGGTGCATTTCTGTCATTTAATGCGGAAAAATCCGCAATATGCGCTGATTTTCTGAATGGATACCATTTAAACGACAATGTCAGAATAAACGCATCAGATATGACTACAGATGAATATATGCAGTATTCGTTAGGTAAATATCCGACACTCATAAGCATATATGATTTAAAGGGTAATCTTGCAGCACAAAGCGGCTCCTTTATAAATCTTGTTTCAAAGGAACAGGGTTTTAATGATAAATATATTTATATCGATCCTTACCTTGATTCCGATTCCAGACAAAGGCTTGCCGATATAAAAAAGCAAAAAGAATATTATAAAATATATGAGCTTGATTATTTCGTTGATGAGGAAGAAATTGTTCCCGTAACAATAAAAATGAGAAACACAAATCATTTTGATGATGAGACGGAAATTCATTTTTCAACAGCAAAAAATGTTTCTCCTGATAATACAGTAAAAGTGTTTAAAGGCTATATTAATTATAAATTTATTGATATGGATGAAAACAGTATTGAACACGGAATATATGATGATATGCGTGTCAAACATAATCATTTTGCGGTTGATTATAAAGAAAATGTATCGTCCTACAGCAATGACGGCAGCGGCTATTCCGGACCGGAATACTGTGAGTACAATGGAATAGTGGATTTTTCAAACGGAAAATACTGTGTATTTATAACCATGCAGATTCGCCCTGTGCTTTATACTTTGACTTCTGAAACTTTCTGGAATCAGATAAAGCTTCAGGTGTTGTATATTCTGATATTGGGTATTGTTCTGATTTTTTTTGTAAACAAATTTTACAGCAAAAGTAAAAAGATGGAGGAGTCAAAGCGGGTTTTTACAAACGCAGCGGCACATGAACTTAAAACTCCCTTGGCAGTAATACAGAATCAATGCGAGTGTGTTATTGAAAATATTGCACCGCAAAAAAATATTGAGTATGTAAATTCAATATATGAAGAATCACGCCGAATGAGCAGGCTTGTTTCAACTCTGCTTCAATATAACAGGCTTGTATCATTAGATAGTATTAAAAAAGAAAAATGCTCTCTTTCGCAAATCATTACCGTGGAGACGGAGAAATATAAATCCTTTGCAAAAGCATATCATATTGAACTTTCAGCACAAATCTGCGATGGCGCTTCAGTAGTATGTAACCGTGAACTTATTGCACTTGCGGCAGACAATTTTCTTTCAAACGCTGTTAAATATTCATCTGATAACAGCACCATTACTGTAACTCTTAAAAAAATCAAAAACAGATACAGATTCAGCGTCTGTAATGAGGGCAGGGGAATTGAACCTGAATATAGAGAGAGCCTGTGGGATATTTTATACCGTGATGATAAAGCGCGAAACAGTTCGGACAATTCAAGCGGAATGGGACTCGCAATCTGCCGGCAGATATTTGAGCTTCATCATTATAAATACGGATTTAACAATAGGAGTAACGGTGTTGAGTTCTTTTTTATAACAGATTAGTATATCCTACTTGTTCGGCGGAATACTTTGTTGTATAATGGTGGTGAGGTATTGATTATGGCGAGAGAATTATCTTATGCTCAAAAAGTTGAGCGAAGCATTATAAAAACATACAGAAAAGATATATGGAATCCGTTTATTCAAGCCTGCCAGAATTATAATCTTATTTCACCGCACGACAGGATTGCCGTTTGTATAAGCGGAGGTAAGGACTCTGTTCTTCTTGCAATGTGTATGAAGCATTTGCATAAATACACGCTCATTCCCTTTGAAGTTGAATTTATCTGTATGGACCCCGGATATAACGCCGAGAACAGAAACAGAATTGAGCAGAATTGCGAAAACCTTGAAATACCCGTTAAATTCTTTGAAACAAATATTTTTAATGTTACGGCCTCGGCGGGCGGAAATCCGTGTTATCTTTGTGCCAGAATGAGAAGAGGTTATCTTTATGCGATTGCACAGGAACTCGGATGTAATAAAATAGCGTTGGGGCACCATCTCAGTGATGTGATTGAAACGACTGTTATGGGAATGTTTTACGGCTCTCAGCTTCAGGCCATGCTTCCGAGAATAAAAAGTACAAATTTTGAGGGTATGGAACTTATAAGGCCTCTTTACTGTGTTCACGAAAAGTCAATCATAAATTGGCGCGACTATAATTCGTTGACATTTATTCAGTGCGCATGCCGTTTTGTTGATGAATACAGCCACAGCGCTGACGGAATAGGCGATTCAAAAAGGCAGGAAATTAAAAAACTGATTGCACAGCTTAAAAAATCAAATCCTGACATTGAACACAATATTTTTAAATCCATACATAATGTAAAACTTGATACTTTTATTTCCTATAAGCAAAACGGTACGGAGCATAGCTTCCTTGAACAATTCAATCCATAAAACATTTTCCGCCGCATATTTTTCGGCGGAAATTTTTTCATAAAAAGGCAGAAAACCTATTGACAAAACAGAATTTATGGTGTATATTCAATACAACACATATTAAACCTATCGAATTGGTAGGAAAGGAGCAACGAGATGGGTAAGTTTTTTTTCACATTAAACAGAAGAAATTTCAGAAAGGGACGAATGTGCTTTCGATGTTATGAATAAAACTTAATTTTATATTAATATATAATGATTGAAAGGAATGAATCATGATGTCAAACTATAAATATCACTTTGAAACCTTGCAACTTCATGTAGGACAGGAAGAGCCGGATCCTGCAACCGATTCAAGAGCAGTACCGATTTATCAGACAACCTCCTATGTTTTTAAAAACAGCGACCATGCGCAGGCAAGGTTCAACCTTTCCGATGCGGGAAATATATACGGAAGGCTTACAAACTCTACTCAGGATGTTTTTGAAAAAAGAATAGCGGCGCTTGAAGGCGGTATTGCGGCACTTGCGACAGCGTCGGGAGCAGCGGCAATCTCATATGCGCTGCAGGCTCTCGCAACAGCGGGAGACAATATTGTGTCCGCTAAGACAATATACGGAGGTACATATAATTATCTTGAGCACACATTCAAACAGTTTGGTGTGCAGACTACTTTTGTTGATCCCGACGATCTTTCAAATTTTGAAAGCGCAATTGATGATCATACAAAGGCGGTTTTTATTGAAACGCTTGGCAATCCAAATTCAAATATTATTGACATTGAAAAGCTTTCCCGAATTGCACACAGCCACGGTATTCCTCTTGTTGTTGACTCGACATTTGCAACACCATATCTTTTAAGACCGCTTGAATACGGGGCGGATATTGTTATTCATTCGGCTACAAAATTTATCGGAGGTCACGGAACAACACTTGGCGGTGTTATTGTTGACGGCGGCAAATTTGACTGGGAGGCAAGCGGTAAGTATCCGCAGATTACGGCACCTAATCCGAGCTATCACGGAATCAGTTTTTCGCAGGCTGTCGGTGCGGCTGCTTTTGTAACATATATTCGTGCAATCCTTCTTCGCGACACAGGTGCGGCCATATCGCCGTTCAATGCGTTTCTGCTTCTTCAGGGGCTTGAAACACTTTCACTGCGTGTTGAGCGCCATGTGGAAAACACAAAAAAGATTATTGATTACCTTGTGCGCAATCCTAAGGTTGAAAAGGTAAATCATCCCAGTCTTGATGAAAGATACAGGGATCTATATAACAGATATTTTCCAAACGGAGCAGGTTCGATTTTCACATTTGAAATCAGAGGCGGTGAGAGGGAAGCAAAGAAATTTATAGACAATCTGCAAATCTTTTCGATTCTTGCAAATGTTGCAGATGTCAAATCACTTGTTATTCACCCCGCAACAACAACACACAGCCAGCTCAGTGCCGAGGAGCTTGAGGAGCAGAATATAAAGCCCAACACAATAAGACTTTCAATCGGTACAGAGCATGTTGATGATATTATACACGATCTTGATCAGGCGTTTGCCTCATTAGATTAATATATTTTTATAAGGAGAAAAAGTTATGTCAGTTTACAAATCCGTTCTCGACCTTGTTGGAAATACTCCACTTGTTGAGATACCCAATTTTGAAAAAGCCAATGCACTTAAAGCAAAGATCCTTGTTAAGCTTGAGTATTTCAATCCGGCCGGCTCTGTTAAGGACAGGATTGCCAAGGCTATTATTGAGGATGCAGAGAAAAAAGGAATACTTAAACCAAATTCTGTCATCATTGAACCCACAAGCGGCAATACGGGTATAGGTCTTGCGGCAGTGGCCGCCTCAAAGGGATACAGAATTATTATCACAATGCCCGAAACGATGAGCGTTGAGAGAAGAAACCTTATGAAAGCATACGGTGCAAAACTCGTACTTACTGACGGAAGCAAAGGAATGAAGGGTGCTATAGAGAAGGCAAATGCGCTCGCCTCGGAGATACCGGATTCATTTATTCCGGGACAGTTTACAAATCCTGTTAATCCTGCAACTCACAAGGAGACAACAGGACCCGAAATATGGAATGATACAGACGGAAATGTTGACATATTTGTTGCAGGTGTGGGAACAGGCGGTACGATTTCGGGTACCGGCGAGTATCTGAAATCAAAAAATCCGAATATAAAGGTTATCGCTGTTGAGCCGGCAACCTCACCTGTACTTTCAAAGGGTACTGCCGGTGCTCATAAAATACAGGGTATAGGAGCAGGTTTTGTGCCTGATACTCTCAATACCGAAATATATGATGAGATTATTGCGGTCGAAAATGACGATGCCTTTAAAACTGGCAAGGCCTTTGCTGAAAACGAAGGTATTCTTGTGGGAATTTCAAGCGGTGCGGCGCTTTGGGCAGCCAAGGAGCTTGCTTTGAGAGAGGAAAATGAGGGCAAAACCATTGTTGTGATTCTTCCGGACACGGGTGACCGTTATCTTTCAACGCCTCTTTTTGCGGATTAATATTTATAAGACTGTATTCTTTTGCGTTAAAGCGTATTTGAATACAGTCTTTATTGCTATTTCAGACATTTGAAAATTCTGAATATTATATGGTTATTTTTATGTTTTCGGGGCAAAAATATCACTGCGTATTTATTTGAAAAAAACTTTTATTTCCTATTGACAAGATAGGATATAAGTGCTATTATCTCCTATTGAAAAGGTAGGTAAATGAAATGACAGTTTATGCTGATAATGCGGCAACAACAAAATTAAGCGATATTGCTTTTGATGCAATGCTGCCGTTAATGAAAGATATTTACGGCAATCCGTCCTCGCTTCACTCTATTGGTCAAACGGCTAAGGAGGAGCTGGAGGCGGCGAGAGAAACGATTGCAAACGCTATCGGAGCTCTGCCTAAAGAAATTTATTTTACTTCGGGCGGCAGTGAGGCGGATAATCAGGCTATAAGAAGCGCTGCATATATAGGTGCAAGAAAGGGAAAAAAGCATATAATCTCTTCAAAATTCGAGCATCATGCTGTTTTGCACACGCTTGACGCGCTGAAAAAAGAGGGCTTTGAAATTACACTCGTAGATGTGTATGCGGATGGAATTGTAAAGCCTGAGGATATTGAAAATGCCATAAAAGATGAAACCTGTCTTGTGACCATAATGACGGCTAATAATGAAATAGGAACAATTCAGCCTATTGCTCGGATAGGTGAAATCTGCAAAAAGAAAGGTGTCCTTTTTCACACAGACGCTGTTCAGGCAGTGGGACATATCCCTGTTAATGTGACAGATATGAATGTTGATATGCTCTCCATATCGGCTCATAAATTCCATGGACCTAAGGGTGCGGGAGTCCTTTATGCAAGAAAGGGACTTATACTGAAAAATATTATTGAGGGAGGCGCTCAGGAGCGCGGAAAAAGAGCAGGAACGGAAAATGTGCCTGCCATTGTGGGTATGGCTGCCGCAATGAAATATGCGGTTGAGCACCTGGAAGAAACATCAAAGTATATCAGTGCAATGCGTGACAGGCTTATAGAAGGGCTTAAAGGAATTGAAAGAAGCCGCATTAATGGAAGTCTTGCGCATCACCTTCCGGGAACACTTAATATGTGTTTTGAAGGTATTGAGGGAGAAAGCCTTTTGCTGCTTCTTGATATGAAGGGCATTTGCGCATCAAGCGGTTCCGCCTGCACAAGCGGCAGTCTTGATCCCTCTCATGTTCTTCTTTCAATAGGCGTTCCTGTTGAAATTGCGCATGGCTCGCTTCGTCTTTCATTAAGTGCATATAATACTATGGAAGAAATGGAGCATATCATTAAATCTGTTCCGGAGGTAGTAACATATCTTCGTGGTATATCTCCTGTCTGGGAGAAAATCAAGAAAGGGGAAAATAAGTAATGGCTCTTTATTCGGAAAAAGTTATGGATCACTTTACAAATCCGAGAAATGTAGGTAAAATAGAGGATGCCGACGGCGTTGGTGAAGTAGGCAATGCAAAATGCGGCGATATAATGAAAATATATCTCAAGGTGGATGACAACGGTGTGATAGAAGATGTTAAATTCAACACATTCGGTTGTGCATCGGCCATCGCGTCAAGCTCTATGGCAACAGAAATGATTAAAGGTCAACCGATTGATAAGGCGCTTGAGCTTACCAATAAGGCAGTTGTTGAGGCCCTTGACGGTTTGCCGCCGGTTAAAATTCACTGCTCGGTTTTAGCTGAAGAGGCTGTAAAGGCGGCAGTGAAGGATTACTATGATAAGAATGGGATTGAATATGATGCAGAGCAGTTTAAGGAAGTAAGCTGTGAACATTGCGGAGAACACTAATGATTAAAGACATTCAGCAGGAAATTATCCGACTAAAAAAAGAGAAGGACATCTGTATCCTTGCGCATTGCTATCAGTCTCCTGAAATATTGGAGGTTGCCGATTTTACGGGAGATTCCTTTGCGCTTTCGGTTGAGGCGTCAAAGGTTGAAAACAGGACTGTGATTATGTGCGGAGTCCGTTTTATGGCTGAAACGGTAAAAATTCTTTCTCCGGGTAAGACGGTTTTCCTCGCGAATCCGTCAGCCGGCTGTCCTATGGCGGAGATGATGGATAAAGAGGTCATCTCAATCGTAAAGGAGCAGTACCCGGATTATACCGTTGTTGCATATATTAATACAACAAGCGATTTAAAAACAGTTTGTGATGTGTGTGTAACTTCATCATCAGCGCTTAAAATATGCAGTAAGGTGGATAACACGAACATTCTTTTTATTCCCGACTGTAATCTCGGAGATTGGATTTCAAAACAGTTGCCTGAGAAGAATTTTAAACTCCTTAACGGCGGATGCCCAACACATGCAAGGATGTCTGTAAACGATGTTAAAAGCGCTAAGCAAAAACATCCTGACGCACTTTTTCTTGTTCACCCGGAATGTACGCCTGATGTTGTAGAGCTTGCCGATTATGTCGGCTCTACAACGGGAATAATGGATTTTGCAAAAAAAAGCAGCGAAAAAGAATTTATTATCGGAACTGAAAACAGTATTGTAACGCATCTTCAGATGGCTTGTCCCGATAAATTTTTCTATCCTCTTTCAAAGGACTGCATATGCCACAATATGAAGGCAACAACGCTTGTAGATGTGCTCAATTGCTGCAAGGGTGTATCGGGTGAGGAAATAATTCTTGACGAAAATACATACAAAGGCGCAAGAAAATGTATTGATGAAATGATAAGGCTTGGTTGAATGAATAAAGTAATTATCGCAATGAGCGGTGGCGTTGATTCCAGCGTTGCCGCTTTTTTGATGAAGGAAAAGGGCTTTGACTGTATCGGCGCAACAATGAAGCTCTACGACAATGATGATATTCAGCTCAGCAGGGAAAAAACCTGTTGCTCGCTTGATGATATAGAAGATGCGCGCTGTGTTGCAAGGCGTCTGGGTATTCCTTACTATGTATTTAATTTTAAGGACGAGTTCAAGGAAAAAGTAATAGATAAATTTATTTCTACATACGAAAACGGAGGAACGCCTAATCCCTGTATTGACTGTAACAGATATTTGAAATTTGAAAAGCTGCTTTCCAGAATGAAGGAACTCGGTTTTGATTATGTTGTCACAGGTCATTATGCAAGAGTGGAGGAAAAGGACGGCTGGTTCTATCTGAAAAAAGCTCTTGATGCGACAAAGGATCAGAGTTATGTTCTTTATTCACTTACTCAGCAACAGCTTTCTCATATTCGGTTTCCGCTCGGTCATTATACAAAAAGCGAAATTAGAGATATTGCCGCTTCGCAAAACTTTTTAAACGCCTCAAAAAAGGACAGTCAGGATATATGCTTTGTCCCTGATGGCGATTATGTTTCGTTTATTGAAAAATATACAGGCAAAAAATATCCGAGAGGTAATTTTATCGATACATCATCCAATGTCCTCGGCGTTCACAACGGTATTATCTGTTACACAAAGGGGCAGAGAAAGGGTCTCGGAATTGCTTTGGGTAAGCCGATGTATGTAAAGGAGGTTAACCCGTCTGATAATACGGTAACACTTTGCACCAATGAAGAACTTTTTTCAGATACATTGACCGCAAAGGATTTCAACTGGCTTATTCCCGAAAGAACAGAAAAAATCGCATGTACCGCACGGGTGCGTTACAATATGAAAGAGCAGGGCGCCTGCGCATATATGCTTGCCGATAACCGTGTTAAAGTGATTTTTGATACACCTCAGCGTGCCGTAACAAGCGGGCAGGCGGTTGTGCTGTATGACGGGGATACGGTTCTCGGCGGAGGAACAATAGAATAAAAAATAACGGACAGGCTCAATAAAGCATCTGTCCATATTTTTATGTTTTGATTATAATTTTACCTGCATCGGCATTCCGTTCGCCTCTCTTGATTTGTCCGCGAGATAGACACATAAGTGACCGGCTACCGAATCAAATATTGATGTGCAGGCAAGGCTCGGCTTTTCACCCTGAATAAATTTGACAAAATCCTCTGTAAGTCTTTCATCTCCGCCGCCGTGACCGCCGTAAGCGCCGACCATATCGCCCGTAACATTGAGGTCAACCTCTTCAATATCACATTCTCCGTTATGTGCGTCGGGCGAAGGATTTATTTTTGAAACATAGAATTTTGACTCCTCAAAATTGCCGTATATTTCACCCTTTGTTCCGACAATATGTATTCTTCTCAGAGGCTCTGATGAACCTCCTACCATATTGTGTGTACCTGTTGCGCCGTTTTCAAAGTTAATCAGAACCGACTGGTGGTCGACAACATTATTGTCGCATTTATACATGCAACGCGCATACGGGCTGTCACTTTTCATAAGAGCAATTTTATCCTCAATAGACGGATTTTCAATTTTTTCAAGCGCATCCCATACATAGAACGCCCATCTGTCAGGATGGTCAATATAAAGTCTTTTTGTGGAAAAATCACATGTGTCAACAAGAGGACAGTCTTTCATACAGATTGTTCCTGCTTCCTTTGGTGCATTTTCAGGCTTGAACTGATATTTTCCGCCGAATGATGAAATGGTGACAGGTTTTGTTTTGGACATCATCCACATCATTATATCAATGTCATGGCAGCACTTGGCAAGCAGCATAGTTGTGTGACATTTGTTTGAATTTGCCCATTTTCCTCTTACATAGGAGGTTGAGAGGTGATGATACGAGACATGCTCAGATGTTTGAATATTGATAATGTCGCCGATTTCCCCGTTTACAATACGCTCTTTTATCGAATAATAAAAAGGAGTATAACGAAGGACATGACAAATCATAACTTTGGAATTGTTTTTTCTTGCGCATTCAACAAGCGTTCTCATTTCCTCCTCGTTGACGGCAAAGGGCTTTTCGAGCAGCATATCATAGCCGCAGTTGAGAAGGGGAACAGAGGTTTTAATATGTACCTCATCCATAGTGCCGTTTATGATTGTGTCCGCAAGCTTGCCTTTTTTTGCAAGCTCATCGGCAGACTCAAAGCACATATCCTCCGAAAAGCCGAAGTATTCCATACAATACTTTCTTCTTACGGGATTAGGATCTGCGACCCCTACGATTTTGAGAAGCTCAGGATTTCTTTTTGCAAGTTCACTGTAGACCAAAGAACGATGACCTGCACCGACAATTATGGCCGTTATCGGATAATTTTTCACTGTTTATATACCTCACTGCGTGAATTTTGTATTATTATACTACAGTAAACAAAAAAAATAAACCCTGCATTAATATTTTTATATTTTAATTGACAGTTATAAGTATTAATTTTATAATGTAATAATAAATTCTGTTTATTAAGGTGAAGTTTTGAAAAAATTATTGGTATATTTGAAGGCGTATATTACCGAGTCTGTTTTGGCGCCGCTTTTTAAGCTGCTTGAAGCGTCGTTTGAACTTATAGTGCCTTTGGTAGTTGCTTCCATTATTGACATAGGTATAAAAAATAACGACACCGGATATATCGTAAAAAAATGCGGTGTGCTTGTAATGCTTGCGCTTATAGGAATGGCAGCCGCAATTACCGCGCAGTATTTTGCCGCAAGAGCCGCAATGGGCTTTGGAGGAAAACTCAGACGCTCGCTTTATGAAAAAATACAGTCCCTTTCATTTAATGAGCTGGATAATATCGGAACTTCAACATTGATAACGAGAATAACAAATGATGTCAATCAGGTTCAAAACGGTGTAAATCTTGTTTTGAGACTTTTTCTGCGTTCGCCGTTTATTGTTGCGGGGGCGGCTGTAATGGCATTTACTATTGATTTCAGGTGCGCACTGATATTTGTTGCTGCCATACTTGTTCTCTCTTTTGTGGTTTTCGGAATAATGGCATATACTATCCCCGGTCATAAAAAGGTACAGTCAAGGCTCGACGGCGTAACTTTAATTACAAGAGAAAATCTTGCAGGTGCGCGCGTGATAAGAGCATTTACCGGTGAGGATAATGAAATCGGCGAATTCAACAAAAAAAATGATGCACTTTCCGCCATGCAAAAAAAGGTCGGATCCGTTTCGGCACTTTTAAATCCGCTGACATATGCAATAATAAATATAGCAATCGTCGTTCTGATTTATTCAGGCGGTGTCCGTGTTAGTATCGGAGAACTTTCGCAGGGACAGGTTGTTGCGCTCTATAACTATATGAGTCAGATTCTGGTTGAACTTATCAAGCTTGCAGCTTTGATTGTCACGGTTACAAAGGCGTTTGCCTCTTCTGACAGAATAAATCACATATTTGAGCAGGAAAGTACTTTAAGCCATAACGGCAGTGCTTCTGTTTCAGGCAAATCCTATATAGAATTTGATAATGTTTCACTCCGCTATAAAGATGCGTCTGCGGACTCTCTTACTGATATTTCTTTTAAGGCGGATAAAGGCGACATTATCGGCATTATAGGGGGAACAGGCTCGGGAAAATCAAGTCTTGTCTCTCTCATCGGACACTTTTATGATTCAACGAGGGGAACTGTTTTTGTTGACGGAAAAGATGTTAAATCATATGATGATGACGAACTGAGAAAAAAAATAGGCTTCGTTGAGCAAAGAGCTGTTTTGTTCAGGGGTACTGTTCGTGAAAATATGAAATACAGCAAAAAAGACGCAACAGATGAGGAAATTGTCGAGGCACTAAAAATTGCGCAGGTATATGATGTTGTTAAGGATAAAGGGGGTCTTGATTTTTTCATTGAGCAAAATGCCTTAAATCTTTCAGGAGGACAGAAGCAGCGTCTGTCTGTTGCGAGGGCATTGGTGCGCAGACCTGAAATACTGATTCTTGACGATTCGTCTTCCGCACTTGATTTTGCCACGGAAGCAAGAATGAGAGACGAAATTTATTCTCTCTCTTATAAGCCTACTGTTTTTATAGTATCTCAGAGAGCATCATCTGTTATGAGTGCGGATTTGATACTTGTTCTTGACGACGGTGTATGCGTCGGAAGCGGAACACATAAACATCTCCTTGAAAATTGTGATGTGTATCATGAAATTTATACCTCACAGTTCGGAAGGGAGGGGCAGTATGCATAACACGCAAACACTCAAAAAGGTGTTTTCCTATATTGGTAAATACAAATACTTTCTTGTGCTGTCCATGATTTTTGCAGCGTCAAGTGTTGCGCTTGTTCTTTATGTGCCCATTTTAATCGGAAATGCGATAGACTGTATTGTTGCGCCGGGCAAAGTTAACCTTGAACGGATTATAATAATTTTGATCAGAGTTGCTCTGATAGTCGGTATAACCGTTGTTATTCAGTGGCTGATGAATATATGCAACAATAAAATAACTTATAATGTTTCGCGTGATTTGCGTCAAAAAGCTTTTGAGAAAATAGAAAGACTGCCTTTTTCGTATCTCGACTCACATTCAAACGGCGATATTGTAAGCAGGGTAATCAATGATGTGGATCAGCTTTCCGATGGTCTTCTGATGGGATTTACACAGTTTTTTTCGGGAGTGGTAACCATTATCGGAACACTTGCGTTTATGCTCTCCATAAATGTGTGGATAGCACTTGTGGTTGTTCTTGTGACACCGCTTTCCTTTTTTATAGCGAGATTCATTGCAACACGAACATACAAAATGTTTTCCCTCCAGTCACAGACAAGAGGAGAGCAGACTGCGTTTATTGACGAGATGATATCCAATCAGAAGGTTGCCGATGCTTACTCAATGGGTGAGGAAAATCTCAGACGGTTTGACGATATAAATGACAGACTTATCTCCTATTCGTTAAAGGCTACATTCTTTTCTTCCATAACAAATCCTGCGACAAGATTTGTAAACAGCATTGTGTATGCAGCCGTTGCACTGTTCGGCGCAATGATTGCGGTCAAGGGAAACGGTGATTTCACGGTCGGTGTTTTGTCCTGCTTTTTATCATATGCGAATCAATATACAAAACCTTTTAATGAAATAAGCTCAGTAGTGACAGAGCTACAGAATGCACTTGCCTGTGCATCAAGGATTCTTGATTTTTTGGAGCAGGATAATGTAGAACCGGACAGCCCTGATGCAGCGGAGCTTAAAGAGGTTGACGGCAATATAAAAATAGAAAATCTCAGCTTTTCCTATGATCCGCAGAAGCGTCTTATTGAAAATTTTAATCTTAATGTTAAAAAAGGAATGAGAATCGCAATTGTAGGACCTACGGGCTGCGGAAAAACTACGCTTATTAATCTGCTTATGAGATTTTATGATGCGGACAGCGGTAAAATATCAATAGATGGTATGGATACAAGAAATATTACCCGAAAATCCCTCAGAGAAAATTTCGGTATGGTTTTGCAGGATACATGGCTCAAAAGCGGTACAATTCTTGAAAATATAAGGCTTGGTAATCCCGGCGCAGATATGCGGCAGGTCATTGAGGCTGCAAAAAAATCATATGCCCATTCTTTTATTATGCGTCTGCCGGACGGGTATAACACGGTTTTGGGTGAGGACGGGGGATCACTTTCACAAGGTCAGAAGCAACTTTTGTGCATTACAAGATTGATGCTTGCCCCTCCTCCTATGCTGATTCTTGATGAGGCAACCTCCTCAATTGATACACGAACGGAAATACGGATTCAAAAGGCTTTTGAAACACTGATGAAGGGCAAAACTACTTTTATTGTAGCGCATAGGCTTTCCACAATTCAAAATGCCGATTTGATTCTTGTTATGAATAACGGAAATATCATTGAACAGGGAAATCATAAGCAACTTCTTGCCAAAAAAGGTTTTTATTATAATTTGTACAATTCGCAGTTTCCAAAAGCGAATGAGTAATTGTATTATATAATCCTGTTAAAATGCCATTGAATACTATTTCGTCAGATGCTGTTTCATTTGAACGGCTGTCAATCACCCTTGTACGACTGCGCAGGGCTTTGTGATTTTAAATTTATAAGCAGCGGGAAAGGCTTTGGGAATCATTATGAATATCACTATCGTCGGTGCGGGAAAGCTCGGAGGAAGGCTCGCAAAATTATTGTCAGAGGAAAATCATGACATCACAGTCATTGATATAAGAGAAGACAAGGTTGAGCAGATGGTTGAAAAATACGATGTTCAGGGTGTTTTCGGCAGCGGTACGCATTATGATGTGCTTGAGGATGCTGACATAAAATCCTCTGATTTGTTGATTGCCACAACACCGTATGATGAAAAAAATATTTTGTCCTGTCTGATGTCAAGAAAAATGGGCGTAAAAAATACAATTGCCAGAGTACGCGATCCGGAATATCTCAGACAGATGAATTTTATGCGTGATGAGTTCGGCATATCTATGATGATTAATCCTGATTTTGCAGGCGCACTTGAAATTTTCAGAATTCTTCAATTTCCGTCAGCAATCAACATTGAGACATTTTCAAACGGCAGAATAGATATGGCCGAGATAAAGATTGACGGCGAAAGTCCCGTGAACAATAGCAAAATAAAGGATATATCATCAAAATACCGCGATAAAATGCTTATATGTGCAGTATGCCGTGATGATGATGAGGTATATATCCCAAACGGCGACTTTGTCATAAAAGAAAATGATATCATACATATAACGGGTTCGCATCGATATCTTAGCAGAATTGTTAAGGATTTGTCCGGTAAAAAGAGCTCAAGCATAAAAAATCTTCTCCTCATCGGAGGATCGCGAATTGCGATTTACCTTTCAAATCTTTTGTCTTCAATCGGAAAAAATGTCATAATTGTTGAAAAAAACAGAGATAAATGCAAAAGAATATGCGAGCATTGTCCTGAGGCTTCGGTTATATGCGGTGACGCAAACGATCACGATCTGCTTTCTGAAATCGGAATAGAAAGAATGGATGCCGTTGTCAGTCTCACGGACTCGGACGAGACTAATTTTCTTCTTTCCATGTATGCGAAAAATATCGGAGTTCCGAAGAATGTTACAAAAATCAATAATCATAATCTTGCCAAAATGCTTGACAAAATCGGCCGGGACACGCTTATAAATGTATCGGAAATTACCGGTGATACAATTACGCAGTATGTCCGCGCAAAAATGAGTGTAAATTCCTCATATATGAAAACTTTGTACAATCTTGTTGACGGTAAAATAGAGGCTATAGAATTTGTTGCAGACGATTATGTTTCTTTCCTCGGAAAGCCTTTGGCTTCAATAAAGCTGAAAAAAAATATACTGATTGCCGCAATCAACCGTAAAAACAGAATTATTTTTCCGGGCGGCGATGATGCCGTTGAGCGGGGAGATACTATAATTGTTGTCTCTAAGG
Organism: uncultured Clostridia bacterium; assembly: GCA_947628175.1. Classification (GTDB taxonomy): domain Bacteria; phylum Bacillota; class Clostridia; order Oscillospirales; family Acutalibacteraceae; genus Eubacterium_R. The sequence continues at coordinate 43,280 of CANQZA010000005.1, read as the reverse complement.
AGCACAAGATATATAATCTCAATGACATTCTTGTTTAGGTGGTTTTATGAATTACAGGTCAGTTTTTTATGTTATAGGTCAAATATTCATCGTTCTCGGTTTGATTATGGCGCTTCCGCTGATGGTCGCAGTCTATTATACCCTTCACGGTTTCAGTGAAGTCTCATATAAATGTTACATTATACCTATGTCCATTCTTCTTATATTCGGTTTTCTCATAAGAGGAAAAAGACAGAAGGAAATAAAAATCTATTCAAAAGAAGGATTTGTCATTTGCGGAATCGGTTGGATATTGGTTTCCTTTTTCGGGGCGCTGCCATTTGTAATCAGCGGCGCGATACCTGATTTTATAGATGCTTTTTTTGAATCGGCGTCAGGATTTTCCACAACAGGCGCCTCCATTTTGACAAAAATTCATTCTCTGCCCAAGTCAATTCTTTTTTGGAGAAGCTTTACCCACTGGATAGGCGGTATGGGAATACTTGTCTTTATGATAGCCATAATTCCGAAGTCACGCGGAAATTCAATGTTTATTATGAAAGCGGAAATGCCCGGGCCAAAGGCCGGCAAAATTTCCGCCAAAATTTCCGAAAGTGCACGAATTTTGTACATAATCTATTTTGTAATAACAATAGTCGAAATTTTAGTGCTTTTTATCGGAGGAAGAATCACGGGAGTCAATATACATTTTTATGACAGTGTGGTAACTGCTTTCTCCACCGCAGGAACAGGCGGTTTCAGCGTACTGGATAATTCCGTTTTAGGCTATCACAGTGCGTTTGTTGAATGGGTTTTGATTATATTTATGTTCCTTTTCGGCATTAACTTTAATTTGTATTTTTTCCTCTTGACAAAGCGTTTCCATTCGGTTTATATGGACGAGGAATTCAGGGCATATTTGATTATAAATTTGTCAGCGGTTCTTTTAATTACGCTTGATATTCTGAAATTTTACAAGAATACGGCAGATGCGGTGAGAGATTCGTTTTTTGCTGTAAACACCGTAATGAGCACAACAGGCTTTTCCACAGCGGATTTTAATTTATGGCCGACTTTTTCAAAAATACTTATATTAATGCTTATGTTTGTCGGCTCCTCTGCGGGCTCAACAGGCGGAGGCATGAAAGTTTCAAGAATTGCTCTTTATGCCAAACAGGTCAACAGAGATTTCAAACAGATGATACATCCGCATCAGGTTGTAAATGTCAGAATGAACAAGAGAGTTGTTGACGGGCATATTATGAAGGGCGTCAATTCTTATCTGACTGCCTATTTAATTACGCTTGTGGCTTCAATAATGTTTGTGTCGCTGAATGGCTTTGATATTGTCACCACATCTACTGCGGTGATATCCTGCTTTAATAATGTCGGTCCGGGTCTTGAACTTGTAGGTCCTGCCGGGAATTATGCTGATTTCAGCGTGTTTTCAAAATTTGTTCTGATTTTTGATATGCTGGCAGGCAGGCTTGAGCTTTATCCGATACTGCTCTTGCTCTCTCCGAATACCTGGAAAAAAGTGTAGTATCGCGCAGAATGAAAACATATTCGGTATGTTATTCACTTGTTGCAACTATATATCAAATCTGTTATAATAACTATCAGGATTAAGTCATCGGAGAAATTTATGAGTGATTTTACATCTTTAAAAGAAATACTTGACGCGTATGGAAAATATACCGGCCTTACAATGGGAACATCGATGAAACCGCTTATTCATCATCAGAAGGATAATATTATTATTGTAAAAAATAAGGGAAGATTAAAAAAGTACGATGTTCCTGTATATGTTACACCCCAGGGAAAATATATCATGCACAGAATCGTCAGGGTTTGCGATGACCATTATGTTGTAGTGGGGGATAACCTTCTAAAAAAGGAATATGTCACCGATGATATGATATGCGGTGTACTCGTCGGTTTTTATAAAAACGGGAAGCATTATGTTGACTGCTGCAACTCAAAGTTGTATAAGCTTTATTCGAGAGTGTGGGTTGCGCTTCTGCCCGTAAGACCCGCCATTTTGTTTGTTCCAAGATGCTTTGGCTGGATAAAACGCCATTTGTTTAAAAGAGGAGATAACTGAGATTTGAAAACAAGTTTACGAAAAGTAAATAAAAGTGATATAGTCGTAATTAAATGGATTTTTAATGTGTGCAAATCTCAGTTGAGCAAGGTTATTCTGTTGATTGCGCTCAATGCCGTTAATGCCACTATGTCCGTTCTTTTTGCAGGCTTTTCAAAAAATATTATTGACGGTGCGACTGTTTATCATGATATTCATCATATAGTCAAGTATTCTGTTGCGCTTTTGCTGATTGTTTTAATTCAGTTGTTTTTTAATATTTCAAGCAATTCCCTTGCCGAAAGATGTAAATGCAGACTTGAAATCGTATTAAAAAACCACTTGCTTGATGCGGTAATGAAAAAAAATTATTCAAGCATTACCTCGTATCATACAGGCGAAATTCAAAACAGAATGTTCAATGATGTCAATGTTGTTACAGAAGGTTTTACGAGAATAGTACCAAACACCATATTTTATTCTACAAAGCTTTTGAGCGCCCTGATTTATCTTGTTGTTATTGATAAGATTTTTGCAATCGTTTTTCTGATTGGTGGCTGTTTTATCTTTTTGATAACGCAGACCTTCAGAAAAACGCTCAAACGCCTGCACAAAAAAGTTCAGGAGACAGAGGGAAAAACACGATCCTTTGTTCAGGAAGTTGTCACAAATCTGCTTGTTGTAAAGGCATTTGTCGTTGAAGATAAAATAAAAAAAAGCACTGATAAACTTCAGGAGGATAATTTTGTTGCTAAAATGCGCCGCCGTAATTTCGGTATCATTGCAAACGCGGGGCTCAGCGGTGTTTTCAGCATAGGCACAGTCTTTGCTGTTGCATTCGGTGCATGGCGTCTTTTGAATAACGCCATGACCTATGGCACCGTAACTGCCGTTATTCAGCTTGTCAATCAGGTTCAGTCTCCTTTTGCATCCCTTTCCAATATTATGCCTCAGTATTTCTCGACGATTGCGTCGGCTGAAAGGCTTATGGAATTTGATGCGCTTGAGGATGAGTGTGAGATAAACAGTACTGATATTGATGTTGAAGAAACATATGACAAACTCAAGTCCATAAAATTTGACAATATCAGCTTCAGATATGACAGAGATATCATTCTTGACGCTACATCTTTTAATATAAATAAGGGTGACTTTGTTGCCATTATGGGTATATCGGGTATAGGCAAAAGCACACTGCTGAAGCTTCTGCTGGGTGTTTTCAAGGTACAGGACGGCCACATTTCGCTTGAACTTGAGGACGCAAGTCTTTGTGTTGATAAAAATACAAGACGACTGTTTTCTTATGTACCGCAGGGTAATATGCTTGTTTCGGGAACGATACGCGACAATTTAACATTTATTAACGATAATGTCACGGAGGAGGAAATAGATGAGGCTGTGCGTATAAGCTGCGCGAAGCAGTTTATTGATGAATTTCCGGACGGCATTGAAACAGTTATCGGAGAAAAGGGAATGGGGCTTTCCGAGGGGCAGATGCAGCGTCTTGCCATTGCAAGAAGTCTTCTTTCAAAATCTCCGGTGTTGTTGCTGGATGAGGCTACTTCCGCGCTTGACGAGGCAACTGAAAAGCAGTTTCTCACGAATCTCAGAGAGCTTAACAATGTAACTTGCATTATTGTATCGCATAAAAAGGCGGCGCTTGAAATATGTGATAAGGTAATCAAAATCAAAAACGGTAAAATTATTAGCGAGGGATAAAATTATGTTAATGACAAAATGGAGCAAAGACATTGACAGGGAAAACCCGTTGCCTGAGTACCCGCGGCCTCAGTTTGTGCGGGACAGCTATATGAGCTTGAACGGTATGTGGAAGTGTTGTATAAAAAAGAATGACTCCCTGCCGTTTACATACACAAATTATATTTGCGTCCCTTTTTCTCCTGAAACAGAGCTTTCAGGTCTTTGCAGAACCGTAGGACCTGATGACCGACTGTTTTATAAAAGAAAGTTTACCCTTGAAGATGGTTTTAATAAGGGCAGAGTGTTTGTAAATTTCGGCGCTGTAGACCAGATTGCAACAGTTTATCTCAACGGAAAAAAACTCGGTACGCACTGCGGAGGATTTACGCCGTTTCGGTTTGAGCTTACCGCGAATCTTACGGATGGTGAAAATGAGCTTGTGGTAGCTGTCAGAGATTTTACGGATACAAAAGAATATACAAGAGGAAAGCAGAAAATTCAGCGCGGAGGCGTATGGTATTCTCCGCAAAGCGGTATATGGCAATCTGTATGGCTTGAGTCAACCCCTTATAAATATCTGAAAAGCGTGAAAATAACCCCTGATTATGACGGTTCTCGTGTGGGATTCAGATACGAAGGAACAAAAGATGTTGAGGTTCTCATTTACGAGGGGGATAAGCTTATCGCCGATACGACTGAGCATGTGGTTGAGCTTCCGAATTTCAGAGCGTGGAGTCCCGAGGATCCTTTCCTGTACAATGTTGAATTTAAAGCTGAAGGGGAGACGATCAAGTCCTATTTCGGTATGAGAAAGTTTTCTGTCGGTGTTGATTCAAACGGAATACCCAGACTCTTTCTCAATAATAAGCCTTATTTTCATAACGGACTTCTTGATCAAGGTTATTACCCGGACGGATATTTGACACCACCGTCATATGAGGCCATGCTGCATGATATACAATTCGCTAAGAGAGCAGGATTTAATATGCTGAGAAAGCATATTAAAGTGGAACCCTTGATATGGTATCATTACTGCGATGTCAACGGCATAATCGTATGGCAGGATATGGTAAACGGCGGCGGAAAATATGGTATGGAGGTTTCCGTTCTTCCTTTCCTCGGCATAAAGCTCGACGATAAAAATTATAACTATTTCCACCGCACCGATGAAGAGGCGCGAACGCTTTATTTCACGGAAATGAAAGAAATGATAAATCATCTCTACAACTGCCCGTGCATTGCCGTGTGGACGCTGTTTAATGAGGGTTGGGGACAGTTTGACAGTGAAAATGCCTACAAAATGGTAAAAAAGCTTGATAAGCACAGAATTGTTGATACGGCCTCCGGCTGGCACGATATGGGAACATCCGATGTTATTTCAAAGCATATATATTTCACGCCTATTAAAGTCAAAATGGGGGAAAGGCCATATGTTCTTTCCGAATTCGGAGGTCTCGGTCTTCGTATAAAGGGTCATACCTTCAATAACAAAATGTTCGGTTATAAGATATATAAAAATGCGCATACTCTCACCGGTGCATATGAGCGGCTTTATGAGAACACTATAATTCCGCAGATTAAGGACGGTCTTTCGGCCGCTGTTTATACGCAGCTCACTGATGTTGAGGATGAACTCAACGGACTTATGACATATGACAGAGCGATTGAAAAAGTAGACATAAATAAACTTAAAAAGATTAATCAGAAGGTAAAAATAGAATGAATCAATTGGAAATCAGGGACGGCGTTAAAGCTGTTATAAAAACAAATAAGGGCGATATGAGCTTTGTTTTATTTGCTGATATCGCACCAAAAGCGGTTGAAAATTTTACAACTCACGCAAAGAACGGATATTATGACGGACTCATTTTTCATAGAGTTATAAAGGATTTTATGATTCAGGGCGGCGATCCGGAGGGAACAGGCTGCGGAGGCAAGTCCATTTGGGGAAGTCCCTTTGAGGATGAATTTTCAATTGACGCGCGAAATTATTACGGTGCATTGTCAATGGCAAACAGCGGTCCTAATACAAACGGATCACAGTTTTTTATCGTTCAGGCGAAGGAGGTTAATGCTTCTCTTCTTTCCCAAATGGAGGGATTAAAGAACAGAGGTTATCCTCAGGAGGTTATTGATCATTATAAATCAGCAGGAGGAACTCCGTGGCTTGATTTTCACCATACCGTTTTCGGTCAACTTGTTGACGGCGCAGATGTTCTTGAGGATATTGCCTCGACAAGGACCGGTATGGCCGATAAACCGGTGTATGATGTTGTGATAGAAACAATTCAAATAAAAGATTGATTTTGACAAATTATCCCCTCTCGGATGCTTATAATGAGTATCAGAGAGGGGGTATTTTCTTGATCATTTATGTTGATGTGCTTTTTGTTATCAACTTTTTTATTACTTTTCTGCTCCTTCTTTTCACCTGTAAAACAGCAAAGAGGGAGAATAAAATGACAAGGCTGCTTTTGGGCGCGGCGCTCGGCGGGTTATACTCTCTTGTGATATTAGTTGACGAACTTCATTTTCTCGTGTCCTTTTTTGCTAAAATCGCAATGGGATTTTTAATAGTCTTCGTCGCCTTCGGATTTAAGCGGTTTTACTTATACATAAAGACATCGGCAATATTTCTTTTTTCAAACATGCTCTTTCTCGGAATTATAACGGCGCTTTGGTTTGCGTTTGAGCCAAAGGGCGTTGCAATAAATAACAGTGTCGTTTATTTTGACATATCAGCGGGTGTTCTTCTGATTTCCGCTGTACTGGCGTATGTCATTTCAATTGCAGTTGTAAAAATATACAATCATACCGTTTCAAAAAAGGAAATTTATTCCCTGACTGTATGCAAGGATAACCGTCAGGTACATATGTTTGCTTTTCTTGACAGCGGAAACAGGCTTAGAGAGCCGTTTTCCGATTATCCTGTCATTATTGCGGACAGCAGCAAATTTGATTTTAATGAGGAGCGGATTATTCCTTATAATACAGTGGGAGGTGAAGGTGTTTTAAAAGCGTTTAAGCCTGATAAAATTATTTTGTCCTCAGGTAAAAAAAATTATGAAACAAGCAGGGTTTATATCGCTCTGTCTACAGTTGATTCAAAGGAATTCTCCGCAATTTTAAATCCGGAAATACTCAATATATAGAATAGGTGATAATATGATAAAAAAAATAAAATCGCTTTTTATAAAGTTGTTTAAAAAGCAGAAATGCTATTATATAAACGGTCCTGAAACCCTGCCCGCGCCTCTTTCAAAAAAGCAGGAGGAACAAATTATGCAGGAGCTCAGGGATGGTAATGATTCCCATAGGGAAATGCTTGTTGTTCATAATCTGAGGCTTGTTGTGTACATAGCTAAAAAATTTGAGACAAAAACCACATCCACCGAGGATCTTGTTTCTATAGGCTCAATAGGTCTTATGAAAGCGGTTAAAACCTTTAATCCGAAAAAGAATATTAAGCTTGCAACATACGCCTCAAGGTGTATTGAAAACGAAATACTTATGTATCTCCGAAAGGTAAACAATATGAAAAACGAGCTGTCGTTTGATGAGCCTCTTTCGGTCGACTGGGACGGAAATGAACTCACATTAAGAGATGTTCTCGGCACGGAACCTGATGATGTGTATGAGGAGCTGGAATATGATGATGAAAAAAAACTGTTGATGCGTGCCGTGAATATGCTTCCCGAAAAGGAAAAAAATCTTATGATTAAGCGTTTTGGACTCAACGGTGAGAGGGAGCATACACAAAAGCAGCTTGCCGATTCAATGGGAATATCGCAGTCATATATAAGCCGTCTTGAAAAAAGAATTCTGGAAAAAATAAGAATTGAGCTTATGCGCCAGTCTGCATAAACCATTGACGACTTTATAAAATTTTATAAATTACCAAAAACGGTTCAACATAGTTTTGAACCGTTTCACTTTTGTTAATCAGATACTTATTATTGGAATTTTTTGAGGAGTGAAAATGTATTATAGGGATTTTGATTTGTCTGATACAGAAAAAGCGCTTATGGGAAAAATTCGGTTTGCAGAAAAAACGGCACGGTATCCTGAAATAAGGATACCATGCCGGCGAAATTTATTTATTTTTTTTGTTGGTGTTGCTTGTTGAAATGGGCATTTGATGAATTGTGTTGTTCAGTTCCTCCTGGGCCGCTATTTTCAATGTTTTGGCATCGGTGATAATAACAGTTTTTTCATAGCATACGCTTATTGCCTGTGTGAGTCCGAGCAGTATAAAGAAGAATATTATCTGCTTCGGAGAATTAAAAATATAGTCGGTTAAACCGAATAACAGATACAGCATCATGGAGGTGAAAACACAGAATACAAGAGTGAACTTCTTACCGTTGTTTGCATTGATCTCAAGCAGCTTTCCGAATGCGCAGAGTATGACAACCGCAAAAATCAAAACCCCTATGACACCAAGCTCAACCCAAGTTTCAATGATGAAGTTGTGCGCATGCGGTTTGTCGAGATTGTATTCGTTGAGGAGTATTTGCCCCGTTTTTTCAAGTCCGAAACCTGTGCCGATGAGCAGTGGCTTGATGTGTGTTAAAATATAATCAATAAGACTTGACCAGATTTGAAAATGCGCAGCAGAAGATTTTTTTGCCTCTGCGCTGCCTCCTCTTGATGTAAAAATAATGCCGTATCGTGTGAGAATGGACGGAATGATAACGCAGACTGTGGGAATAAATATTTCAAGAAGCGGTTTCCAGTGCTGCTTTACGAGAATAATAAACATGAACAACCAGCCAAGCAGTGCTATTACACAGCCCGCTCTTGTAAGGGTTGAACTTATTCCTCCGCTGATTAATACATTAAAGAAAAAATATATCGCCTTGTGCTTTTTCCCTTTTGTGTTTAAAAACAGATATATGGAAATAGGGTAGACAATCATCATATATGTTGCCAGCAGATTCGGATTTGAAAAAAAGCCGCTTGCTCTTGAATCCCACCACAGCGTAGTGTTTATATCAAAGGGAAGCCATGTATAAACCGCCTTGTCAAGCGGCTTATAAAACGGTGTTGTGAAAACCTGACTTTTTGTTATGTAATCATATCTGTACAGAGTGTAGCTGCAAATCTGCAAAATCGCTATCAGACCGTTCAGTGCGCCCGAGGCAACCATTACGGAGAGAATTCTGTCAATCTTTTTTCTTGTTTGTGCAAGATTGTAAATCATTACTTCAACAAGAAACATACCCCACCACAGAGCCGCCGTCGCAAAAGAAGAAAACTTTGTGTCTGACCATAGAACGCTTACAAGAGCAAGCGTCATAAATAGTATAATCAGTTTTCCAAGTGTTCCTACTTTTGCTTTTTTGCCCTCTCTGGTCCATTGCCGCTTGAATACGATAAAGCCCGCAAACAATATGAAAGGACTTACATATTCGGGGAGTATGGGAAATAAAAATATTATTGCCAAAAGCCAGTACCAGCCCGGATTAATGCGGTATTTTGTTTTTAGGCAGTTGATTTTATCATTCATATTTAAACCTCAGTTAAAATCGCTGCTGTGTGTTTTTTTACAAAGTATATTTTACTAATACTACATATTACTACATTGTATGCAATTTTTCAAGTATAATAATTACTGCATCCTCTAAAAAACATAATTCAGTATTTTTTAATACTATATTAATAGATTTTTTACGACATTCATCATAAATTTGTTGCATTAATCTGATTAATATTGTATAATTTATTGGTACTTTAGCATCATGTTAGGAGTGTTACTATGGATGAAAAGGATTTGGAAATAACAAATGCTCAGCAAAATGAGGAGAATAACTCTGCAAATTCTGTAAATGAGGCAGACCGTGATGAAAGTCTTGAGGAAAGAAACGGTGTCAAATATGAAACAAATGACAACTGGCAGTTTGAGGCCGAGGCTCATTCTCTTACGGATAACGATATTATTTTAGAGGAAAGCGTCATCGGGGACGATATTCCCCAAAAAGATGAAATGCATAATAATGCCGACTCTGCCGGTGAAGACGAGGAGCAGAAAAGTGTGTCACAGGATAGTGCCGATAACAACGGCGGAAAAATCGTCGTTGATAAATCGTTATTTAAAATTATTCCGCTTGTTTTGGCTGTTTTTCTTGTCGCAGGCGCCCTTGTATTTCTCGGTATAAGATATTATACGGTGCCAAATGGTAAAGAGGGTAAGTTAATGAACCCGGGTTCGGTCGTTGCAACAGTTGATGGTTATGATGTCAGCATAGGGATGTATAACTACTACTATACAAGCGTTGTAAATTATTATGAGAGCTATGCCGGCTACGGATATTATGAGCTTGACACCTCCAAAGATTATGATTTGCAGTATACCACAGATGATGACGGAAATAAAATTTCCTGGAGTGAGTTTTTCAAAAATGAGACTATGGAGGAGATAAAAACTGTTACAACAGGATATAATGCAGGGCTTAAAGACGGCATTAAGCTTACATCTGTTCAGAAAAAGACAATTGACGAACAGATTAAAAATCTTAAAAATTCCGCTTCACAGCAAGAGGTATCCCTTGCAAAATATCTCAAAAACAATTTCGGAGAATATTGTACGGAATCAACGATCCGCCTTATGCTTGAGCAGTATTACCTTAACGCTCTTTATAGGGGTGAATACAAGCTTAAGCAGCAGATAACGCAGGATGATATTGATAACTATTACAGTAAAAATAAAAATGATTACTATACAATAAACTTCAGTTATATCGCCCTTGAATATGACACAACCTCAGATAAAGCAAAGGCGGAGAGCGAAAATAAGGCAAAGGAATATATGGCGAAAATAAAGGACAGAGATTCCATTGCCGATCTTGTTCCTGAAGTTTATAAGGCGTATATTGAAAGCGACGCCAAGGCCGCGATGGAATCTGATGAATCCCTTTCAAAGAAAGACGCAATAAAGGAAGCTACCAAAACATATCTCAGTAATATTGACGGTACCGTCACGGGAAGCGACACTCCTTTCGGAGAAAAAATAAATGAGTGGCTGTTCAGTGATGATACAAAAATCGGCTCAACCAATTATTATATTGATTCAAACTACGGATATATCTATGTTATTCTTAAAACCGAAAATGCAACCAGACTTGATGATGAAACATATACGGTAAGGCATATTCTTATTTGTCCTGATATTGACAAGCTGAACAACTCCGGCGAGTCAGGCGAAAAGGTAACTTTCACCGATGACCAGTGGACAGCAGCAAAGAAAAAAGCGGATTCTATATTCAAGCAGTACAATGACGGTGATAAAACCGAGCAATCGTTTGCTCTTCTTGCCGAAGAGAACAGTGATGATACTGCATCAACAACTGTCGGTTCAAGCGATAATTTCGGCGGACTCTGTGAGGCGACTGCTCTTGGCAAGATGGTGCCTGAATTTGAAAAATGGTCTGTTGACGATTCACGCAAATACGGTGATGTCGGTATAGTTAAGTCCGACTACGGTTACCATATTATGTTCTTTGTAAATGATTGTCCTCAATATAGGGCAAGTATTATAACTTCAATTAAGAACGAGGCAGTTTCAAAGATGAATGAAAAATCCGATCTCAGACTGCACAATTCGGTAATAGAGAAAGCAATTGAAACTGCTGCTTCATCAAACAAAGACAATACTTCTCAAACTGCGCAATAAATTAGGTCTTGTAAAATTATGCACAATAGTGTAAAATAACCTTTAGATTTATTATCATTAACCACTGTAAAAGGATGAAAAAAATATGGCAAAGAAACAATTAGATGAGGATTTATTAACCGGAGGAAGTGTTAAATCCGATAAGGATAAAAACGCAAAGAAGGCAGAGAAAAAAGCTCTCAAGGAAGAAAAAATTCGCAAAAAGAATGAGGCAAAGCGTGCCAAGATTAAATCTGAAATCGACAGTCTTAAATCTTCTAAGGCTGAAGAAACAGATGCAAAGAAAATCGAGAATATTGACAGAAAGATAAAAACTCTTTCGGATAAGTACACCTCGGTTGGAAAAGGCGTATCCATGCAGGTTGCGCCCAAGACGAAAAAGATTATTCAGTCTGTAGTCTGTATTGTAATTGTTCTCGCACTTCTTGTTGCGTATGTTGCAACCGGCGCCGTCAGAAAAGGCTTTGTCAGCTCACTCGGTTTGCCTGCGCAGTATTTTACGGGTATGACGGTTACTAACGGCGAGCAGAAAGCGAAAGTCAAGGTTTCAACCTATAATTATTATTTTGCCGTGACATACAACAACTATATGTCTCAGCAGGAGCAGTATAAGCAGTACAATCTTGACCTGAAAGATGTCGGTCTTGATGTTGATTTTGATAAAAAACTCTCCGGGCAGACTTATGAAGATGAAGACGGCAATAAAATGTCATGGGCGGAGCATATGAAAGATGAGGTTGTTTCTTCCATTGAGGACACATATACTTATTATCTTGAAGCTGTGAAGGCAAACGGCGGCAAGGATCCCGAAATTACCGAAGAACAGCAGCAGCAGATAGACGATACTCTTGACCAATACAGAAAAACGGCGCACAGCTACGGCTATACATTAAGTGCATATCTTGTTCAGGCCATGGGTAAAGGCGTTACCGAAACTGTTTTCAGAACAGAATCGACCCGTCAGTATATCGCCGACAATTATAAGAATGAGCTCTCTGAGGCGAATTCTGAAAAAGAATATACAGACGATGATTATAATAAATATAAAGACGAGCACAAAGATGAACTTGAGAGCGTGGATATCAAAGTGTTCGAGTGCAATAATGAGGATGACGCAAAAGCGTTTGCCGGTGATCTTAAAAAGGATGCTTCAAATTTCTCTGAGCTGTCTGTAAAGTATTCATCAGATGATTTTGATAAGGCATCGTTTGACTATGACGGTTTTTCCACTATTTACGGTGCAACCAGATCAGCTCTTCAGAGCAAGGCTTTTGCAATTGCTACTCCTGCCGCTCATGAACATAAAGAGGGTGAAGAACATTCTGAGGATGAGGAAGAGTCATATCCGGGTCTTGATTGGCTTTTCAGCACGGACAGAAAAGCCGGGGATGTAAAGCAGTACAGCACAACCGTTGTATATGTTATTTCACCTGTATCCATCAGTGATAGAAAGACGGTAAATGTACGGCATATTCTTATTCAGCCGGAAATTGATTCTGACGAGGAAAACGCTTCCATCAAGGAAAATGCAACAGACGCTCAATGGAAAGCTGCATACAAAAAAGCACAGAATGTTCTCAAAGAATGGAAATCAGGTAAAGCCACAGAGGAAAGCTTTAAAAATTTAGTTGAAAAAAATACGGATGATACAGCATCTGCCGAGACAGGCGGTCTTTATGAAAATGTTGCTCCGGGTCAGATGGTTGATTCTTTCAGTTATTGGTGCTTTGAAGATAACAGAAAAGCAGGCGACACTGCAATTGTTAAATCAGAGTTCGGTTATCATATTATGTACTTTATAGGCAAGACTGATAAAGAGGTCTGGAAATATACCGCGCAGCAGGCGCTTGCATCAGATGACAGTACAAAAGCAACCGAAAAACTTGAGGATTCGTACAAAGCTAAGATTAATTGGTTTGGTTCCCGTTACTTTGAGAAAGATGTAGATATAGACAGCTAATAGTAAAAGTGTATGCGGCGCTCTCCTTTTGGAAAGCGCCGCGTTACATACTTTGTGTTTTATGAATCGTAAATATTGACCAAAGCATTATTTTAGAGGAGTGAACTGCCATGACGAAAAAATCAGATATACAAAAGCTTACTGACGAAATTGCCCGTCTTATGGCAGCACTTGAGGATGTTAATTTTGAATGTCAGCGGCTTGAGATTATTAATTCCAATCTTGATTTCCAGCTTAAATCCGTCAGTCGAGAGCTGAAACAGAACATTGGTATGCTTGAAACGCTTGAGGAGGAAAACAAAAAACTCTCTCAGGAAAACAGAAAACTAAAAAAAGAATTGGAAAATAAATAAATGGAATATATAATTCATTCAAATCAAATCAGAAAATACGCACCTGTACTCAAGGCAGGAGACAGGGTGATTCTTTCCGGAGAGGTGTATACCTCCCGTGATGCTGCGCATAAAAGAATAGTTGACGCTTTGGATAACGGGGAAAAACTTCCGTACGATCTAAAGGACGCAGTGATATACTATGCGGGTCCTACGCCTGCTCCCAAACATCTATCCGTCGGTTCGTGCGGTCCGACAACCTCCGGCAGAATGGATGTTTTTTCACCCCGTTTGCTTGACGAGGGAGTTGCTGCGATGATTGGAAAGGGCGAAAGAAATGATGCTGTCTGTGAGTCAATCATTAAAAATAAGGCAGTTTATCTCTGTGCTGTAGGCGGCGCAGGAGCGCTTGCGTCAAAGTGTATTGCCAAATGTGATGTTATTGCTTATGATGATTTAGGATGTGAGTCTGTTAAAAAGTTGATTTTTGACTCGTTTCCTCTTACAGTTGCAATTGACTGCTCGGGCGGAAATATCTTTAAAAGATGATTATTCAACCATATTCTTTATGTTATTCAAAACCTTTTTCTCAATTCTTGATACATAGCTGCGGCTAATATTCAGTCTCTGCGCAACCTCGCGTTGTGTCAGAGGCTTTTTGTTGTCAAGACCGTATCTGAGAATAATAATTTCACGCTCTCTTTCGTCTTCCATATTGCATATAATTTTTGTAACCTTTTCCCACCGTATTTTTTTCTCAAGATCTTCTGCCAGATCAACATTGCTGCTTACGGTATCCTCAATTGTCAGCGGATTTCCATCCTTGTCAACTTCAAGCGTATCGCCTAAATAAATATCATTGGCGTTTTTCTTTCCTGCCCTGAAGTGCATAAGTATTTCATTTTCTATGCATCTTGATGCGTAAGTCGCCAGGCGAGTGCCGCGTTCTGCTTTGAAGGAATCAATCGCCTTTATCAGCCCGATAGTTCCGATACTGATTAAGTCATCAGTATCATTTGTTTTAGAGTAATATTTTTTTACTATATGGCTTACAAGACGCAGATTTCTCTCAATAAGTATTGCCCGTGCGTTTTGGTCGCCGTTTCTCATTTTCTCAAGCATAAGCGCCTCTTCCTTCGGCGGAAGTGGTTTGGGAAAGCTTGATGTGTTTTGGATATGCAGTATAAAATAAATCAGGTGTGCTCCCAGAGCAGAGAGTAAAGCACTTAACATTTTCATCACCATTAAACTATATGAACTTTTGTTTTTTTAAATTCACAATTTTTAAACGGAGTTTATTCAACGGTCTGGCTCATACAAAAAACTTGCATATCCTACTAAATATATGTTATTATTATGTTATCGAGGGAGGTTTCTGAATTGAAAATTTCAACAAAGGGCAGATATGCCTTGAGAATGCTTGTTGACCTTGCCCAGCATACATCAGACGGTTATGTTGCGTTAAAGGATATTGCGAAGAGACAAAATATTTCAAAGAAATATCTGGAACAGATTGTTGCTGTTTTAAATAAACCGGAAATATTAAAAGCAAACAGGGGTTATCAGGGTGGTTATATGCTTGCGAGAGAGCCGAGGGCATATACTGTCGGTGATATTCTGAGGATTACAGAGGGCGGTCTTGCACCGATTTCCTGTCTTGAGGGTGATAAGAATAACTGTGAAAGAAGCAGTAATTGTGCAACTCTTTTTGTATGGGAAGGATTGTATGATGTTATCAATAAGTATCTGGACAATATTACACTTCAGGATATTCTGGATCATCAAAAGGAATTAGCAGAATATGAATATATAATTTAATCGTAAATCGGACAAGAGCGGATGCTCTTGTCCTTATATAATGTGTTCAATCCTGATAAGAATTATAAATTAATTGTATTTTTTAAATATTCATTGCAATATGAATGTAAAGAATGTAGAATGTACAGTATAATTTTTCAAGGAGGTTTTTATTATGCGTGTCAGTAAAAATAAAAGCTCAAAACAGGTGGATATGATAAACGGTTCGCTTACAAATAAGATTATGCTTTTTGCACTTCCTCTTGCGGCAAGCAGTATTTTGCAGCAGCTTTTTAATTCTGCCGATGTAGCTGTAGTCGGGAGATTTGCGGGAAGTCAGGCGCTTGCCGCTGTAGGAAGCAATGGTTCAGTTATAGCTTTGATAATCAATTTGTTTGCAGGTCTTTCCATAGGTGCAAATGTTGTCGTTGCAAAGTTCATAGGTCAGGGGAGAAAAGAAAAGGCAAATGAAGCGGTACATACTTCCATTCTCGTCGCGCTGATAAGCGGATTTTTTTTGATCGCGGTAGGTATTATTCTTGCAAAGCCGATTTTGACGCTTATGGATACTCCTGATGATGTGATAAATCTTGCAACGCTTTATCTGAGAATATATTTTGTCGGAATGCCGTTTGTTATGGTCTATAACTTCGGCTCATCAATCCTCAGAAGTAAAGGGGACACAAAACGCCCTCTCATATGTCTGGTGGTTTCTGGTATCATAAATATTGGTCTGAATTTGCTTTTGGTTATTGTTTTTAAGCTGAGTGTGGCGGGAGTTGCGATTGCAACAGTTGTATCAAACGGTGTAAGCAGTGCAATGATTATTTATTATCTTATGAATGAGGATGATTCGATACGGCTGGATTTGAAAAAGCTTTCTGTAAAAAAAGAGTATTTGATCAGCATTGTGCGAATCGGTGCGCCTGCCGGAATTCAGGGAATGGTTTTTTCTCTTTCAAATGTATGTATACAGTCTGCGATTAACAGCTTTGGCTCGAATGCGGTTGCAGGTTCCGCTGCGGCAATTAATTTTGAATATTTCACATACTTTGTAATTAACGCCTTCAGTCAGGCTGCCGTTACATTTACAAGCCAGAATTACGGCGCTATGAAATTTGACAGATGTAAAAGAGTTTTTCGCATAACCCTTTTATGCTCCATGGTTGTATGCGCGATTATGAGCATTTCTTTTGTTGTGGGATCAAAATATTTTATAAGAATTTACACTACGGATTCGTCCGTTATTGATTTTGCGCTCATTCGCATGATTCATGTGCTTTTGTTTGAATTCCTGCCCGCAACATATGAAATAAGCGGCGGTACGCTCAGAGGAATGGGACATTCTCTTGTACCGGCGATTCTCACCGTAATAGGTTCATGCGGACTTAGAATTTTATGGATTTATACTGTGTTTAAAAAATTTGACACATTTGAAATGCTTATGAATGTTTATCCCGTATCATGGTTAATCACAGGCGCAGCGGTAACACTTTCATATTTTGTTGTGAGAAAAAAACTTTTCAAATCTGTCAATCATAGCAGTCATGCAGATGTCTGAAAAGCCAAAGTTGCTCCGAGATTATTGAGCATTAAAACAAAAATTTCCTGAACAGAGATTTTCTTTCAGGAGAGTAATAGTATCTTTTTTAAATAATTATTAATATAAACTGTTTTCTGTTTTATGGCGTTACATTTTTTACTGTCCTCTGAAAAATCTTATTTATCTGAGCATTTAAAAGTTAGAATGAAAAAAACTGCAAATATTTTTGACAAATGCAATTAAATTGTGTACAATATAATTGTAATCAGTATATTAGAAATAAATCGGAGGGAGAGCTATGAAAATTTATGATTACACAGTAAAAGATGCACAAGATAATGATGTAAGTCTAAAAGAATATGAGGGTAAGGTTTTGCTTATTGTAAACACTGCAACCGGATGCGGTTTTACTCCGCAGTATGACGGCCTTCAGGACTTATATGATAAGTATAACGCGCAGGGTTTTGAAATTCTTGATTTTCCATGCAATCAGTTCGCAAATCAGGCGCCGGGCAGTGATGATGAAATCGCGGATTTTTGTCAGTCACGATACGGAATTACCTTCAGGCAGTTCAAAAAAATTCATGTAAACGGTGATAAAGAAGAACCGCTTTATACTTTTCTTAAATCACAGAAAAGCGGATCCATAGGTAAAAGCATTAAATGGAATTTCACAAAATTTCTTGTGGACCGCAAGGGTAATGTTATTGAAAGATTTGCACCTGCAACCACACCTGAAAAAATAGAGAGTAAAATAAAGGAGCTTTTATAATGAAATATACATATAAACCATCAACAGTCTGTGCAATGGAAATTCATTTTGATATAGACGGCAATGTTATCACAAATATCGAATTTGTCGGCGGCTGCAACGGTAATTTAAAAGCGATATCAAAGCTTGTTGACGGCTGGACCGTTGACGAAATAGAAAGCAAGCTTTTGGGCAATACCTGTGGAAGGCGTCCTACATCCTGTGCCGATCAGCTTGCCAAGGCGGTCAGAGAAGCCTATAATAACACTGTAAACGCGTAAGTGGGAGAGAATTATGAATGTTGCAGTAAGATATTATACAAAATCGGGAAACACAAAAAAACTTGCACTTGCGATTGCTGATGCTGTAGGCGTAAAAGCAGAGGATGTATCCGTATCGCTTGATTGCAAGGCGGATGTGCTGTTTTTAGGCAGCTCGGTATATGCGGCGGGAGTTAATGAGAGTATCAAACTGTTTATAAAGAATAATGCAGAAAATATAGGAGAAATTGTTAATTTCAGCACTGCGGCCGTGCTCGATTCCACATACAGCCAAGTGAAAAAGATAGCGCGGGCAAATCATGTTAAAATATCATCCGATGAATTTCACTGCAGAGGCTCTTTTGCCTTTATGCACAGGGGAAAGCCTGATAAAAATGATTTAAAAAAAGCTGCTGCATTTGCTGAAAATGTATGTTCCAAAAGACAGTGAATTCGCATTTGTAAGTAAAGAAGTGTTTTGGAGGAGAATATGAATCATTCCAATTACGACAGCCTGAAGCTTGAAAATCAGTTATGCTTTCCCTTATATGCCTGTTCAAAGGAGATTGTCAGAAAGTACAAGCCGTTTCTGGATAAAATCGATTTGACTTATACGCAATATATAACAATGATGGTTCTGTGGGAAAAAAAGCAGCTTAATGTCCGGGAACTCGGCGAATGCCTTTTTCTTGATTCGGGAACGCTTACACCTCTTTTAAAAAAGCTTGAGGGAAAGGGATATGTTAAACGCTCCCGTTCAAGGACGGATGAAAGAAATCTTATTGTCTCAATAACAGATGAGGGAGAGGCTCTAAAAGAAAAAGCTGTTGAAATACCGTCGCAAATGAGCGCTTGCGTAAATCTTGAGCCTGAGGAGGCATCACAGCTTTATAGTATTCTGTATAAAATACTGAAAAAATAATTTTACGCAAACCACCGCCTGATAAAATCGGGCGGTATTTTTTTCTTCTCCAAATGTTTTAGATTTGTCTTGCCTTTCGTATTGTTTTGGCATATAATAGATAAAATGCGAATAAATGAGGAAAACAGAGTGTATGGATAAGTTTAAGTTGGTAAGTAAATACAAGCCCACAGGTGATCAGCCTGAGGCAATTGAAGCGCTTGTAAACGGCATAATCAATGACAAAAGCCGTGAACAGACGCTTATGGGTGTTACCGGCTCGGGAAAAACCTTTACTATGGCAAATATTATTGAAAAAGTCAACAGACCTACGCTTGTTTTGGCTCACAATAAAACACTTGCTGCGCAGCTTTGCAGTGAGTTTAAGGAATTCTTCCCCGATAATGCGGTGGAATATTTTGTATCCTATTACGACTACTATCAACCGGAGGCCTATGTTCCTACAACAGATACTTATATTGAAAAGGATTCCGCTATTAACGAGGAGATAGACAAGCTCCGCCATTCGGCAACTTCCGCTCTTTTTGAAAGACGCGATGTGATAATCGTTGCGTCTGTATCATGTATTTACTCAATCGGTGATCCGATTGATTATAAAAGCATGGTTATATCGCTTCGCACAGGAATGCAGTATGGCAGGGACACACTGCTTAAAAAGCTTGTTGATATTCAGTATGAAAGAAATGATATCAATTTTGTAAGAAATAAATTTCGTGTCCGCGGGGATACAATTGAAATTTTTCCTGCCGGTTCTTCGGGCAATGCAATCCGAGTAGAATTTTTCGGCGACGAAATTGACCGCATATGCGAAATTCAGCCGTTGACTGGCAAGGTGGAGGGTATCCTTTCACATACCTGCATATATCCTGCGTCTCATTATGTTGTCGGTGCTGAAAAGATGAACAGGGCAATTGATAAAATTTATGAAGAAATGGTGGAAAGAGTCGCTTATTTTGAAGAAAAAGGCAAGCTTATTGAAGCGCAGAGAATAAAAGAGAGAACGATGAACGATATTGAAATGCTCCGTGAAACAGGTTTTTGCAAGGGTATTGAAAATTATTCTGCGGTTATGAGCGGAAGAAAGCCCGGAGAGGCGCCGTTCACGCTGATAGATTATTTTCCCGATGATTTTCTCTTGTTCTGTGACGAAAGTCATGTTATGCTTCCGCAGTTGAGAGGAATGTATGCAGGCGACCGTGCGAGAAAGGAAAGTCTTATTGAATATGGTTTTCGTCTGCCGAGTGCCCTTGATAACAGACCTTTGCAGTTTGAGGAATTTTATAAAAAAGTAAATCAGGTTGTTTTTACATCGGCAACACCCGGTCCGTTTGAAAGAGAAAGAAGTGACCGTATTGTTGAGCAGATTATCCGCCCTACGGGACTTCTTGATCCCGTTGTTGTCGTTAAACCTACTGAGGAACAGATGGACGACCTTTTATCCGAAATCAACATGCGGGCTCAACGAAGTGAAAGGGTGCTTGTAACAACGCTGACAAAAGCAATGGCGGAGGATTTAACCAAATATCTTGAGAATTTTGGCGTAAAGGTTAGATATATGCACCATGATATTGACACGATTGAGAGAATGGAAATTATCCGTGACCTGCGGCTGGGAGAATTTGATGTTCTTGTCGGAATAAATCTTCTCAGAGAGGGGCTGGATATTCCCGAAGTTTCGCTTGTCGCAATACTTGATGCAGACAAAGAGGGATTCTTAAGATCTGAAACATCGCTTGTACAGACAATAGGAAGAGCCGCCCGAAATGAAAACGGAGAAGTCATTATGTATGCCGACAATGTGACAGACTCAATGGAAAGAGCAATCACAGAAACGCTCAGAAGACGAGAAATTCAGCAGAAATATAATGAGGAACACGGTATCATTCCTCAGACAATTAAGAAGGATGTAAGACAGATTATTGAAATTACCTCTAAGGAAAAGATTGACTCAAGAAAGAAAAAACTAACGAAAAAAGAAAGAGAGCTTATGATTAAACAGCTTACCAGGGAGATGAAAGAGGCAGCAAGAATGCTTGAATTTGAGCATGCCGCATTCCTGAGAGATCAGATAGCAGAGCTCGAGGGTAAATAATGGTGCAATTACTGAATGATAAAGGCTTCTGGAAAACAGCGCTCAAGCTTGCAATTCCTGTTGCAATTCAGAATACCCTTGTCAGTTCCTTTAACCTTGCAGACACTCTGTTTGTAAGCAGCCTCGGTGATATTGCGCTGTCATCTGTAGGAATGGCAGGGCAGTGGAGCTGGCTTATGACTATGGTTATTTTCGGCATATGCTCTGCTACGGGTATGTTTGTATCTCAGTACTGGGGCGCAAAGAATAAAAAAGAAATACATGTTACTTTAGGTATATCTCTTTTATCCGCTGTTGTCGTAACGGGAATATTTGCCGCATCCGGAATCATCCTGCCTGATGCGGTAATGGGAATGTTCAACAGAAATAAAGAGATTGTTTTAACAGGCAGTTCATATCTGTCGGTTGTTGCCTGGGCATATCCGGGTATCGGCATTACGGATGTTTTGTCAGAGGTTTTGCGTTCAACCGAAAATCCGAAACTGCCTATGTATATATCCGCAATGACAACTGTCTCCAATATTTTTCTTGATTACTGTATGATTTTCGGCCGATTCGGTTTTGAAAAGATGGGCGTAAAAGGCGCAGCGCTTGCAACAGTTATATCAACATGGACAGGAGTTGTCATGATTATTTTTATATCTGTTGTGCAGAAAAATATACTGATTACCTCTTTAAGACGGGTATTCGGCTTTCATTGGAAACGGGTGTTCGTATTTTATAAAAAAGCGCTTCCTGTTATTCTGAACGAGACTTTATGGGGCGGAGGTACCTTCCTATTTAATCTTATTTTTTCAAATATGGGGTATGAATATTTTGCCTCAATGACTATTTTAAAGACCTTTGAAAATGTAGCGTTTGTATTTTTTATAGGGCTTTGCAGCGCCTGCTCCGTTATGATAGGAAAATCATCCGGCAGCGGAAAGATTGAAAGAGGAATTGAGGATGCCAAACGCTTTTCCGTTATCATTCCCATGTTTGCGGTTTTTGTCGGGATATTGATTATTATTTTCAGGTCACAGCTTGTAAGCATATTTAATATGGGGAATAATATCAGCAGTGTTACCATGGAAACCGCAAAGGCAATTATGCTGATATACGCGTGTGAAATGCCGGTGAGAATGCTACCGTATGTTCATGTTGTCGGTGTATTCCGTTCCGCGGGTGATACTGTGACCGCTGCGAAATTTGATTTAACTTCTCTGTGGCTGATGTCTCTGCCCGCGACTGCTTTTTCTGTTTATGTGCTTAAAGTGCCGTTTATTGCGGCGTTTGTAATCATGTATGTATTTGAGGATTATTTCAAAGTTTTTTTGTGCATACGCCATTTTAAAAGCCTTAAGTGGATTAAGCCTGTCACGCCTCAGGGAAAAAAGGGCTTACAGGAATATTTGAAGTCAAGAGGAGGTACAGTTGTTGATTAAAAATATAGTGATTAAGGGAGCAAAAGAGCATAATCTTAAGAATATTGATATTGAAATTCCAAGAGATAAGCTGATTGTATTTACGGGACTTTCAGGTTCGGGCAAATCGAGCCTCGCGTTTGATACAATTTACGCAGAAGGGCAGAGACGGTATGTTGAATCACTCTCCTCATATGCAAGACAGTTTTTAGGACAGATGGAAAAGCCTGATGTTGACTATATTGACGGACTTTCACCCGCAATCTCAATTGACCAGAAAACCACAAGCCGCAATCCGCGCTCCACTGTCGGCACAGTTACCGAAATATACGATTACCTCCGCCTGCTTTATGCCAGAATTGGCACGCCTCACTGTACAAAATGCGGAAGAGAAATTACACAGCAGACTGTTGACCAGATTGTTGACAGTGTGATGTCCCTTGAGGAAAAAACAAAAATTCAGGTTATGTCTCCTATCGTGAGAGGCAGAAAGGGCGAATATGTAAAAGAACTTGACAATATCCGTAAGTCGGGCTTTGTCAGGGTGCGTGTGGACGGCTCTGTGTATGATCTTTCCGAGGAAATAAAGCTTGATAAAAATAAAAAGCATAATATAGAAGTAATCGTGGACAGACTGGTTATAAATGATGGGATTAAGTCGCGCCTTACTGATTCAATAGAAACTGCAACGCACCTTTCAGACGGAGTTGTTCTGATTCAGATTGCAGGGGGCAGGGAAGAGTTATTTTCTCTCAACTATGCATGCCCGGAGCACGGAGCAGTGATTGAGGAAATGTCACCGAGAATGTTTTCTTTCAATAATCCTTTCGGAGCGTGCAAAAAATGTTCGGGACTCGGCTCGTATAAAGAAGTTTCTCCCGAACTGATAATACCTAATAAAAAGTTGTCGATAAATCAAGGCGCAATCAAGGCCTCCGGCTGGAATATCAATGACGGTTCTATAGCAAGAATGTATTTTGAGGGAATAGCAAAGGAATACGGCTTTTCTCTTGATATTCCGATAGAAATGATACCACAGGAAGGTCTTGACGCCCTGCTTTACGGAACAAAAGGTAAAAAGATAACGATGAAGCGCGTCACATCATATGGCTCGGGAACATATAAAAATGATTTTGAGGGTATCATTTCAAACCTTAAGCGAAGATATGACGAAACTTCTTCGGACTGGGCACGCACAGATATTGAATCTGTGATGACTACCTGCGTCTGTCCTGCATGCAACGGCTCCCGCTTAACGCCTGAGATACTCAGCGTCACTGTCGGCGGACTGAATATATATGAATTCTGCCAGATGCCGATAGGTGAGGAGCTCGCGTTTATATCAAACCTTAAACTTACACAGAAGCAGAAGCTGATCGGCAATCTTGTTGTTAATGAAATAAAACAGAGACTTGAATTTCTGCATTCCGTAGGTCTTGACTATCTGTCTCTTTCGCGCGAGGCTGCGACGCTTTCAGGTGGTGAAGCACAGAGAATACGACTTGCCACACAGATAGGCTCTTCTCTGATGGGTGTTCTTTACATTCTTGACGAGCCGTCGATAGGACTTCACCAGAGGGATAATGACAAGCTGCTTGCAACACTTAAGCATCTGCGTGATCTGGGAAATACACTTATCGTTGTAGAGCATGACGAGGATACAATGCGAAACGCCGATTTCATAGTCGATATAGGACCGGGTGCAGGTGTTCACGGCGGAGAACTTATTGCCTGCGGTTCTGTTGAGGATATTATTAATTGTGAGAATTCGGTTACAGGAATGTATTTGAGCGGAAAAAGAAGTATCCCCGTTCCAAAGAGCAGAAGAAAGGGAAACGGCAAAAAGCTTACTGTTTACGGCGCGGCAGAAAACAATTTGAAACACATTGATGTGGAGATACCTCTTGGTAAATTTGTCGCGGTAACAGGTGTTTCAGGCTCGGGAAAATCAAGCCTTGTCAATGAAATTCTTTATAAATATCTTGCCAATGTTTTAAACGGCGCGAAAAAAAGACCGGGTAAATTTGAAAAAATAACAGGTGATGGAAATCTTGATAAGGTAATTAATATTGATCAGTCGCCTATCGGCAGAACACCACGCTCAAATCCTGCGACATACACCGGTGTATTTAATGATATAAGAGATCTTTTTGCCCAGACTCCCGACGCAAAGCAAAGAGGATACAAGTCAAACAGATTTTCCTTTAATGTCAAAGGCGGTAGATGCGAGGCGTGTCAGGGTGACGGGATCGTCAAAATCGAGATGCACTTTCTTGCAGATGTTTATGTTCCGTGCGAGGTATGCTCGGGTAGAAGGTATAATCGTGAAACGCTTGAAGTGAAGTTTAAAGGAAAATCCATTTATGATGTGCTTGAAATGACCGTTGACGAGGGAGTCGAATTTTTCGCGCAGCAGCCTAAGATTTACAGAAAGCTAAAAACACTTTCCGATGTCGGTCTGGGCTATATCAAAATCGGTCAGAGCGCCACTACACTTTCCGGCGGAGAGGCACAGCGGGTTAAACTTGCGACAGAGCTTTCAAAAAGAAGTACGGGAAAAACAATTTATATTCTTGACGAGCCTACAACAGGACTTCATACTGCGGATGTCCACAGACTGGTAAATGTTTTAAATATGCTTGTGGATTCAGGAAATACGGTTGTTGTTATTGAGCATAATCTTGATATCATAAAAACGGCTGATTATATCGTTGATCTCGGGCCTGAAGGCGGAAAGGGAGGCGGTACGATTGTTGCCTGCGGTACTCCCGAACAAATTGCAGAATGTGATAGGTCCTATACAGGCTTATATCTAAAAAAATGCCTGAAAAAATCTGAATAGTAAACAATTAATAAGAATCAAAAGAGCTGTCCGGGAATCTGCAAAAGTGTAATCCCGGGCAGCTCATAATATTTTATATTATAATTATTATTTATTGCTGAGCAATAAATTTCTGTTTTACGGTGTCAATTTTTGACTGTTCAACCTGCTCTGTTGTATACCAGCCTTTTTCTGACATTTTGCTGTAAAGCTCGTCCTGCATACACAGCGAGTCATTTAACGCGGATTTGAATGTTTGGTGAACATTCTGTGTTGATGATTCAACAGAACCGTGCATATATAAATCGCAAACACCTTTTTCAAGCAAAAGGATATTTTCCATTAAATTTTTATCGTTCACAATGATACCTCCTGTTTAAAATAATTATCCAAGCAGACTGTAAAAGTCCTGAAAAATCTGCTGATGCTTTTGTGTCATTTCCTCAACAGAGTTTTTAAGCTCCTGATCTTGTATCTGATTTACAACCTCGTTACATTTTGTCTGAAAATATTTTTCATGGCCGAGAGCATCTTCAATATATAATAGTTCTTTTGCGGTCATTATTTTCACCTCCGCAATTATTTTGCACGCTGGGAGGTAAAATATGCATGATCCTAACCGCCGATTTTACTTTTTATTTTTTTGTACTGCGGTATTGCCATAAATATTGTCAATATAAAAGTAAGGACATCCGCAACCGGCTGTGACAGCGCAATTCCGTACACATTAAAAAAGTGCGGCAGAATCAGCATTAGCGGCACATAAAAAAGACCTTGTCTTGCCAGTGCGAGTACGGTTGCCTTGCCCGATATTCTCAGGGACTGCATAAGCATATTTGAGGCTGTGCAAAAGCCGATAAGCGGAAAGGCAATACATTGATACCTTAACGCTCTTGTTCCTATTTCAATAACCGCTTTGTCATCTCTGAACAGTGCAATCAATTCGGGTGCGAATATAAATCCGATTACGGACATAATGCTTATAAAGCAAGTACCGATTAAAACCGTAAACCTGTATCCCTCAAGAACTCGGTCATATCTCTTTGCACCGTCATTAAAGCTGCATACCGGTTGAAAACCCTGACCGAAGCCTATCACCGTTGCCATACCTAAAAAAGCGACTCTGTTGAATACGCTCATTCCCGCAATAACCGCGTCTCCGTACGGAGCGCTTGCGAAATTCAGGCACACGGTTGCCACAGTCTGTATGCCCTGTCTTGCAAGTGAAGGAAATCCGTTTTTAAAAATATCATTATAAACAGATAACGCAGGGGTGAATTTTTTTATTGAAATTCTTATATTTTCACCTCGTCGCGTTCCTGTAAGGAGAATCGTGAACCCTATAGCCTGGCTTATAATTGTCGCAACTGCCGCACCTGACACGCCCATTTTGAACTTGAAAATAAACAGGGGATCCAGCCCTATATTGATTAGACTGCCGCTCATAATTCCGAACATTGAATAAATGGCGCTGCCCTGATACCTCAGTTGATTGTTGAGAACAAATGAACCGAGAATAAACGGTGAGCCAAGCAGAATGTATTTTAAATAATCTGCTGCGTACTGTGCAGTGGTTTCAGTGGCACCGAGAAGGTATGCTATTTTTGTTGAAAAAAGGAGACCGATGGCAGCAAGCACTATTCCTGCACCGATTGCTGTGAAAAATGCCGTATTTGCAAACTGAGATGCTTTTTGCTTGTCCTGTTTTCCAAGATATGTGCTCACCAGTATTCCGCTGCCGTTTCCGAGAAAAAAACCTACTGCCTGTAAAAGTGTCATTACGGAAAAGACGATTCCTATTGAGGCAACAGAGGTTGTATCAATTCTTCCTACAAAAAAGCTGTCTGCCATATTATAAACGGCGCTGACGAGCATAGTTATTATTGTCGGTATTGCAAGCGAAAAAACAAGTTTTTTTACAGGTTCGTTTGCCATTTTATCAAATTTATCTTTATACTTTTCAGCCATTTTTACTCCATATGTTATACAATTCTTATGTAAACAGACATTTCGTTTTCACCTCTGTTGCCCCAGAGATAATACGGTATAAGTTTTATTTTACAGTTCTTCTTAACGCCCGCTTTATATTCCGTATACAGCTTGTCGTCCGGCTTCTCTCTGAAGCCGTCTGCAATTATAAAGCCGTCTTTATATGTCATCTGGCTGCCGGGAGAAATGGAGAGCATCTGAAGATTTTTTCCGTTGTCCGCCTCCTCAAAGCAGTAAATAAAAGGTCCTCGTGAGAGCGCTGCTTTTCCGATGTTTGCCCGGACATTATTTGAGCACTTAATTATTTTTATCTTTTGCTCAAATTTACATTGGATTACCGTATTGTGATGAACTCTGAAATAGGCATATCCGTCTTTTTCATGATACTCTGATGAGAATTCGGGATTGTCGCACCAGTGCGGAATTCTTATCGCAAAAGTGAAAGGTTTGTTTGGCTTTATGTCAAATTCAATTTCCCCGCTGTGTGTATAATCGGAACGGATATGAATACTTCCCTTGTCGGTTTTTATGTTTCCTCCTGCAAAAAGATGCACAAATAAGGTATGGTCGTTTTGCGTATAACAATATTCACCAAGGGAGGAAATAAGCCTTGCCAGATTGGGAGGACAGCAGGCGCATGAAAACCATTTCTGCCTTGTGGGTTTAATGTGCCTTTTGCGCGAATCCTTGTGTGATGCCTCGGGCAGTACCTCAAGCGGATTGACATAGAAAAAAGATTTTCCGTCCTGTGCCATGCCTGCAAGCACGGTGTTGTATAATGCTCTTTCCATAACATCGGCGTATTTCGATTTGGGTGCTATTTCAAGCATCCTTCGTGCAAAAAAGATTAAGCCTATTGAGGCGCAGGTTTCGGAGTAGGCAAGATCGTTGGGCAAATCATAATCAAAAGAAAATGCCTCACCGTCAACCGTGGCGCCTATCCCGCCGGTTATATACATTTTCTTATTTTCAATATTATTCCATATGTCTTCACAGGCTTTATAAAGCGCATCATCCCTGAAAAATCTTGCTATATCAGCCATGGCGGAGTAGAGATATACGCCTCTTACGGCGTGTCCGACAGCCTCATGCTGATGTCTCGGCTGCTTATGCGCTTGATTATAAAAATAGTTGTCCTCAACAGTTATTTTATCACGCTCGATATCAAAATAGTACGGTTTTTTTCCGCGTTCTTCAATAAAAAATTTCGCCGTATCCAGGTATGCTCTGCTGTGTGTAAGCTCATACAGTTTGACGAGTGCCATTTCCGCAATTTCATGACCGGGATAGCCCTTTCTTTTATCTTCGCCAAAGGAGGAGCATATAAGGTCGGCAAATTTTATTGCGGCGTTAAGAAGTTTCTTATCACCCGTAGCCTTGTAATAGCTGATTGCGCCCTCCGTTAAGTGACCGAAGCAGTAAAGTTCGTGAAAATCACGAAGATTTGTGAAAATTTTATCACGGTCATTAATTATGTAAAGTGTGTCGAGGTAGCCGTTGTCCATTTGAGCGTTGCAGACGATGTCTATCATTTCATCAGCCTTCCTTTTAAGCGCGCTGTCATATGTATGCATAAGCGAGTATCCCGCTGCCTCAATCCATTTATAAACATCGGAATCCTGAAAAACCCATCCGTGAAATGCATTTTCATCGCAGTTTTCGTCTGTATATTCCCATTTGTCCGCAGGGTATGTTTCAACCTTCTTGTTTTCCTTTATATTCTGTACGATTTTAGCGGCCTTTATAAAATTTTCAATGCTGTAACTTTTCTGTGCCCCGGGGATATTATCGTTTAAGGCATTGTACTGATAGGGGATGACTTCTTTTCTTACAAGCTCAATCTCCTTGCTCCAGAATTTGTCGTCAATACGAACGCAGTCGAGTTCCAGATGGCGTGAATAATGATTAATTTCCATTTTTTTCTCCAAAATAAAAAAAGTGTCCGGTGTTACCCGGACACATTATAACACAATTAAGCCGATGCTGCAAAATCAGAATGATCAATTATTTGTTCAATTTGTGAAAATTCCTGTTCACGCTTTAAAATTCTTTGGTAATGCAGCCGTTCAAGCTTCTTTTTTCTTTTTTTCAAAAGCTTTTTTCTGTCATATATGAAAAGCGTAAAGGCACCTGTTGCAGCAAGGCAGATTACATCAAAGGCAAAAAGTACTTTCATCTGATTTGAAGTCAGGTTGTCAAATAGGTTAAAGGAAACACAGGTGATAATACATCCCGCAAAAAGTGTTACAACCGAGATGATTACCGATTGAATTAGTTTTTTTACTGTATTTTTCATTTTAAATCCTCCTTGATTTTGTTTACAAGACTATTGTATCATAAGTGATTTATTAATCAACAGCTCTTGGGAGGACAGTACAAAAAAGAGGACTTTTAAATGCGACTGCTTTTCGGTTTATGTCCGATAATGCTAAATCAGCGCTTTTTTTAATGCTTTGGCGGCATTTTTAAACTCGGCATTTTCAATGCCTGACGGTGATATGACAAGAACTATCCTGCCGTCTTTGTATTCCTGAACAAAAACCCTCAGTGACATTTGATTAAAGATATTTATATCTTTTGAAAATTCTGTTTTCAGTATTATTTGAAGTGTATTTTCTCCTATTTCAATTTCCGCATTTTTCAGCTCATCTTTCAGTATGGAGGCAAACGATTTTGTTTTTGCTGTATAAAGGCGTCTTATTTTTCTAATCTGCGCGTTCATATGACCGTCACGGATGTACTGGCACAAGGCAATTTGTTCGGTTTTGCTTGCTGTCTGCGCAAATCGGTAACTCAGCATTTTGAATTTCTCACTCAGTTGCTTTGTTAAAACGGCAAAGCTGATTCTTATTCCCGGAAGCAGCATTGCCGAAAACGAACCTATATATATAATATTGCCCTTTCCCAGAGCGTAGAGTGAGGGTGTTGGGGTGACATTATACAAAAATTCGTTTTCATAATCATCCTCAATAACGATAGAGCCGTTTTTTTGTGAATGTTTAATCAATTCAAGTCTTCGTTTAATCGGCATGACATCTCCCCATCTTGTCATATGAGAGGGAGAAACATAAATTATACCGGCATCCTTGTCTCTTGTGTGTACTTCAAAACCGTAATCAGCAAATAGGCTCATGCCCTGCCTGAAGCTGTTGTCCGGAAACGATACAGTCAGACTCTTGTCCAGCAAAGGGCATATTGTCTGTAAAAGTGTCTGAACACCCGCACCGATAATGATTCTGTCCGGTGAAGTGATTACATTTCGCTTTTCCTTAATGTATTGCGCTATTGCACACCTCAGATCATATTCGCCCTGCGGCTCGCTGTATGACAGCAGACGCTCCTTTTGCCTGAGTGCGCTTTTTATGTATCTCTGCCAAAGAGTAAAATCAAAACTGTCTGCATCTGCCGCTCCTCCGGTAAGGTCATATTTTATATCACTTGTTTGGCGGCTGCTTTCCTCCTGTGTTAGAATTTCTTCAATATCAGATACAAAATAACCGCTTTTTGGTTGTGCTATAATATATCCGTCGGCACATAAATCAAAATAAGCATTTTGAATTGTTGTTGTTGAAACGCTGTAAAGCTGTGACGCCTTTCTCACGGAGGGTATTTTATCGCCGCATATTAGTTGGCGGGAGAGAATCATATTTTTTATTTCATTATATACTTGATTATACTTTTTCATTTCAATTTAATGCCTCTCAATCTGTATACTAAAAAATTATTAAAACTGTGTATTTTATTAATATCAGTATCATTATATAATGTTAACAGTAAGAAATCAAGAGGGTGTGCTCAGTGACAAAAAAGTGTGCCGTGATAAATGATATATCGGGCTTTGGAAAATGCTCGCTGACAGCTGCAATTCCGATTATAAGCGTTATGGGTGTTGAGGTTCATCCGCTTGTAACAGCTGTTTTGTCAAATCAGACTGCATATGAGAGCTATTCGTCTGTATCTTTGACAGACAAATTGTCTGATTTTATTCATGAATGGAAGAAGTTGAATGTACGCTTTGATTCAATTTTGACCGGCTTTGTTGCAGATGAAAAACAACTTGATATTATAAGCGAATTTATTGATACATTTAAAAGCGGAAACACTATTTTGGTTGTAGATCCTGTTATGGCGGATAACGGTTCACTATATGACGGGTACAACAGTGCTATGTGCTCAAAAATGAGGCTCCTGTGCAAAAAAGCAGATGTAATTACACCGAATATATGTGAGCTTGCACTGCTTGCCGATGAGGATTTTTCAAACGATTATAATAAGATAGAACGCTATGCGCATAAGCTCATTGAGCAGGGCATAAAGAATATTGTTGTCACAGGGTACAGACAAAACGGGGAAATATCAAATATAGTTTTTTCGCGCGGCGAGACTTATAAAGCAACTGCCGTTCATACAGGCGGCTATTACAGCGGAACAGGGGATATTTTTTCCTGCATTGTTACAGGTGCTCTTACACGAGGAATGTCATTAAACGATGCCGTATCAAAGGCAACCTCGTTTATAGAGAAAGCTGTTTTTCATACATCCGTCAAGAATCATAACGACGGCGTAGAATTTGAAACTATTTTGGAGGATTTGATATTATGAATAAGAATGTTTTAAAAATGGTAATGACGGCAATGTTTACCGCAATGATTTTTGCGCTAACGAGATTTGTTCAGATACCTGTTGCATCGGGTTATGTGCATCTGGGTGATGCTCTTATCTATATAGTAGCGTCTGTTTTAGGCGGACCATGGGCGTTTTTTGCCGCGGCTGTCGGAGAGGCTATGGCAGATCTGACATCAGGCTTTGCCGTATATGCCCCCGCAACGCTTATTATTAAGCTTTTTATTGCACTTCCATTTGTGATTGTCAGTAAAAAAAGCGAAAAAATCTTGACACCGCTTACGGCATTATTTACAATTCTTTCGGGAGCAATAACTGTTTTCGGATACTTTGTGTCGGATTTGATTATTGACAAGGCGTATGCTGTTGTTGACATACCCGGCAATGTGATTCAGGCTGTGGGAAGCGCAGTGGTATTTATTATTATTGCGTACGCATTCGATACCGCAAAGATTAAGAAAAAACTTTTTATGGACAGAGGATTTTTAAATGACTGATATTGTTTATACTCTTGAGGGCGGCGTTTATCTGAATATTACTAATAAATGCCCCTGCAACTGTGCGTTTTGTATCCGCTCAAAAGGCGATGCCGTCGGTGAAGCAAAGAGACTTTGGTTTGACGAAGAGCCTGATATAGATCGGATAAAAAAAGCGATTGATGATTTTGACTTTTCTAAGGTAAGCTCTGCTGTTTTCTGCGGCTACGGTGAGCCTACCAGCGCTTATAACAATCTTATTGAATCGGCGCGTTATATTAAAAGCATAAATCCCGATATAAAATTAAGGCTCAACACCAACGGACTTTCCGATTTGATTAATAAAAAACCGACAGCAAAGGAACTGTCGGAGCTTTTTGACAGCATTTCCATTTCGCTTAATGGACCGACCTCGGAAAAGTATGATAAAATTACAAGAAATATTTATAAGGGAAAGGCATTTGATGCAATGCTTCATTTTACGCGGGAATGTGTAAAATACTGTAATAATGTCTGTATGACTGTTGTTGATGTCATTTCCAAGGAGGATATGGAAAAATCAAGGCAGATTTGTGAGTCAACGGGTGCACGATTCAGAGTCAGATCATTTGAAAGAGGAAGATAGCGAAGGTGCAGACCCTTTTTATTTATAATTAAACAAATGCCCTCATTGTTTTTACCATATATTTGTAAAAATCATTTTGTTTTTCTTTAATAATTTCACAAATCATAGGTGAATATAGGCAAATCATTGCATAAAAAATCAATAAATATTACACTCAAATTAATAAAATATATTTAATTCATAGGGGTAATATTTATGAAACATTCAGAAATTGTAAGCAAAATGACACTTGAACAAAAAGCAGCATTTGTTTCAGGACTAAACTATTGGTATCTACAGTCTGCTCCGGAACTTGGGTTACCTAAAATTATGATGACAGATGGACCTCACGGTTTGCGCAAACAGAACACTGAAAAAAGGCCTGAAGGTATTGGACTCGGTAATTCTGTTCCATCAACCTGCTTTCCTCCTGCCGTAACTGCTGCCTGCTCATGGGATGAGGATTTGCTTAAACTTGAGGGTGAAGCGATAGCAGAAGAATGCTTGCAGGAAAAAGTATCCGTTATTCTCGGCCCCGGCACAAATATAAAGCGTTCACCCGTATGTGGTCGTAACTTTGAGTATTTTAGCGAAGATCCTTTACTTGCCGGCAAATGTTCTGCCGCCCTTGTTAATGGTATTCAGTCAAAAGGTGTAGGTACCTCACTCAAACACTTTGCTTGCAATTCTCAGGAAGCATTCCGAATGATTATTGATGAAATCATGGATGACAGAGCAATCAGAGAATTGTATTTAACTGCATTTGAAATTTGCATAAAGGAATCTAAGCCTTGGACAGTTATGAATTCATATAACAGAATCAACGGTATTTATTCTTCTCAAAACAAATGGCTGCAGGAAGATGTACTTCGTAATGAATGGGGCTTTGACGGACTGATTGTTACTGACTGGGGTGCGTCTGTTGACAGAGTCCCCGGACTTGAATGCGGAACGGATTTGGAAATGCCGTCATCAGGCACACTTAATAAAAAGAAAATCATTGAAGCTGTCAAGAGTGGTGAACTTAATGAGAAAATACTTGATAAAGCAGTTGATAATGTAGTTGAATTGATTTTGAAATCAAAACCTGCTCTTGAAAAGGAACATACATTTAATATTAATGAGCACCATAAAATCGCACAAAAAATAGCAGAAAATTCAATAGTGCTGTTGAAGAATGAAGATAATGTTCTTCCCATAAAAAAAGGTCAAAAGGTTGCAGTTATAGGCGAAATGGCAAAGGCTCCTCGTTTTCAGGGTGCAGGAACCTCTGTTGTTAATCCTACTAAACTTGATAACGCTTATGATGAACTTTTGAAATTTGGGGTTAATATCTCATATTCTCAGGGTTATGATAAGGGTAAAGATGTAATAGATGATAGTCTTGTTAATGAAGCCGTAAAAAGTGCAAAAGCAGCGGATGTGGCCATCATATTTGCAGGTCTTACCGAAGAATTTGAGGCAGAGGGATATGACAGAAAAAATATTGAAATGCCAGGTTCCCATAATCATCTAATATCAGAAATTGCCAAGGCAAACCCTAATACAGTTGTTGTTCTTGCAGGTGGTTCGGTAATTCACATGCCTTGGATAAATGAGG
This sequence comes from uncultured Clostridia bacterium, assembly GCA_947628175.1. GTDB lineage: Bacteria > Bacillota > Clostridia > Oscillospirales > Acutalibacteraceae > Eubacterium_R. The sequence goes on along the minus strand of CANQZA010000005.1, from coordinate 8,672 downwards.
TTAAAGCGCTTCTTAATTCAGGTCTTGGCGGTCAGGCTGGCGGTGCTGCTGTTGCAAATATTCTTACAGGTACAATTAATCCGTCGGGTAAAACATCCGAAACATATCCAATCAGCTTTAGTGATAATCCTACATATGGCAATTATCCGGGCGGTCCTGTAACAAGTGAACACAGAGAATCTGTATATATTGGTTATCGTTATTATGACACTGCAAAAAAAGATGTTCTATTTCCATTCGGTTACGGACTTTCTTATACAACATTTGAATACAGTGATATTAAATTGTCATCGGACAACATTAAAGACACTGATATAGTAACTGTGTCCTTTAAAATTAAAAATACAGGCAGTACTGACGGTGCGGAGGTTGCGCAGATTTATGTTGCTGATAAAGAATCAACTATATTTAGACCGATTAAAGAACTGCGTGCTTTTGAAAAAGTATTTCTTAAAGCTGGTGAAGAAAAAGAAGTTTCTGTTGAACTTTCAAAAAGAGCATTTGCATTTTGGAATATCAATATAAATGATTGGATGGTTGAAACAGGTGAATTTGATATACTTGTCGGTACATCAAGCAGAGATATAAAATTATCAAAAACTATTACTGTTGTATCAACTGTTCTTGCAAAAATCCCTGATTACAGAAAAACTGCTCCTGCATACTATACTGCAGACATCAACAATATGAACGGCAAGCAGTTTAAGTCTGTATATGGCAAACCAATACCATCATCTGAAATCGACAAAAATAAAAAGATTGATATTTATTGCTGTATCAACGATGCCATGTATACAAAATGGGGCAGCAAAATTGCTAAACTAATTAAATACATTATGACAAAAATGGGTTCAAATGAAAATGGTGATGGTGCAATGCTTGCAGCTATGGCAACACAAATTCCTATACGCAATTTTGTTCAGATGAGTATGGGCGTATTCTCACCTAAAATGGCAGAGGGATTAATTAATATCCTTAATGATGACGAATCAACATTTCTTGGATTTAATAAAATTTTTTGGAGAATCGGCAGTGTTATAATAAAACTTCCTAAACTGCTTAAATCCATATAATTGAAATTCATTTCTGATTATATTAAACTAAAATTGAGGTGAGAATATGGATATTGGCAAATTAATAAATATTAAAACACTTGAAGATGAAGCAAATGTATTGGGTCAAAATGAAAAACACACCCGATATACAACAGAAATCAAAATTTTTTCATGTGTAACGCAGGGCGATATAAATAAGCTTGTTAAAGAGTTAAAGAATATAAGTGCATTGGTTGTAACGGGTAAGCTTTCAAATGATAGTGTTATGCAGTATAGATATTTGGCAGTTAGCACGATTACTCTTGCGACAAGATATGCAATACAGGGAGGACTGAACGAAAAGGAAGCTTACGATTTTTCAGATAGAGTAATTATGCTTGTAGACAGTATGAATTCAAGGGTAAAAATATTAAATTTGCTTGCAAAAGAAATAATAAGTCTCACAAATATGGTGAACAAAAGCAAGTTGAAACCCTCTCAGTCACCTCATGTCAGAAAATGTATATGTTATATAAATGAAAACATTAATAAAAAGATTACGGTTTCTATGCTATCTGAAATATGCAATATATCATCCGATTATCTTTCACAAATTTTTAAAGAAGAAAAGGGCGAAAATCTAAGCGCATATATTACAAGAAGAAAACTTGAGGCAGCAAAAGATATGATTGTTCAGGGTAAAAATAATAATGAGATTTGTGAAGTTCTTGGCTTTTCCTCTGTTTCACACTTTATTACTGCATTCAAACGAACCTACCATATAACACCTACAGAATATTTTAATCTTGCAAAATAAATCATTAAAAATGCAGCCGAGAAATCGGCTGCATACAGTCTGTAGCGAAGGTGCAGACCTTCGCTTTTTTATATTTTTCTTTTCTTTTTGGGAATTTAATGTTATTATAGGATTAGCGGAAGTAGATTAAAAGCATTAATCCGATCAGAAAGGGGAATTGGTTTGAAAAAGAATTCCGGTGTTGGCAGGCTGAGCTCAAGAACATGGGCATCTATTGTTATTTTCGGGCTTATCGGGCAGATTGCTTGGATGATTGAAAATATGTATTTCTCACGCTTTATGCAAAATGAAATAACAAGAGCTCCCTATGCCACAACGCTGCTCGTTGCGCTTTCGGCAGTGTTTGCAACACTCTCAACACTTATCGGCGGCGCACTGTGTGACAGAACAGGCAGAAGAAAAAGTTTTATATGCTGGGGTTATGTTTTTTGGGGTTTTACAATCATGGTGTTTGCGCTAATGCCGATGAAACCGTCACCGGAGAAGGTTATTCCGGCAGTGATTCTCGTTGTGGCAATGGATTGTGTTATGACGGTTATCGGTTCAATAAGCAACGACGCGGCTTTTAATACATGGATAACCGATATTTCAAACACGGCAAACCGCGCAAGAGTAGACACAGTTCTCGCCATTATGCCGCTGTTTGCGCTTGCAATAGTTTTTGTGGGCTTTGACGGACTGACGAATGCAGATGCCACTACCGACGATTGGAAAAAGTTTTTCCTTATGTTAGGTGTAGTTCCCACTATCGGCGGTATAATCGGACTGTTTCTTATGAAAGATAAAAAGGGCCTGAAGCCGAATAAGAGTGCGTCCTTTCTTTCGGATTTCACATATTCCTTACAACCTAAGGTTATCAGGGAAAATAAAATGCTGTATATCTGTCTTTGTGGCAATATGATTTCCTCAATAGCCTATCAGATTTATTCCAGCTATCTGTTCAACTTGGTTGAGGGCACACTTAAAATTAAGAATTATATTATTCCTGTTGCTGTTATCATGGTTGTTGCAGCAGGAGGTTCGGTGATTGTTTCAACACTGATTGACAAATACGGGAAAAGGAATTTTTATTACCCCGTTATTCTTGCATCCATTATTGGCAGTATCATTATATGGAGCGCAAAATTTCTTATCGGTAAAAATGAAACTGCTGAGATTATTCTCCTCGTGATAGGCGGAATTCTTGTTATAGGTGTGGGTCTGATTATGGCAGGTCTGTTTACGGCATCTTACAGAGATTACATACCTAAGGGCAAGGAGGGGCTTTTTCAGGGCTGCCGAATGGCGATGTATGTTCTTGTGCCGATGATTGCCGGTCCTATTATTGCGCAGATAATTATTAATGCCGCAAACCAGGGAGTGCGCGAGACGGAGATAGTTTATCCCGTAGAACTCTTCCTTGGTGCGGCTGCTGTGATGTGTCTGTGCTTTATCCCAGCAAGTATCGTTAGAAACAAGCAGGATGAGCACCATAATCAATTGTTAAAAGAACTGAATACTGACACAAATTAATACATTTGTAAGTGATATAAGAATACGATGGTCTATTATCAAACCATCGTATTTTTAATCTTATTGCAGTATTGAGGGATATTCTCCGTATGACTGTGTTTTGACACAGCTTATTGCAATCATAATAAGTGTTGAAAAACTCACAGGAAAACGAGGATTATGAAACGCTCAACAGTGTTCGCTGAAGACTTTATCCCGCTTATTATCCATTAAAAATATCAAAAAACCTATAATAACTCCCGATAAATTCAGAACAATATCATCTATATCAACGCTGCCGCATTTGAGAATGTATTGGTATCCTTCAATAAAAAAGGGAACGATAAGGCTTATAAACAATACACTTGAGTTTTTGAGCCTGCCGAAAATTGTTTTTACAAAAAACGGAAGAGGTACAAAATAGACTACATTTCCGACAAGGTTAAACAGTGGCCATGTGTTACCCTTAAAATGGCTTATCAGATAGTCTATAGTGGAAAATACACCGTCTCCTATTTTTAAATTTACCTCAAAATAAGTAAAAGGTTTTCTTATGAAAATGAGAATAAAAGTAAAAATATATGTCGGCAAAAACGAGAGCCAGAACTTTTTTGAAAAATGATTATAGCCCATAATTCTGCCGCCTGTAAAAAGTGCCGCCTGCGCTATAAATATTGCCGAAAGCCACCACATTCTGTAATAGATATTATTGCCGCTTATCTGTGTCACATAAAAGTCAAAGATGTATAAAAGAAGCACAATGTTTATAAAAACAGACGAGTAGGCAATAACCTGCTTTTCATTTTGTTTATTGATTAAAACCGCAATAAAAACAAAAATAAAAATAATACAGAATTTTGCGAGCAGATTTATTGTTGTTGTATAACTGAAGTAGCCCGAAAATCTGTTTGTTGAAATTGTAAGGCATGAAGCGGAATAGACGATGATAAAAAATATAAACCTGAACAGGTTTTTGATTTTCATTTTGTCAGCTCCTATATATTCCAAGCTCTTTTAAAAGCTTTTTATATTCCTCTGAATAATTTCCGGAGGTTATTATATTCTTTATGGTTTTTTTAGAATGGTCTGTTCTTTTAAAAAGTCCTCCGATCAGCCTTTGCAGCCATCCGAGTGGAATAAGGACCGGGTGCTTCAGGCAGTATGGATAGATATGTTTAAAATAGCTTGGCTTTGGAAACAGAAATAATAAAATGGCTTTTATTTTAGTAAAAATATTGTTCTTTAGGCTTTTACCGATGCTTTGATTTATATAATAATCACCCATATTTTTTTGTGAAAATCCAAAGCTTCCGCCATCAATTATTATGTTTTCAAAAAGGTTGAGCATATTCTTGTCTTTGTTATAGTCGATTTCAGCCTTGACAGGTGTGTTAAATCTGTAATTGCAAAAAGAAAATACGGATACAGCTAATGTGGCAATTGAGGCTTTTTCGCACAGGGATATGAATTGTTGATAATCAAAATGATCCATATGCCTTAACAGGACATCTACATCGCTGAACATGCGCAGACCTGCTCCGAGATAGTTAAAATGCTTTTCTATGTGGCACAATACATACAGAAGATGTAAATGGTCGCTTAAACTGTATTCAAAGCCGTCCTTTTTATCGGCAATATTAAAAATATCAGAAAAAAATTCGTTGTCATAATCCATTTCGGTGTGAAGCTCAATATGCTCGTCACCGCAATCAAATGCAAATCCGCCTGAGGCATTGGCGGTTATGCGATATTTATCCTTTGAAAAAAGCGCCTTGGCTCGTTCATAGTCACTGAATTTTATAAAGATATCTATGTCGCCGCTCGTACGAAGCTCCTTAACAGGGTAGTAATCCTTTAATACCGCACCCTTTACAAAGATAAAGCTTATGCCGTTTTCATTAAACAAATTTCTGAGCCGGTTTATTATATTGCATTTGTTTTCATAACTGATGATTGTATAGCCAAGCTGCTGACGAAATGCTTTCATCATTGGTTCGGCAGGTTTAAGATGCTCAGGTATTTTGGATATCTGATTCGCGATTATCGCCGTGACATTGTGCATTACAGACAGCCGATAAATTTCTTTCCAGTCAATATCATCATGTATTTCAGGCGCGTCACTGTTTAAAAATGACGATACAATAGATATAAAATATTGCTTTTGCTTATCCATATGCTCTCCGTTTTCTGCGGTAATCCTGCCGGAAAATAGGTATGTCAAAATCTATTTTCCATTAAAAATTGTTTGGTTGATTTTATTATAATAACATACGCAAATTTAATCGTCAATTTTAAAATAGTTAAAAGTATGTGATTTTAAATGCTCTTTATAATACAGCATTGAAAGCTCCTTTACTGCGAGCCTTATCGTATTCTCAATAAGGTTTCTTTTTTCTTCATCAATGTCTTTAAGAGATGACAGTGACTTAATCAGCTTTGAAAAATCAAACCTTTTTATATCATCATAATTTTTTATTCCCGTGTTTTCAATAAAATCAAATACTGTTTCAAAAAAACTTTCTATGTTATCAGAACCGATTTCTTCACAGAACAGCTTGATATATTTATCGATGAATTTGCTGGTGCTGTCAGTATCGTCCGCAAATACAAACTTATCGTTTTCTATCTCCCATGAGCTGACCTGATGCTGCTTTAAATTTTCATTCATGCTTTTGACGATTTTCATATCTGAGTTGTGGTATAGCATACATCCGATTATTGAACTTTGCGGAATGTAGGAATGAATTTTATCCTTCATTTCTATATAATCATATCTTTTTATCATTTGCTCAGGAAATCCCGGAGCATCGAATTCATAGACATTTGCAATTTTTTTCTTTAAAGAGTTGGAACAGTTCACCGCGGCAAAGGTCGCAAGGTTTCCTCCCTTTGAATGACCGCACACGGTAATCCGTCTGTCGGCAAGCATTGCCGCTTCCTGAAAGTAATATAAACCTTCAATCTGGGCAGGAACAGGGAACATATAACTGAGCATGGCAGACTCCTTAACACCTGTTACGCTTGTGTCTGTTCCCCTGAATGCAATAAGCGCATCTGTTTTATTCAAATAAAAGGTAACGGCAGAAAACTGTTTGTCAATTCTGTCATTCACATTGTTTGCATACTTTAATATACTTATATTGGAAAAACGCTTTGTTCCTGCGCATTGTTTAAGCAGCATGCACGCTTTATATACGATGGATATTTCTTTTTCAAGAACAGCCTCGTCAATCAGACTGAAAAAGATATCCGACGCGGTTTTAAGTTTTATTTCAACATCGCTGTCAAATCCACCCGCAACAGCACCGTAATTTACATAGGCAAGTTGTGAAAAAATAAGTGCGTCTATTTCATTGACAGGCTTTTGCTCAAAGCTGAAATCTGCATAATGGTTTATGTAATCAATAATATTTTGCATTTTCTTATTCTCCGTAGGTAATGTTCATAAAAAATCAATAAATTAATGGAATAAAATTAATTTTACTTTCATAATTTAGAAATTATGTTTAGATAATATAAAAACATAAAAAAGATTTGGTTAACCTCCTTGTGGAAAACAGTGTTTCGGAGTCAGAGTTTCTCCTCATTCAATTCATAAAGTACTTTTTTCATTTCTCTGGCTGTTTTTAAAAATGCTCCATCCACACAAGTGGCGTCCCTGTGCAGTAGGTGCAGGGGCGTTTTCCTTTACTATTAATACTATTTTATATAATATTATTATTACAAATATAGCCGTTTTGTCAAGAGGGCAGAGGCATATAAAATATATTGACAAACAAATTCCTGTAATTTATAATTACATTGTATATAACTATATTTATATTGTTTTTCAGGTGATGATTATGAAAAAGTGTGTTAAACTGTTGTCTTTGTTTCTTTCATTCGTGATATTGATTTCATCATCCCTTTGCATACCTTTTTCCGCCTTCGCGTCTGACAGTTACCTTATGGGTGTTGATGTTTCAGAGCATAATGAAGGTGTTGATTTTAAAGCGCTTAAAAAGCAGGGTTATGATTTTGTAATGATAAGGCTCGGCTATTTCAATCATCTGGATAAGAAGTTTTATCAGTTTGTAAAAGAAGCATGCGAGGCGGATATGGTATTCGGTGTGTATCTTTACAGCTATGCGTTTGATTCGCAGGAGGCTCAAACGGAGGCTGATTTTACCGTCAATACGCTTAAAGGTCTTGATAAAATGTATCTTTCCCGTATGCGTCTGCCTGTCGCGTATGATATTGAGGAAAGTTCAATTCTGGAGCATCAAAATAAAACACAGATAACGGATAATGCGCTTCTGTACTGCAATACAATGAAATCAAACGGTTATATACCGATGGTTTATGCAAATCTGGATTGGTTTGATAATCATATTGATATAAATAAAATACAGTCAAACAGTATAAAAATTTGGTATGCCAATTGGGTCTCCAATCCTGATTTTACCTCAGTGAAGGAAATCGGAAACACCGGTATCAAAAGCGATATGTGGCAGTATACCAGTGACGGGATAGACAAAAATATTCTTTATAATTACGGGGCGCGTGATGATATCTCTTCGGCGTCTGTCAGTCTTTCATACACTTCTGCCACCTATACGGGAGCCGCACTTAAGCCGGGTGTCACGGTTACGCTCAACGGCAAAAAATTAGTGAATAATATAGACTATACTGTGCAATATTCAAATAATATAAACGCGGGCAAGGCGTCTGTAAAGATTGTCGGCAAGAGGCTTTATTACGGAAGTGTGACAAAGACATTCACAATTAAGCCGAAGGCGCTTTCGTCAAATACGGCAAAGATAACCCTTTCGGAATCTTCATATGTTTATAACGGCAAAGCAAGAAAACCGTCTGTCAAAATTAAAGACAATTCCGGTAAGACCATTTCATCTAATCAGTATACTCTTAAATATTCAAATAATACAAATGCCGGTACGGCAAGTGTTAAGGTGACATTCAAAAACAATTACAGCGGTTCGGTCACAAAAAAATTTACCGTTAAAAAGGTGTCGGCTTCATCTTATAAAATATCGCTTTCCACCACAAGTTACACCTATAACGGTAAAGTGAAAACTCCGTCTGTTACTGTAAAAGACAAAAATGGCAAAAAGCTCAAAAAAAATACTGATTACACCATAACATACGCAAAGGGCAGAAAGGCTGTCGGCAAATATACTGTAACGATAAAATTTAAAGGAAATTACAGCGGAACGGTAAAAAAGACCTTTACCATCAAACCGAAGGCAACGAGCTTCAGCAAGCTGACGGCAGGGAAGAAGAAATTTACCGTTAAGTGGAAGAAGCTGACAACACAGACAACGGGATATCAG